>JAUNNC010000046.1 GCA_030531585.1 Eubacteriales bacterium | reverse complement strand
AATGATCAGTCCGATGGCCTCCACCGGGACATGCAGCGTCTCCAGCACGACGCCGAGGCAGACAAGCCCTGCTCCCGGGACGCCGGGGCAGCCCAGTGACAGCAGGATGATGGTGATGGCAAGGGAAAACAGCGCCGATGTCGGGACCGTGACGCCGTAGGCCCGCGCCAGAAACAGCCCCGTCACCGAGAAACCGATACAGGCTCCGTCCATGTTGATCGTCGCTCCGAGTGGGATCGAGAAATTGCACACCTTCGGAGAGATGCCCAGTTTATCGGTACAGGTCCTCAGATTCACGGGCATGGCGGCGGAGCTGGAGGCAAGGGTAAAGCTGGTCAGCATCCCCTCCCAGCATTTTTGGAAGAAGGTGATCGGATTCAGCCGGGCCATTACCGCAACCAGCAGTCCGTAGACGCCGATCATCAGGATCACCGCGAGGATGACAACGCCGGCATACCCGAGCAGCGGGAGGAGGGATTGTCCGCCCACCTCCACGATCAGCAGGGCCATGGACGCAAACACGGCCAGCGGGATGGCCTTTGAAAAAATCGTCGTGATCGTGAGAAACAGAGAATTGCAGGCTTCAAAAAACTCCTTCAGCACAGCGGAGTATTCTCCGATCATCCCCACGGCGACGCCGCAGATCACCGCCAGGAAAATGATCTGGAGCGTATCGGACTCCAGAAACGGCGCGAGGAAATTGGAGGGCACGATGTTGACGATCGTCGAAAGGATCGATGTGTCGACGCCGGTATCCACCGAGATGGCAGCCTGCCCCAGACCGCCGGCCAGCGCGAAGCCGAATGCGCCCGGATGAAACGCCTGGAAACAGACGATCCCGAGGCAGACCGCGATGACCGTCGTCATCGTATACATCCCCATGACCTTCGCACCCATCTTGCCGAGCTCTGCAACGCTGCTGAACTGAGAGATGCAGGTGACGATGGAAAAGAACACGACCGGCGCAATGATGATTTGCAGCGCGTTCATGAAAACGGTCTTGACAGGCTGCAGCACATAGGTGCAGATCCCCTCCGTCAGTCCCGCCGGCAGCGCAAAGCTGGCCAGCAGGCCGAACAGCAGCCCCAGCGCCATCGCGACGAGGGTATAGACGAGCATCGACCGCTCTCTTTTTTGCACCAGGATCCGGGCGCGGTTCTCATGGTGCTTGTACCTGTACTTGAAATTCTCGCCGAAGGAGCGCAGAAAAACGGAGCGGATCGCATCCTCGGACTGCTCTTCATCGTACGCGAAGGGGTCGAACTCCTCGCCGGCCATGGAGAGCGTGACGCTGATATCTCCGAAAAAGCGCCCGATCCGAACCTGCAGGACGCCATGCTCCGGCGCGTTCCGCTGCAGCAGCAGCGCCGTCTCCTCAACCGCCATCTCGGTCTTGACCGCCGAGCGGTTCCCGATCCCCAGGCTGCGCAGCGTCTCCCCGATAAACAGCACCGCATCCCCGATATTCGTGTTTCCGTCTATTGAGAAAGCCTTTCGGATCACGGTGATTCTTCCTGGCTTCATGTCGCGTCCCCTCTCTCTGCCTGTACTCCGTACTTTAATAATATGAGCGGATCCGATGATTGTCAATGAGTATTCTCTTGCGCTTTTTCATGTGTCATTGTCCACATGCAGATCGCAAATCGATCCCCGGACGCCATAAGCGGCGCACAGGATGGGACCGACAAGGAAGAACAACGTGCATCGGCTTTCCATTACATATTCCCGGGATAGACATACCTCAGCTTTTCTCCTGCGATTTCCGAAAGCCGCAGTACGGTTTTCCGCTCCGTCGCCGCTCTATCCGTCATACGGTAGCGCGGGAAAAAGCGCGTGATATGCAGGGGGATCTCTTCGCCGTCCGGCAGAGACGCGATCCAGTCTGCGAGCGAGCGCATCTCCGCCTCCGAATCGTTCATGCCGGGGACGATCAGCGTTGTCAGCTCCACATGGCATCGGGAGCTCGCTCTTTCGATAAAGTGCTTCACTGTTTCCAGATCACCGCCCAGCACGTTCCGATAGGTTTCGGCGTCAAAGCATTTCAGGTCGATGTTCAGCGCGTCCGCAAGCGGGAGCAGCTGCCCGGCGATCTTGTCCTCCACACAGCCGTTTGTGACCAGAACGGTTTTCAGGTCCTTTTCTTTCAAGAGCTTCGCCGTATCCAGAATATACTCATAGCAGATCGTCGGCTCATTATAGGTAAAGGCGACGCCGATGTTCCCGCGGCCGCGCAGCCTTTCCGCCATGTCCGCCAGAACGTCCGGCGCGAGATCGTGCCCGGTCTCTTCGCCTCGCAAGACCTCGCTGCCGTCGGTCATGGAGATCTCCCAGTTCTGACAGAAGGGACAGTTCAGGTTGCAGCCGAAGCTGCCGACCGAGAGGATGGTGCTGTCGGGATAAAAACGGCGCAGCGGTTTCTTCTCGATGGGATCGAGGGCGACGGAGCTCACGATCCCGTAACGAAGCGGCACGTTTTTCCCGTTCCTTGTCCCCCGCACGCGGCATTTGCCCCTGCCGCCCTCGGGAATCGCACAGTGGTGCGGGCAGACCTCACACACGACCCTGTTTTCAGACATGGCGCACCACCTCAAAGCGCTGCAGCTTGATCCCCTTTTCGTGCTCCGAGATACCTGCTTTCCGCAGGGCGATGGAAACCTGCTCGTCCACCGTATCCACGCCCTCCAGATTGGGCAGCAGAAGTCCTCTTCTCGCCCCCTTGCTGACGATCACGCCGTAGCGCTTCACGTCCAGCTCGGCTTTGGAGCGGATGTCTTCCGGCGTCGAGAGAACGTCCACGCTGATCTCCAGGCTGTCCAGCTCCTCTTGCCTGACCGGGCTGAAGCGCGGGTCCCGGGTCGCGGCGCTGATCGCGTTTTCGGCGATCTCCTCCGCGACACAGCTCCGCACCGGCCCGATCGTCCCGATGCAGCCGCGCAGTCTGCCGTCCTTGTGGAGAGAGACGAATGCCCCGGCTCGCCGCTCGGTCATTTCCGGCGGCAGGTCATCCGGCAGGGGGAATCTCTTCCTCTCTCCGATCCATGCGTTGATCACCGCCCGGGCCAGTCTCACGAAGGCGTCTTCTTTTGCCCGCTTCTCCGTGAGGGCCCTGTTCCGCCGGGCCTCCCACTTCTCAAGCAGCCGCCTGTCCGGGTCGTCCCCGCACACGCGATAGGTGCAGATCCCGTAGCCGACGCCGAACGTGTCCTCATGACTCAGGCGCTTTGTCTCCAGGCGCTTGGCGTCCAGCGCGCCTGCGAGCATGCAGAAGCTGCGGTGCCCGCACTCGGCCGCCTTCTCGCAGAAGCTCTCGTCAAAGTCCAGAAGTTCGTCAAAGGCGGCCCTGCCCATCACGTCCATGATGCGCCCGTCGTAGTCCGGTCCCTCTTTTGCGAAGCCGTAAGGACCATCCTCGCGCAGCTTGTGGGACAGATCGCCGCTGCCGATAAAGGCCACCCTTCTGCCGAGCTTGTCCGCCGTCTGTTGGATCATCCTCCCCAGACGGTAATGCTCCGCAAGCGGCAAGCCGGACAGGCCGATCCTGACGAGCTTATAGTTTTGAAGATAATGGTTGACATAATACAGTGGGATCATCGTCCCATGGTCCAGCTCCGCCTTCCGTTCCCCCAGCGTTCCGGCGGGAAAGCCGGTCCGCTCGCAGAGCCTTGAAAGCGTGTCCGCAAACTCCGCGTCATACTCCACGCGGAATGTCAGCTGCGGCGCGCGGAATTGGCCCATATCGCCCTTTGCGGCCTTCCCCGGGGAGATGTGGAAATAATCCGAATACATGATCGAATGCGGCGAAGCCAGGACGATCGTGTCCGGCCCGAGCTCAGCCGCGAACGCTGCCGCCTGCTCATACGCCGCGGCTGTGGCTGCTATTTTCTTTTCCTCTCCCCTTCCGACCTCCGGCAGGAGGATCGGGGGATGCGGAACCATGATCGCACCGACTATGGGCATGTTCTTCCCTCCTTACCCGATTGAGATGTGACTGCTCGCCGTTCCTCATTCGTTTGTTAGAATGATTATATGTCATGAATATCGCCCGTTCAAGATATCCGGGCAGGAAATCTCGGGGATTTCTGCGTAGAACAGCTTGAACGGGCGATGTTTGCCTCCGTGCGCTCGTATGGGGCCGCAATACGGAGCCGTTCACTCCGCGCAGCCATCACACGAGTCTTCAGCGGGTATTGGTTTGTCAAAACACGAGCGCGACGATCCCGGCAGCGACGGCCGCTCCGACGACCCGGATCAGCGTCAGGATCAGCCTTGCCGTCGGCTCCGCTCGGATCAGCGCACCAGCGTGATGAGCCAGCCGACCAGCGCGGCCGGGATCAGCGCAAACACGATGCCGGGAAACAGCATCCCCTTCGCGTGAAACCACTTCTGACGATAGGCCTTGTCCATGTGCTCGGTCCCTTCCAGCCGGAACATCGGGAGTCTGGCAAAGAGCACCCAGTCCAGAAAGCAGGTGTCGTATACGCCGATCCACGCCATCAGCCCAAACGCGAGCCAAAAGCCCTTCCAAAATGTGTCGGCTCCGGCGATCCGCGCGCAGACGAACAGGATGCCGGTGAAAATCAGCACGCCGAGCGACTTCGTCAGAAAGACGTTTTTCGACCGGTAGCTCACATCGACCCGTTCATGCGTCTTGAAGTATTCCTCCTGTATGTCCGGCGGATAGTTGTGGATGCTCGCCGCGCTGGTTTTCCGGTCGCCGCGGTAATACGCGAACAGGATCGCCGTGAACAGGCCCGCAAACACGAGCGCTTCCGTCAGGATGATTTGTCGGTTCATTTTTTCTCCTCCTGTCAAAACTGTGGTGTGCTCATCACAGATGTGCCGAATCCGAGCAGGTAATCACCCGCCATGGCCAGAAGCATGGCATATACGCCAAACAGGATCTTTTGTCTTGATGTCAGTCTCTTCATACAACGGCCCTCCGTACAGACCTTTTTTTCCGTATGCTCCGCAGACAGCTTCTCAGCCCGCAGCTCTTCCGCCGGTCCTGAAGCTGACCCGGAAAAAAGAGCTTGGTTAAACATTTCTAACTTTTATTATTATATTCCTTTTCCCGAATAAATCAAGCTGGAATTCAAAACGGATTCCGTTTTTCGCGCCGCAGCAAGTGGAATAAATTATTTGCGTTTTAACTTGTTTTTCCTGTTTACTTCCGCAAGTTTATGTGTTATACTGATCTCGTACAAGGAGGCGACGGATCATGGCCCGCAGAAAAATAGATCTCTCCGTTTCGCGCGAGGCAAGCGTGGTAAACGCAGCATGGGGAGTGCCCATAGAAAAAACGCCGCTCCCGCTGATCTGTGAGCGGATCCGGTTTTACCGGGAGAAAAGCGGTCTGGAGCAGAAGGCGTTTGCCCGTCGGCTCGGGATCACCCCCAACGCGGCGAGCAACTGGGAATGCGGCCGCTCGCGGCCCGACGTGAATCTGCTCCCGGCCATCTGCAGGGCGCTGGGCATCACGCTCTACGATCTCTACGGCGATCCCCTCACGGAGCGGGAGAGGAAGCTGCTGGACGGCTACCGGGCGCTCAGTCCCGGCAACCGGTATGCGGTCGACCGGACGGTGGAGACGCTGGGCTTCGTGCAGCGGGTCGGCAGCCGCCCGGAGCTCCGGGAGCTTCTGTACTTTGAGCGCTCCCTGGCCGCAGGCTTCGGCGACCCGACCGAGTTCGAGCAGGAGGCCGTGCCCATCTATCTCTATGCCTCGCCGGAGGTCGAGCGTGCGGACTACGTCTTCCGCGTCAACGGCGACAGCATGGAGCCGGATTTCCGCTCCGGCGACCTCGTCCTCGTCCGGAAGCTCTCCCCCGCCTCCACGCTGCACCACGGGGAGATCGGGGCCTTTATCGTCGGAAACGAGACCTACATCAAGGAGTACCGGGAGGACGGCCTGCACTCTCTGAACAAAGCTTACGGGGTGCTGCGCTTTGACGAGGAACAGGCCGTCTACTGCATCGGCCGGGTGCTCGGCATCGTCTCCCCGGACGCGCTGGCGGACGAGGAGGCCGTCCGGGACTTCCTCACGATCCGCAGCGCCGCGCGGTGAGCGCATCATGGACAGGACCTGTATCTGCATCGACCTCAAGAGCTACTACGCCTCCGTCGAATGCGTCGCCCGCGGCCTCGATCCGCTGAAGGCGCGGCTGCTGGTCGCCGATGAGACGCGCTCCGATCAGACGATCTGTCTCGCGGTCTCCCCCGCCCTCAAAGCGATCGGCGTTCCCGCGCGTCCCCGGCTGTTCGAGGCGAAGCGGGCGATCGCGCGTTATGACGCGCGGCACCGCACCAGAACGCAGTACTACATCGCGCCGCCGCGCATGGCCGAGTATGAGCGCGTCTCCGCGCTGATCTTTTCGATCTATCTCCACTACGTCGCGCCGGAGGATATCCACGTCTACAGCATCGACGAGGCGTTTATCGACTGCACGCGCTATCTTGCCCGCTATCGGGACGAGGCGCAGCGCCGGGGCGTCGGCGCAGCGCACCTCATGGCCAAGACCATGATCCGGGAGGTTCTTTCCACGACCGGGATCACGGCCACGGTCGGGATCGGGACGAATCTCTATCTCGCCAAGGTCGCCATGGACATCGTGGCGAAAAAGGCGCCGCCCGATGCGGACGGCGTGCGGATCGCGGAGCTGGACGAGTACAGCTACCGGACGCTGCTCTGGGACCACACGCCGCTCACGGACTTCTGGCAGCTCGGGCCGGGCAAGGTGCGGCGGCTCATGGACGAGCATCTGTATACCATGGGCGACATTGCGGAGAAGACGCTGCGGGATGAGGAATACTTCTACCGGGCCTTCGGCATCGACGGGGAGATCCTCATTGACCACGCCTGGGGCATCGAGCCCGTGCGCATGGAGGACATCAAGTCCTACAGGAGCGCGGCGAACAGCCTCTCCTCGGGGCAGGTGCTCCCCCGCCCGTACCGGTATGACGAGGCCAGGATCGTGCTGCGGGAGATGCTGGACCTGCTGTGCATGGATCTGTTCACCAAAAGCCTGACGACCCCGGCGCTGACTTGGTGGGTCTCCTATGACCACAAGAGTCTGGAGGTCTGCCCGAACTATGCGGGGCCGGTCAAGCTGGACTTCTATGGGCGTCTGCACCCCTGCCACAGCGCCGGCACGGTCCGGCTGCGTACGCGGAGCAGCGCGCCCGGCGTCATCGGCGAGGCGGTGCTCGCCTCCTTCGACGCAAAGGCGGATCACGCGCTGCTCTTCCGCAAGCTGGGGATCTGTGCCGAGGACGTGCAGCCGGACGGCCGCGCGTTTCAGCTGGATCTGTTCACCGACTATGCGGCGCTGGAAAAGGAAAAGCGCCTCCAGGGCGCGCTTCTGGAGGTCAGGAAACGGCACGGGGCCAACGCCATCCTCAAGGGCACGAGCTTTCTGGACGGCGCGACCGCCCGGGAGCGCAACCTTCAGATCGGCGGACACCGCGCTTAGGCAACGAGTATGGAGCAGACAGCCGAGGTAAAATACAAGGATATCATTCATCGGGAGCGTCCGCAGCATGCGCTTTGCGACGAGTTCTCCGTCCGTCACCCGAAGATGCAGCTCGGCCAGCGCGCCAAGATCTTCTCCCCCTTCTCCGCTCTCCGCGGCTTTGAGGAGGCCATCGACAGCAAGCTGGAGCGCTACGTCGGCAAGGTCGAGCTGAACGAGGAGGAGCAGGAGCGCATTAACCGGACGCTGCTGGAGCTCGTCGAACGGAGCAGGGACCGGCGGCAGCGCGTCGTCGTCACCGTGCGCTGGTATGTCCCCTGCTCCGACGAAAACCACGAGGCCTACGGTCTGTACGGGCAATACCGGACGCTGACCGGAACGCTCAGAAAGATCGACCCGATCCTGCAGAGGGCGATCCGGGTCGATGAGACCGTGATCGCGTTTTCGGATATTTCGGAGATTCGGGCAGAACCCCGATCCGGGGAGGATGGATAAGATGTGCTGCCGCTATTACATGGAGATGTCGCCGAGGCTGCGCCCGATCGTCGAGGCCGCGGCCCGGTCGAAGCTGTATCGGGACAACGTGGAGAAGATCGCAAGGCCGCTCGTGACGGAGGGCGAGGTCTTCCCGGATTCGCTCGTCCCGGTGATCGCCTCCAGCAAAGCCGGGAAGAAGACGGTGTTCCCGATGCTCTGGGGCTATCACGTGGACGGCGTCGCGCGCGTGATCGCAAACGCCCGCGCGGAGACCGCCGCCGAGAAGCCGACGTTCCGGGACGGCTGGGCCCTGCACCGCTGCATCGTCCCGGCCTCCTGGTACTATGAATGGGAGCATCTCCCCACCCCCGGCGGAAAGACGCGGGCCGGGGACAAGTACGCCATCATGCCGAAGGACGGAGAACTCACCTGCCTCTGCGGCCTGTACCGGATGGAGAACGGCTATCCGCACTTCGTCATCCTGACGCGGGCGCCGGGTGAATCGGTCGCGTCCATTCACGACCGTATGCCGCTGATCCTGCCGGAGGCCGAGGCGGAGCGCTGGATCGATCCGAAGGTGAATCCCCATGCCCTGCTGTCTTCGGCGCTGACCGACATGGTGGCCGAAAAGGTACGCGTCTGACAGCATATCGGTTTTGTAAAAGCGGGGACCCGTTCCTCTTCATCAAAGCCGACTCAGCATCCGTGATTGCCCGCTATGCGGAGAGCGGTTTATAAGGATCGGGAAAGCAGACCGTACAGGAACTGTATGATCTGCTTTTTTCATCCGTATCGAAATGCCCGGTATTGAGAGCGGGTGGTTTTTATTGTATAATACAAAAAACAGTGTCGTGAGACGGGCGGCTTGGATATGCTCCAATGCGTACCGGGTCCCGGCCGGCAAAGCATGCTCTGTCCGGGACACAGGAGCAACCGGGGTTTCTGAACCGGGCTTACCCGTCTCGGCCGGATCGGCCGACCGTGAAAAAGACTTGCATGATTTCAGTATGAGAGGATGGTCGGAACAATGAGCGTTCGGATCGAAACAGTGCGTACCGGGGGCTTCTCCATGAACTATTTCCGCTTTGGGGGCGGCGCGAAAACGCTCGTCATCCTCCCCGGTCTGAGCGTCCAGAGCGTGATGGGTGCCGCCGATGCGGTGGAGGCCGCCTACCGGTCGTTGGAAAACGAATTCACGGTCTATTTGTTTGACCGGCGAAACGAGCTCCCGCCCTCCTATTCTGTCCGCGACATGGCGCGGGACACCGCTGAAGCTTTTCAGGCGCTCGGGCTGAAGGAGGTCTTCCTTTTCGGCGCCTCGCAGGGCGGGATGATAGCCCAGGTGATTGCGATCGAGCATCCCGAGCTCGTATCCAAAATGATACTGGGGTCGTCTTCCTCTCACGTTCACGATGAGCAGTATCGGGTGATCGACAACTGGGTCCGTCTGGCGAAAAGCGGGGACCGCGTCGGGCTGTACCTGTCCTTCGGGGAGGAGCTCTATCCTCCGGCGCTCTTTGAGCAGTACCGGGAGACACTGATCAAGACGGCCGCGACCGTGACCGACGAAGAGCTCGCGCGCTTTGTCACGCTTGCCGAGGGCATCCGCGGCTTCGATGTGACGGGCGAGCTGGACCGGATCCGCTGTCCGGTCCTGGCGATCGGCGATTATGCAGATCAGGTCCTCGACGCAGACGCCACGATGGAGATTGCGGAAAAGCTGGAAGCACGGCCGGATTTCCGCTTCTATCTCTACGCCGGATACGGGCATGCGGCCTATGATACCGCGCCCGGCTATCTGGACCGGATCCGGCGTTTCTTTGAAGAGGAGAGCCGCTGACGCGGCGGATCGAGACGGAGGTGAGCGGACATCGTTTTCTTTCAGCAGTTTTATCTGGACCGTGAAAAGGACATCGTCGTCGACCTCTACATGGACGGCGAGCGGATGCACTATATCATGCGCACGCCCAACCACCACACGGGAAACCTGATCAGAAACATGGCAAAGCTCTTTGCGCTGGAGACTTCGGCGGATGAGCGCGGCCTGCTCGTCATCCGCGGGGAGGTCCCCTGCTACTTTGACGGGAGCAACCGGCGCATGTACATCCTGCGCCTCGGCGGCACGAAGGTCGCCAACATTTTCCCGGACGGCAGCGTGGAGCTCAAGGCCTCGGTCCCGGCCATCTCCAAGACTCTGATGAGCCAGACGAAGGACTACCGTCTGGGCGTGGAGAAAACGCTGGTCAAAACCTACATCCGCAGCGAGTGCAAGTTCCGCACGGACCTGCACACCCACATGAACGGCAACCTCCCGCCCGAGTTGCTGATCGCCCTCGGCGTGATGCACCAGATCCGCTACCCGTACTACTACGTCAAGAAGCTGGGGCTGCGCTGTACCGGGGAGCAGCTCGAACGGCTCGAGAAGGCCCGGGAGAGGGCCGAACTCGAACTGGGCGACACGCCGCTGACCGGGCGTCACCGTGAACGGCGGATCGACGACTTCACATTCATCAACTTTGCGGATCTGATCCTCGGCAACCCCCGGGACGCTGCGTACAACATCGAACGCGTCCGCAACTCCCTGACTATTCCGAAGGACGGGCAGGCGGTTTTCGCCGATCTGGAAAAGGTATACCTCTACCGCTATGTGTTTACGAAAGGGGCCGCGGCCGAGGAGCGCTTTGCCGCCCTCAACACCGGGCAGCTCCCCGACCGCGAGGTGCGCGCTTACGCCGTGCGCATCCGGCAGGACCGGGAGGATGCGCGCTACAGCGGAAACACGCTCTATCAGGATCTGCTGCTCTGGATCGCGCGGGAGTACCGGCGCTACGGCATCGAGTACGCCGAGATCACGGACACCTCGCTCTTGAACAGGGCAGAGTTTCCCGCGAAGCTCCGACAGATCCACGAGATCATGCCAAGCGTCACGCGGGAGACGGGGGTGCTGCTGCGCTTTCTGGCCGGCATCCGCCGCACCCCGCTGACCATTGTGCGCGACCGCGTAACGCCCGGGGACTATCTGGCGGAAAACCTGCGCTGTCTCAGCGTCATCGCGCGCGACCCCTATGTGGCCGGGGCCGATATCATCGGCGAGGAGATCAACGACATTCTCGAACTGCGCGGCCTCATCGGAGAGCTGGTCCGGATCGCGGATGAGTATCCCGGCTTCGTGCTCCGCATCCACGCCGGAGAGAACGACAGCCTGCGCGACAACGTGGCCAACTCCATCCGCTGCGTCAGGGCCGCGCTGCGCCAGGGACAGGACTTCCCCGCCCTGCGCATCGGCCACGGTCTGTATACCTGCGATCTGCGCAGCGCCAAGGGGACGAGGCTTCTGGAGGAGCTGCGGGAAAACGCGGTCACGCTGGAGTTCCAGATCAGCTCCAACGTGCGTCTGAACAACCTCAGCAGTCTCGATCACCATCCGCTGCGTCAGTATCTCGCGGCCGGGGTGCCCTGCGTACAGGGTACCGACGGCGGCGCTCTCTACGGTACGAACTCCATCGACGAGGAGCTGAGCCTTGAAAAGCTGCTCGGCCTGCACTTTGAGGAGCTCTGCAGCATGCGCGCGAGCGAGGACGCGATACTCGAAGCAAGCCGGCGCGTCTTTGCGGAGAAGTCCGCGCAGTTTGCGCTCGACTGTCCCTACGGAGACCCGGAGCGCTACTTCAGGCGTCTCTCGGAGGCAACGGAGCAGCGCGCGCATGTCCTCTGGCAGGACTCCGGAAAGCTCGACGCGGAGGAGGCGCTCCGGGACCGGCTCACGCAGCTGCCGGAGAGCGGTCTTGCCGTGATCGTCGCAGGCGGCAGCTTCAACAACAGCAGCCACCGCAGCGCCGTCAGACCCGAGGACAGGGCTTTCCTCGACGCGCTGCTCGACGGGGCGGACCCCGACAAGTGCTTTTTTGTGATCGGTCACAGCCTTACCGGGCACGAGGCGTATCTCGTCCAGAAGGCCGCCGGGCGCTTCCGGATCTTCGCCATCGTGCCGCGGCTTTTAAGCCGTGCGGAGCAGACGCGTCTTCGCCGTGCGGGCGTCGGCGTGCTGCTCAGCATCGAGAATTCCCCCATGGGCATCTACAAGAGCTTTGCCTATGAGATCTTCAAGCGCAGACCCTCCGCGCTGCTGGCCTTTGACGGCAACTCGGCCGCGCTGAATCTGATCCAGGAGGCCAGGAACGCCCGTGAGAAATGCCGAATTTACATCAGCCCCCGTTCCCGCGGTCTTGCGGTGAAGGCCAGGACCCTCGAGGGCTATGTGCATCCCCTGCGGGATGCGGACAGTATCCTCACAGAGCTGGGGATCCGATAGAAACAGCCTGCCGGGTCCCCCGCGTTTTTTTCCAAGAACAGAAGAGCCGTAAAAAAACGGACGCAGAGGAATCCTCTGCATCCGTTTTTTTACGGTTTTGAACGGGCTTAGTCCCGTGCGAGCGTCGCGGCGATCGCCTCGCCGACGCTGCGGACGGGGATCAGCTTGAGCGCTTCGAAGCTTCTCACCTCGTCCCGCCTGTGCGCGGGGATCACGCAGCGGCGGAAGCCCAGGCGTGCGATCTCGGACAGGCGCTGATTGAGCGCGCTGACGCTTCGAATTTCGCCCGAGAGTCCGATCTCTCCGATGGCGGCGAGGTCTGCGCCGAGCGGACGATCCAGATAGCTCGATGCAATGGCAAGAGCCGTGGCCAGATCAGCCGCCGGTTCTTCCAGCGTGAGACCGCCGATGACGTTGATATACGAATCGCAGCCGGAGACCGACAGCCCGCCGCGTTTTTCCAGCACGGCCAGCAGCATGGCCGCGCGGTTATAATCCACCCCGTTGCTGCGTCTGGCGGCGTTATAGGCCGACGGCGTCACAAGCGCCTGCACCTCGGCCAGGATCGGCCGCGTACCCTCGATCACGCAGGCGACGCAGGTGCCGGGACTGTTCTCCGGTCTGCCGCTCAAGAGCATTTCGGAAGGGTTTTCCACACAGCGAAGGCCGTGGTCTGCCATTTCAAAAACGCCGATCTCATTCGTCGAGCCGAAACGGTTCTTCGCTGCCCGCAGGATACGGAAGCTCGTGCTGCGCTCCCCTTCAAAGTAGAGCACGCAGTCCACCATGTGCTCCAGCACCTTCGGTCCGGCAATGCTGCCCTCCTTGTTGATATGGCCGACGACGAACACGGTCAGGCCCTTCTCCTTGGTCAGCCGCATGATGCGCATGGTACACTCGCGCACCTGCGTGATGCTTCCGGGCGCGGACGCCACGCCGCCGTCGCTCATGGTCTGGATCGAGTCGACGATCACGATGTCCGGCTTCAGGGAATCGATATTGGCCAGAATGCTGTCCAGATCCGTCTCTGCCAGGACGAAGATCTCTCCGCCCGCGACGCTGAGACGTGTTGCGCGCAGCTTGAGCTGGCGCTCACTCTCCTCGCCGGTGACATAGAGGACGCGCTTGCTTTTCCCGATACAGGCACACATCTGCAGAAGCAGCGTCGATTTTCCGATCCCGGGTGCGCCGCCGACCAGGACCAGCGAGCCCACGACCGCGCCGCCGCCGAGGACACGGTCAAACTCTGAGATGCCGGTCGAAAAGCGGATTTCTTCTGTCAGATCGAGCTCCTCCAGGCGTTTCGGCGCCGCGCCGATCCCGGGGCGGGCGCGGCCCGAGCTCTTCCCGCTGCCGTCACGATCCAGTCTGACCTCCGCCAGTGTATTCCAGGCGCCGCAGGAAGGGCACTTCCCCGCCCAGTTGGCTGTCTCATAGCCGCAATCCGAGCAGCAGTACGTCGTTTTCTGTCTGTTTGCCATGTTTTCTCTCTCCGATATTACAATTTGTATACCCTAAATACGTTCCGTGTTTGCCCGATACTGCAGGAACGAACCCATCAGGACGGCGGCAAGGCCGACCTGAAACGAGGAATCCTTGAGGCGCTGCAGATCGATCATATTGGACATAAAGCCGCATTCGACCAGAACCGCCGGGCAATTCACATGCGAGAGCACGTAGAGTCGCTTCGTGACAGGCTCTGCGACTCTGCGGCAGTCCGGGTAAAGGCTGCGCAGAAGGTTTGCCTGCAGCATCGTGCCGAGCTCTCTGCTCCCCTCCGCTACGGCGTAGATCACCTGCGGACCGCTGGGCTGACCGGTTGGATAGGTATTCTGGTGGATGCTGATATAGACCGGATTCCTGGCCGTGTTGGTCAGTTCGGTGCGGCATTCGAGATCCCGGTGCTCGCTGTAAGCCTCGGTATCGGACTTGGTGCTGTCGTCCTGACGGATCATCAGGTTATCCTGCCCGTACAGCTCCGCCAGGGCGCGGAGCTTGAGCGCGATGGCGAGATTCAGATCGCTCTCGCGCGTGCCGTCATGGCCCAGCGCTCCGCAGTCGATCCCTCCGTGTCCGGCGTCGATGACCAGCGTTGCGCTCGTGTTCTGCGGAGCGGCCGTCTCACGCTTTTCTCCTCTTGTCAGAAAGAACACGACGGTGAGCCCGAGCAGGAGAAAAACCGACAGCAGAAGCCGCTTTCCTGTACCGTGCCTGATTTCAGTGCGCACAGTTCCCTCCCGAAGCGATGCGGGGACCGCTTTGATTATAGCCGCTGCGGTCCCGCAAGTCAAATCCTGTCACGGCAGTCCCCATCAGAGCAGAATGCATATCAGACCTCCGCTCCCTTCGTTGATGATACGCTCCAGCGTCTCGCGCAGTTTCTCCTTGACATTGCCGGGCAGCGCTTCCAGTTTGGCCGACAGCCCTTCTTCGGCGATATCGTTGAGCGACTTGCCGAAGATGTTTGACTCCCAGATGCGGTTGACGTCGCCCTCGAAGCCCTGCAGGAGGAAGCTGATGATCTCCTCGGAGGCGGTCTCTCCGCCGATCGCCGGGGTGACCTCCGTCTCGACCTGGGTCATCATCATGTGGATCGCGGGCGCGCTCGCCTTCAGCTTGACGCTGTACTTCCCGCCCTGCCGCACGATCTGCGGCTCTTCGAGCTGCATCTCCGCCGAGTCCGGAACCACGACGCCGTAGCCCGTGGTGCGCACCTGCTCCAGCGCGCGGCGCAGCCGGTCGTAATCCAGCTTGATGCTGCTCATCTCGCTGAGCGTGGCGATCAGATCTCCGTCGCTGTGGACCTCGATCCCGGTCTGCTCGCTGATGGTCCGGTAGTAGAGCCCGCGCGGCAGGCACACACAGATCGAGACAGCTCCGGCGCTCAAGTCGCTTTTCTCAAGCGTGACCGCCTCGATCGTATCGCTCTGCCTGAGCTCCTCCATAATCCCGCGGCAGTCCCGGATCCGCAGGGCGGATGCGGAGGCCTCACGGATCTCCTGGAAGAGCTGTTGTCTCAGTTTGTTCTCCTCCGGAAGCGCCTCAAGCCACTCGGGTAGGAATACCCCCACGGATTTCAGCGGGAACTCCTCCAGCACGGAACGGATGATTTCTCCGATATCCGATTCCGTCATGGTCAGACAGTTGACCGGAAGGCAGCGCACGCCGTGCCGCTCAGCGATTTCGGCGGCCAGCGCCCGGGCGCCCTGTGCATCCGGATCGGTGCAGTTGAGAAGGACGACAAACGGTTTCCCGATGCTCTTGAGCTCCTGAATGACGCGCGTCTCCGGTTCCTCGTAACTTTTGCGCGGCAGGTCGCAGATCGATCCGTCCGTCGTGACCACGACCCCGACCGTGGAATGCTCCGTAATGACCTTATATGTTCCCGTTTCCGCGGCCTCGGTGAGCGTGACCTCATGGTCGAACCAGGGCGT
>JAUNNC010000045.1 GCA_030531585.1 Eubacteriales bacterium | reverse complement strand
CAGCTCACCGAGAAGATCCGCCGCAAGCCCTACAGCGTGGTGCTCTTCGACGAGATCGAGAAGGCCCACCCGGACGTGATGAACATCCTGCTGCAGATCCTCGACGACGGGCGCATCACCGACGCGCAGGGGAGGACGGTCAACTTTGAAAACACCGTCCTCGTCATGACCACCAACGCGGGCTCCAACACCAAGACCGGCTCGGTCGGCTTCGGCGGGACGCTCACCGACATGACGCGCGAGCGCGCCATGAAGGCCCTCAACGACTTCCTGCGGCCCGAGTTCATCAACCGCGTGGACGAGATCGTCTGCTTCAACCAGCTCACCGAGAAGAACTTCCGCGCCATCGCGGGGCTCATGCTCGCCGAGGTCAGAGCGCTGCTGGAGGAGAAGAACACCGTGCTCACCTGGGACGACAGCGTGCTCGACTACCTGGTGAAGAAGGCCTACTCCGTCACCTACGGCGCGCGCAACCTGCGCCGCACCATCCAGAAGGACATCGAGGACGCCCTCGCCGCGCGGATCGTGGACCGCCGCGGCCGCGACATGCGGCATATCGCCCTGTCCGCGCCGGAGGGTGAGATCCGCATCGACATTGGAGAATAACAGAGAAAGAACGGGTTGCGGACGCTTCCCGTTCTTTTGTCAGGAGGACCGTATGAACACATCACGCATCGAGATCATCCGGGGCGACATCACAAAGCAGGCGGTCGACGCCATCGTCAACGCCGCCAACACCAGCCTGCTCGGCGGCGGCGGGGTGGACGGCGCCATCCACCGGGCAGCCGGTCCCGAGCTGCTGGCGGAGTGCCGCACGCTGCACGGCTGCCGCACCGGAGAGGCAAAGATCACCAAGGGCTACCGCCTGCCGGCCCGCTTCGTCATCCATACGCCCGGCCCCGTCTGGCACGGCGGCGGCAGCGGGGAGGAGGCGCTGCTCGCCTCCTGTTACAAAAGCTGCCTTGCGCTCGCCGCCGAAAACGGCTGCAGGACCGTCGACTTCCCCTCCATCTCGACGGGGGTCTACCATTTCCCGCTGGAGAAGGCCTCCCGCATCGCCGTCTCGACCATCGCGGACTTCCTGAAGGCGCACCCGGAGCTCGAGCGTGTGCGCATGGTCTGCTTTGACGAGAGGACGAAGGCCTTTTACGACCGGGCGCTGGAGGAGCTCAGATGAAGCGCGGCAGCATCCGCCTGCAGTACAATTCCCCGGTGGTGCTCACCTTCGCGCTGCTGAGCCTGCTGGTGCTCTGGCTGCACCGCTGGACCGGCGGCAGGAGCACGACGGCGCTGTTCTCCGTCTACCGCTCGTCCTGGCGCGACCCCGGCACCTACCCGCGCTTCGTGCTGCACGTGCTCGGCCACGCAAGCTACGCGCACCTGCTGCACAATATGATGATGATCCTCGTGGTCGGGCCGCCGCTCGAGGAGAAGTACGGCAGCCGCCCCCTGCTCTGGGCCATCGTCGTGACGGCGCTGGTCTCGGGCATGGTGCACTGGCTCTTCTTCCCGGGCTCGGCGCTGATGGGCGCCTCGGGCATCGTGTTCATGATGATCGCCATGTCCTCGCTCTCCGGCATGCGCGACGGCTGCATCCCGCTCACGCTGGTGCTGGTGCTGGCCCTGTACCTCGGCGGGGAGATCATCGACGGCATCACGCTCGCGGACAACGTCTCGCAGCTGACGCACATCATCGGCGGCATCTGCGGCGCCTTCCTCGGCGTCAGCATGAGGCGGTGAGCGGGATGGAAAAGCTGCTGATCAGCGCCTGTCTCACGGGCGAGAACTGCAAGTACGACGGCGGGAACAACGCCCTGCCGCCCGAAACGCTTGCGGCCCTGTGCGCGCGGTACGAGCTGGTGCCGGTCTGCCCCGAGCGGCTCGGCGGCCTGCCGACCCCGCGCGTGCCGAGCGAACGGCAGGGCGGCCGCGTCGTCAGCCGCACGGGCGAGGACGTGACCGCCGCCTTCCGGCGCGGCGCGGAGGAGGCGCTGCGCATCGCGAGGGAAAACGGCTGCCGCCGCGCCCTGCTCAAGACCAACAGCCCCTCCTGCGGCAGCGGCACGATCTACGACGGGAGCTTCACCGGACGGCTCGTCCCCGGCGACGGGGTCGCGGCAGAGCTCCTGATACATGAAAAAATTGAAGTTTTAGGGAATGTTTTCGGCCTGATTTGAACGTTTGTTCAGTTATTTGAAACATTTTCGGCACTTTTACCGCTTGACTTCTTTCCATCCGTGCGATAAGATGGTACCGAAGGAACAAGGTAGCATCGTGTTCTCTCCATCCGATCATGGAGAGCCCCGTCAACTGCGGTTGGGAGGATGCAGCATGGAACTGACCAAGAGCGAACTGGAGATCATGAACGTCCTGTGGGACGCCGGGCGGCCGCTGACGCGGGGAGAGATCCTCGAGCTGTCGGTGGACAAGAAGTGGAAGGACAACTCCATCCATATCCTGCTCAACCGCCTGCTGTCCAAGGGCGCGATCGCCGAGGGGGGCTTCACCCGCAGCGGGAAGTCCTACGGACGGCTGTACGAGCCGCAGATCTCCGGAGAGGAATACTACGCCGGGAGCGTTTTCGCGGTCTCGCGCGAGCGGCTGGGTATGCTGTTCGACGCGCTGCTGAAAAGCAGGAGCGTCGATGCGGGCCTGCTGGACGACTTCTCCGGCAGACTGAAGGAAAAGCAGCGCGCGCTGGCGGAATGAGCCGCACAGCATCATTACGGTAAAAAAGCAGCTTTTCGGCTGCTTTTTTCATTTTCAGCTTGCGTTTATCGGCGCGCCGGGGTATACTCTCTCCCGCCGACAGCGCGGAGAGGAGGGGGAAGATGAAGAAGTATATCGGGGACAGAGCCTTCTACAGACGGCTCTTTTCGGTCATGCTGCCGATCCTGATCCAGAGCGTCATCACCAACTTCGTCAACCTCCTCGACAACGTCATGGTCGGCCAGGTGGGCACCGAGCCCATGAGCGGCGTGGCCATCGTCAATCAGCTCCTGTTCGTGTTCAACCTCTGCATCTTCGGCGGCCTCGCCGGGGCGGGGATCTTCACCGCCCAGTACTACGGCGCGGGCGACGACAGGGGCGTGGCGGACTCCTTCCGCGCCAAGCTCTATATTGCGCTCGGCGCGGTGCTGTGCTTCGCGGCGATCTTTCTCACCGCCGGAGACACCCTCATCGCCCAGTTCATCCACGAGGGGCGCGAGGCCCTGGACCTCGAGGCCACCATGCTGCACGCGCGGGACTATCTCGCGATCATGCTGCTGCAGATGCCGCCCTTCGCGCTGCAGATGGCCTACTCCAGCACCCTGCGCGAGACCGGCGAGACCCTGCTGCCCATGAAGGCGGGCCTGGCGGCCGTGCTCGTGAATCTCACGCTCAACTATATCCTGATCTTCGGCAAGCTCGGCCTGCCCGCCCTCGGGGTGGAGGGCGCCGCGATCGCCACGGTCATCGCCCGCCTCACCGAGTGCGGCATCATCGTGGTCTGGACGCACCGCCACCGCGAGCGAAACCGCTTCCTGAACACCGCCTTCACGACCTGGCGCATCCCGGGCCGCCTGCTGCGCGCCGTCGCCGTGACGGGCCTGCCCCTGCTGCTCAACGAGCTGTTGTGGTCCAGCGGCATGACCATCCTCAACCAGTGCTATTCCCTGCGCGGACTCGAGGTGGTCTCGGCGGTGAACATCTCGTCCACCGTGGGCAATCTCTTCTTCACCAGCTTCATCGCCATGGGAAACGCCATCTCCATCCTCATCGGACAGCTGCTCGGCGCGGGCGAGCTGGAGCGCGCCGTGGACGAGGACCGCAAGCTCATCGCCTTCGCCGTCGTGCTCTGTACGCTGGTCGGCGCGGTGATGGCCCTGGTCGCGCCCGTCGTGCCGCGTATATACAACACCACCGACTCGGTCCGCCGCCTGGCCGCACAGCTCCTGCTGCTGACGGCCGCGTGTATGCCCTTCCACGGCTTCGCCAACGCCTGCTACTTCACGCTGCGCGCCGGCGGCCGCGCCGCGGTCACCTTCGTGTTCGACAGCGGCTGGCAGTGGGGGATCGTGCTGCCGCTGGCCTTCGTGCTCTCGCGCTTCACCGCCGTGCCGATCGTACCGATGGTCGCCGCCGTCCTGGCCGCGGAGAACGCCAAGTGCTTCCTCGGCTACGCCTTCGTCAAGCGCCGCGCCTGGGTGCGCGATCTGGTGAATTGAAGCAGAACAAGAAGGGCGCGTTGCAAAATGCAATTCTAAGCCTGTCATTCCGAGCCAGTCCGCAGACTGGCGTGGGAATCCGTCTACTTTTCGAAGGGAAACGGATTGCCACGGCCCCTTACGGGGCCTCGCAATGACAAAGCGGTGCGTTTTGCAATGCGCCCTTTTGCTGCCCTACAGCCCCACGAGGCTCCCGGCCAGGCGCAGGGCCAGACCGCCGAAGCCGATGCGCCGGACCGGCTCCGCCGCGCAGACGGGCACCTCCGCGAGCGTCTCGCCGCCGAGCGAGACGCGCAGCGTGCCGACGCGCGCCCCCTCCTCGACCGGCGCGGGGATCGACGCGGGCAGGGTGAGCGCGTACGAGGGCTCGCCGCCCTTCGGGACCAGCAGGCTCTCGGGACCGTCATACCGGAGCGCGACCGTGTCCTGCCGCCCGAGCGCGACCGGCAGGGCGGGCAGCGCCTGTTCGGAGCGCAGCGGGATCAGCCGGAAGCCCGCAAAGGCGTAGTTGAGCAGGGTCTCGGCGTCACGGTTGCGCTTCTCGGCCGTGTCGCAGTGCATGACCACGGCGATGTACTCCACGCCCGCCCGCTCGGCCGAGGCCGACAGACAGTAGCGCGCCGTTGAGGTGTAGCCGGTCTTGAGCCCGGTGCAGCCGGGGTAGCGGCTGACGAGCTTGTTGGTGTTGACCAGCTCGAAGTCCCCGCCGCGGATGGAGTCCATCCAGATGGTCGTGTAGGCCTTGATGCTCTCGTGGCGCAGCAGCTCGCGCGACATCAGCGCCACGTCGAGCGCGCAGGTGAAGTGCTCCCCGTCGTCAAAGAGCCCCGTGCAGTTGGAGAAATGCGTGTGCTCGAGGCCGAGCTCCTTTGCCCGCTCGTTCATGCGGCGCACGAAGACCTCCTCGCTGCCGCACAGGTGCTCCGCCATGGCCACGGCGCAGTCGTTGGCCGAGACGACGGCGATGCACTTGAGCATCTCGTGCACGCTCATCTGCTCTCCGGCCTCCAGATAGACGCAGCTGCCGCCGAAGGAGGCCGCGCGCTCGCTGGCGGTCACGACGTCGTCCGGGGAGACGGCGCCGCTCTCGATGGCCTCGACGATCAGCAGCATGGTCATGATCTTGGTCACGCTGGCCGGAAAGCCCGTGTCGAGGGCGTTCTTCTCAAAGAGGACCGTTCCGGTCTCCTTCTCCATCAGCACCGCGGACGGCGCGGAGACCGTCAGCCCCGCGCCCGCGCCGGGGACGGAGGCCGCGGCGGGCAGGGCGGGGAGCAGCAACAGCAGCAGGACAAAACACACAGCACGTTTCATGGGATCCATCTCCTTCGGAAGCATCCGCGCATGTTTCGGATTCGTCATTCCTGTGAGGCGGGGGTTTCACACGAATGGTCTGCTGCAAGGCTATGTATGACAAAAGAGTGATATGCATCGGTTTACAGGATTATGTATATATCGACTTTTTTCGTGAAAATATTTGCGGGCGTACGGACACGCTTTTCGGAGGAACAGGCCGGTTTTCAACACTTCCAACAGGGTTTTCAACACTTTGCCCAAGGCGGATTCGGTGCGAATAACCAGGATCGGTTTCCATAACACCATTACAGAAGAGGAACAGAGCAGCGGCAGACGCGGCTGTCGGCGGGGAACAGAGGGCGGAAGGCGGCGGAGAAAAATTCACATCCTGTGACTTGACGGGGGAAGAGCCAGGGACTAGAATAAAAAAGGCCGCGAAAGACCGCATGGAGGGCTTTGCATGAGACGGAATTTCAAATGGGATAAGAAATATCTCTACTGGGGGGTCACGGCGTTTTGCGTGATCGCCTCTGCCATCCTGTTTTACATGGCGCTCAACTACATCGGCGTCGTCGGCAGAGGGCTGAACTCGCTTGTCCGCATCCTCAGCCCCTTCATCTGGGGCTTGGTGCTGACCTACCTGCTCCACCCGCTGGTGCGGATGCTGGAAAATTACATTTTCCGCCCGCTGCTCGCGCGTCTGTTCGCCAAGAGCAAGCGCCACACCGGCAGACGCATCGCGCGCGCCGTGTCGGTGCTGCTCTCCGAGGTCTTCATGCTGGCCGTCGTTACGGGCCTGTTCTTCCTCATCATCCCCCAACTGTACAGCAGCATCGAGACCATCGTCATCAACTCCCCGACATATATCGAGACGCTCACCAACTGGGCTACCAAAATGCTCACCGACTTCCCGGAGATCCGCAGCTACGTCACGGATCTGCTGGGCGACGTGAACGAGGATTTGATGAGCTGGCTGCAGACGACCGTGCTCCCGGGACTCGGGAGCCTGCTCGCAAACGTGTCGACGGGCGTGCGCTATGTGGTGACGGCGGTCTACAACCTGGTCATCGGCATCATCGTCTCCTTCTATCTGCTCAGCGACATCGACACCTACAAGGCCAGAGCCAAGCGCTTGCTCTACAGCATCCTGCCGCCCGAAGCGGCCAAGAAGCTGCTTGACGGCCTGCGCTTCACGGACCGCACCTTCATCGGCTTCATCAACGGCAAGCTCCTTGACTCGGCCATCGTCGGCATCATCTGCTACATCGTGCTCTCGATCCTCAACATGCCCTACGCGCTGCTGGTCAGCGTGATCGTGGGCGTGACGAACCTCATCCCCTTCTTCGGCCCGCTGCTCGGCGCGGTGCCCGGCAGCATCATCATCCTGATGGTCAGTCCGCCCAAGGCGCTGGTCTTTCTGATCTTCATCATCATCCTCCAGCAGGTCGACGGGAACATCATCGGCCCGAAGGTCCTGGGCAGCTCGGTGGGCATCAACGGCTTCTGGGTCATGTTTGCGATCATCTTCGGCGCGGGACTGTTCAGCTTCTGGGGCATGCTGCTGGGCGTGCCGGTCTTCGTGGTGATCTACACGCTCATCAACAACAGCGTCGACCGCAAGCTGCGCCGCAGGGAGCTGCCCCATGAGCCCGAGGCCTACCGCGACCTCGACTACATAGACCCGGTCACGCTGAAGCCCGTCCAGCACGAGAAAGAGATAAAAGAGATCAATAAGAAACCGAAAGAACAGCCCCGCTCGAATGAATGAGCGGGGCAATTCTTTCGGATGTTCAGCGGTGCGCGAGCGTGTCGCGCGCGTCCTTGAGCGCGGCGCAGAGGGCGTCGACGTCGTCCTCCGTGTTATCGCGGCAGAAGCCGATGCGCAGCGCGCCGTCGATCGCGCGGGGATCCATGCCGATCGCCTCGAGCACGTGGCTGCGCGCGCCCTTCTTGCAGGCCGAGCTGCGGGAGACGTAGATCTCGCGGGCCTCGAGGAAGTTCATCAGCACCTCGCTGCGCCATCCGGGCAGGGAGATCGACAGGATGTGCGGCGCGGCCGTGTCGATCCAGCGCAGCTCCGGGATCGAGGCGCGAAGACGATCCAGCGTCCGGGCCTTGAGCGCCGCCATGCGCGCGGCGTTTTCCGCAAGCCCCGCCTTCGCCAGCCGCGCGGCCTCGCCGAAGGCGGCGATCTGCGGCACGGCCTCGGTCCCGGCGCGGCGTCCGTCCTCCTGCGCGCCGCCTAGGATGTACGGCTTCAGGCGCAGGCCCTTTCGGATGTACAGCGAGCCGATGCCCTTGGGGGCGTGGATCTTGTGGCCGCTGACGCTGATCAGATCCGCGCCGAGCGACTTCGGGGAGAAATCGAGCTTGCAGAAGGCCTGCACCGCGTCGGTGTGCAGCAGGGCCTCCGAGCCCGCCTCCTTCAAAACGCGCGAGACGGCGGCGACGTCGGTCACGGCGCCGGTTTCGTTGTTGACCAGCATCAAGGAAACGAGTATAGTATCAGGGCGGAGCGCCTGCCGCACGGCCTCGGGGTCGACCGCGCCGGTCGGATCTGGGCGCAGAACCGTGAGCTCGTACCCCCGGCGCTCGAGCTCCTCCGCGCTCCTGCGTACGGCGTCGTGCTCCACGGCCGAGGTGATGACGTGCCTGCCCTTCCGGCTCATGGCCTCCGCGCCCGAGAGCAGGGCCCAGTTGTCGCTCTCGGAGCCGCAGGAGGTGAAAACCAGCTCGCCCGGCTGACAGCCGAGCGCGTCGGACACCATTTTGCGCGAGGCGTCCAGCAGCTTTCTGGCCTCGCGGCCCTTGGTGTAGGTGGAGCTCGGGTTGCCGTAGACCTCGGTCATGGCCCGCAGCGCGGCCGCGGCAGCCTCGGGGCAGACCCGGGTCGTGGCGGAGTTGTCCAGATAGTGTTCCATGTGTGTATGTCCTTTTGAGGAGAAGATGATGAAATACATTATATCCACTCTCGGCTGCAAGGTCAACCAGTATGAGACCCAGGCCATGGAGAGCTTCCTCGCGGAGCGCGGCTTCGAGCGCGCCGCCGAGGGCGAGATCGCGGAGCTGGTGATCGTCAACACCTGCGCCGTCACCGCCGAGAGCGGGCGCAAGTCTCGCCAGACGATACGCCGCCTCCGCGACGAGAACCCCGGCGCGCTGCTGGCCGTCTGCGGCTGCTGGTCCCAGCTCGAGCCGGGAGCCGCCGAGGCGCTGGGGGCCGACGTGGTCTTCGGCGCGGCCGAGCGGCGCAAACTCATCGACGCCGTCGAGGCGAGCCTCGCCGACGGGCGGCGCCGCACGGAGATCGACGAGCCCTTTAAGCGCCGTGAGCTCGAGCGCCTGCCCGCGGGCGCGGTCGACCACCGCACGCGGGCCATGCTCAAGATCCAGGACGGCTGCGTCAACTTCTGCAGCTACTGCATCATCCCCTATACGCGCGGACGGCTGCGCTCGCTGCCGCCCGGGGCCGCGGCGGAGGAGACGCGCGCGCTCGCCGCGCAGGGCTTTCGCGAGATCGTGCTGACCGGGATCGAGGTCGCCTCCTACGGCGTCGACCTGCCCGGACGTCCGGGCCTCGCGGACGTGATCGAGACCGTGGCGGCAAATGCCGGGGACATGCGCATCCGCCTCGGCTCGCTCGAGCCGACGGTCATTACGGAGGACTTCTGCCGCAGGCTGAAGGCGACGGGGAAGCTCTGCCGCCACTTCCACCTCTCGCTGCAGTCCGGCTGCGACCGGACGCTGAAGGCCATGAACCGCAAGTACGACACGGCGGCGTTTTTCGAGAAAACCGAACTGCTGCGGGAATATTTCCCCGGCTGCGCCCTGACCGGCGACGTCATCGCGGGCTTCCCCGGCGAGACGGAGGCCGACCACGCCGAGACCCTGGCCTTTCTGGAAAAGATCGCCTTTGCTGGCATGCACGTCTTCCCCTACTCCCGCCGCCCCGGCACACCCGCGGACAGAATGCCCGATCAGCTCGCCCGCGCCGTGAAGGAGCGCCGCGCCCACGAGGCGCAGGCGGTCTGCCTGAAGACGCGCCGGGCCTATCTCGATGCCTGCGCGGGACAGACGCTGCCGGTCCTCTTCGAGTCGGAGGACGACGGAGTCTGCACCGGACACTGCGACAGCTACATGCCGGTCTCCGTTCCGGGCTCCGGGCTGCGCGGACAGCTGCGGGATGTCGTCATAGAGTCTGTCGAAGGCGACGGCCTGCGCGGGATTTTGGTGGAAGTTCCATAATTGACGAAGCGGCGCCGAGATAGTAGAATACAACGGAAAAAAGGAGTGGATTTCGATGACAAGAGATCAGGTTTACAATTTTGCGCCGGGCCCCTCGACCATGCCCGTGAGCGCGCTGCAGACCGCCGCGGCCGAGCTGCTCGACTTCAAGGGCAGCGGTATGTCCGTCATGGAGATCAGTCATCGAAGTCCGCTGTTCCAGGAGGTCTTCGACGGGGCGAAGGCCAGGCTCAAAAGCCTGCTCCGGGTGCCCGACACCCATGAGATCCTGTTCGTGCAGGGCGGCGCGACGACGCAGTTCGCCGCCATCCCGATGAACCTGCTCGCGGGCGGCACGGCCGACTACGCCGTGACCGGCAGCTTCGCCGGCAAGGCCGCCGAAGAGGCGCGGAAATACGGCACGGTCCATGTCGCCGCCGACACGACCGCGGCCGGGCACGACCGCATCCCGACCCAGGCGGAGCTGAGCCTGAGCCCCGACGCGAAGTACTTCTACTACTGCGCCAACAACACCATCTTCGGCACCGAGTGGCACGTTGTCCCCGAGACGAAGGCACCGCTGGTGTGCGACATGTCGTCCGACATCCTCTCGCAGCCGGTGGATGTCTCCCGCTACGGCCTGATCTACGCGGGCGCGCAGAAAAACATGGCCCCCGCGGGCCTGACCGTCGTCATTGTCGACAAGGCCCTCGCCGGACACGAGCTGCCGATCACGCCGAAGATCCTCAGCTACAAAACCATGATCGAGACCGACTCCCTGCTCAACACCCCGCCCTGCTGGTGCATCTACATGCTGGGGCTGACGCTCGACTGGGTGATCGCGCAGGGCGGCGTGGAGGCCATGGACGCCGTCAAGCGCGAGCGGGCCGGGATGATCTACGACTTCCTCGACGAGAGCCGCCTGTTCATCCCCCACGCAAAGAGAGATGCGCGGAGCTGGATGAACGTCACCTTCCGCACCCCGAGCGCCGAGCTCGACGCGGAGTTTGTCCGCGAGGCGGCCGCGCGCGGGCTCAAGAACCTCAAGGGCCACAAGCTCACCGGCGGCCTGCGCGCTTCGCTGTACAACGCCATGCCCGTCGAGGGCGCCAAGGCGCTGCTGGAGTTTATGAAGGAGTTTGAACACAGCCATGTTTAAGATCAGAACCATGAACGCCATCTCCGAGCACGGCACCGCGGTGCTCCAGAAGCGCGGCTGCGAGGTCGGGCCGAAGGTCGAGGCGCCGGACGGCATGCTCATCCGCAGCGCGAACCTGCACGAGATGGAATTCGGCCCCGAGCTGCTCGCCATTGCGCGGGCGGGCGCGGGCACCAACAACATCCCGCTCAAGCGCTGCGCCGAGCAGGGCATCGTGGTCTTCAACAGCCCCGGCGCCAACGCCGAGGCCGTCAAGGAGCAGGAGATCGCCGCCTTCGTCATGGCCTCGCGCGACATGATCGGCGCCATCGACTGGGTGCGCTCCATCGCCGACCGCGGCGACGAGATCCCCGCCCTCGTGGAGAAGGGCAAGTCCTCCTTCTCGGGGCCGGAGCTGCTGGGCAAGACCCTCGGCGTCATCGGCCTCGGGGCCATCGGCGCGCTGGTCGCGAACATCGCCCTCGAGCTCGGGATGGAGGTCTACGGCTACGACCCCTTCATGTCGGTCGACGCCGCCTGGAAGCTCTCGCGCGAGGTCATCCACGCCGACGACGTGGACACGATCTACCGCAACGCCGACTATATCTCCGTCAACGTCCCCTATACCGAGCAGACCCACCACATGCTCGACGACGCGGCCTTCGCCAAGATGAAGCGGGGCGTGCGCATCGTCAACGAATCCCGGGCCGAGGTCGTCGACGACGAGGCCATGACGAGAGCGCTCGACTGCGGCCGGGTCGCCAAGTACGTCACCGACTTCCCCAACAAGGTCATCCTCAAGGCGCCGAACGTCATCGCCATGCCCCACCTCGGGGCCTGCACGCCCGAGAGCGAGGACCGCTGCGCCGAGATGGCGGCCATGGAGCTGTACGACTACCTGCTCAACGGCAACATCAAAAATTCCGTCAACCTGCCCGACGCGACGCTCTCGCGCATGGGCGTGTGCAGGCTGTGCGTGCTGCACCGCAACGTGCCGCGCATGATCACCCGCATCCTCGACTTCATCAGCGAGCGCAACATCAACGTCGAGCACATGATCAACAAGCCCCGCGGGGAGTACGCCTACACCATCGTCGACCTCGGCGACAAAATCGGCGAGGAGATCGCCTCCCAGATCCGGGCCATGTCCGACGTATTGCGGGTCAGAGTATTGTATTGATAAAACGCAAAAGAGCCGGTCTGCCCGGCTCTTTTTTTGAAAAGGAGAAGCCCATGACCGAAAAGCTCTATTATTCCGACAGCCATCTGTCCGTTTTCACCGCGAAGGTGCTCGCCTGCGAGCAGGGCAAAACGGGCTGGCAGATCGTTCTCGACCGCACGGCCTTCTTCCCCGAGGGCGGCGGCCAGAGCGCCGACACCGGCACGCTGGGCGGCGTTCGTGTTCTGGACGCGCACGAGCGCGGCGGCGAGGTCGTCCACCTCTGTGACGCACCGCTGCCCGTCGGGGAGTGCGTCGAGGGCCGCCTCGACTTTGAGCAGCGCCTGCGGCGCATGCAGAACCACTCGGGCGAGCATATCGTCTCCGGCCTCGTGCACGGCCGCTTCGGCCTTGACAACGTGGGCTTCCACATGGGCGAGGACTGCATGACCATCGACTTTTCCGGCGAGCTGAGCCGGGACGAGCTCACGGAGATCGAGATCCGTGCCAACGAGACCGTGCGCGCCGATCTCCCGATCCGCGCGTGGTTCCCCGATGCGGCGGAGCTCGCCGCGCTCGACTACCGCTCGAAGAAGGAGCTGAGCGGCGAGGTGCGTGTCGTGGAGATCCCCGGCGTCGACCGCTGCGCCTGCTGCGCGCCGCACGTGTCCCGCACCGGCGAGATCGGCGTCATCAAGATCCTCGACAGCCAGCGCCACCGCGGCGGTGTGCGCCTGAGCGTCGTGTGCGGCATGGACGCCGCGGACGGCTACCGCGCGGCCTGGCAGAGCGTGACCGAGGTCTCGCAGCTTTTAAGCGCCAAGCGCGGCGAGATCGCCGGCGCGGTGCGCCGCGTACTGACGGAGCAGCAGCGCATGAAGGAGCGCTGCGACGCGCTCTCGGCGGCCCTGATCGCCCGACTCGCGGGGGAGTGCGCGCCGACGGAGGGGAATCTCGTGCTGTTTGACGAGCTGCTCGACGAGATCGCCCAGCGCGAGCTCGTCAATCTCCTGGCGGAGAAGTGCGGCGGCTTCGCGGCGGTCTTCTGCGGCTCGGACGCGGAGGGCTGGCGCTACATCATCGGCAGCCGGACGCTCGACCTGCGCGCCGCGGCCCGTCGGATCAACGCCGGGATCGACGGGCGCGGAGGCGGACGCCCGGAGATGATCACGGGCCGCGCGGCCGCCCCGCGCGCAAAAATCGAAAGCGGACTAAAAGAGTTGAATGTATAGACATTGATCGTTAAAATGTACAGAAACGGGCATTTTCCATAAGTAATTTGTCGCTTTTTTGACGAAAAGAGAATTGACAATCCGGTGACGCTACGATAAAATAAACGCATAAGTATGGGCGTAGTCTGTCCATATGCCCGGAGAGAACGGAAACACATTTTTGGAGGGTTATCTTGTGAAAGATCTCAAGCATCTGATCTACTTTGAGAATCTGCTTCAGGAAGCCAATAACGATCTGGTAAAGCAGGGGAAGGCGGATGGCAAGCGCGCTATCGGCTACACCTGCTATTTCATGCCTGAAGTGCTTCTCGATCTGCCCGGCTGCTTCTCGGTCCGTCTGAGAGCACCGCGCTGCACGTCCCCGGATATCGCGACCTACTACCTGTCCGGCCGCGTCTGCCACTATGCCCGCTCCCTGATGGAGCGCGCGCTGGAGGGCGGCTACAACTTCCTCGATGCTCAGATGGCGACCGAGACCTGCACGGCCACCTGCCGCTTCCAGGAGCACCTGCAGCAGAAGCATCTCGACTCTGTCGAGGATATGCGCATCATCGACAACGACGACTTCTTCTGCGAGTTCACCGACATCCCCTTCAAGAACAACGAGAACAGCTACCAGCACTTTGAGACCCAGCTGCGTGCCCACGTGCTCGAGCCGCTGCATGAGCGCTTTGGCATTGACGTGTCCGACGAGGCCCTCGTCAAGACCGTCGAGGAGCACAATGAGGTCTGCCGTCTGATCAACGAGATCGGCGACTACCGCAAGCTGGACAACCCCACCATCACCGGCTATGAGTTCCATGTCATCCAGCTGGTGAGCCTGGTCTGCCCCAAGCATCTGATCCTGCCTTACCTGCGCGAGACCGCCGAGGAGCTCAAGACCCGTGAGCCCAACCTGAAGAAGGAATTCCGCTGCAAGGTCCTGCTGGCCGGCTCCGAGAACGACGATCCGGACTTCACCAAGCTCATCGAGGGCTGCGGCGCTCTGGTAGTCTGCGACCGCTACTGCTACGGCGCGGTTGAGAGCCGTATTCCCATCGTGCTCGAGGAGGGCAAGAGCCCGCTGAGATGCATCGCCGAGCACTACCTCAAGACCTCCAACTGCCCGCGCTTCATGCCCCAGGACGAGATGCGCGCCAGGAAGAAGAGGATCGCCGAGCTTGCCAGGGAGTACCACGCCGACGGCGTCATCATCGCCTCCAACAAGTTCTGCGAGTACTGGAGCTACGAGCGCGTCATCGACACCTTCATCCTCAAGCGCGACTTCGGTCTGCCTGTCTGCTCCATCGAGAAGGAGTACATCAACTCCGCGTCCGGCCAGCTGCGCACGCGCTTCCAGGCCTTTGTGGAGAGCATCGAGATCAAACAGATCCAGGAGGGCAAGTAAAATGGCGAAGAAAAAGCTGAGCAAGTCGCTCAAGGATTTCTGGTACGGCAAGCCCCACACCGCCGAGGAAGGCGGCCGCCGCCTGGGTGAGCTGTACGAGGACAAGACCGGCCTTCTCAAGCACAGAGAATGGCGCGGCGTCAAGGACACCTTCTACTACATGTACATGATCTGGGGCTACAACTACGTCCACATGGTCACGGACATCCTCAAGTACTGCAACAACCCCATCGACTTTATCAAGGGCACCTGGCGCTACCGCTGGATGGGCCAGACCTACCTGCCCGTCATCCACTGGTTTGAACGCGGCCTGCAGGGCATGCGCGGCGAGGCTCTGCAAGCCTCCGCGTGGCACTACCGCGCCATGGTCTCCGCGTCCATCCAGCAGATCTGCAACTTCTTCAACGCCGACACCCGTCTGCACGGCGGCAGGGAGAACGACGCTTACCGGCACACCATCTACGCCAACGAGACCACCTGCGGCACGCTGTTCTATCCCTTCATGGACGCGGGCTATCAGTATCTCCCCATCGAGATGATCCCCTACTTTGTCACCTGCCACGTCAACTCCCACACCGTTCTCAACTACATCGACGCGGTTCAGTCCATCGGCCTGCCGGGCGACCCCTGCCCGATGTGCCAGGCTGAGGCCGGCATTTTCGTCCTGGACGACGTGCCCGATTCCTCTCCCATGGTCATCACCTGCAACGAGGCCTGCGACGCTTCCGTCTCCACCTCCACCCTGCAGGACTGGTTCGCTGACAAGCCCCTGTTTGCGCTGCCCATCCCCATGCAGTTTGACGATCCCCTGGTCAAGAAGTACTGCATGAACGAGATCGAGGAGATGTGGAAGTTCATCGAGCAGCAGACCGGCACCTCCTTCAACTGGGAGTCCATGGTCAAGCGTCTCGAGAAGCAGAACAAGCTCCAGCGCGACGAGTGGGAGAAGTGGGAAGTCGCCGGCAAGACCGACTATTACCCCGTCAACGGCGTGGCACAGGCGCTGTTCCGCATCTTCTCCACCCAGTACGGCATTCAGGGCGACTTCTGGGACGAGGCCAGCGAGAAGGTCAAGAAGATCATGTACCGCTGCGTCCAGAAGAAGATCAACCCCTTCCCCCAGACCCGCC
>JAUNNC010000203.1 GCA_030531585.1 Eubacteriales bacterium | reverse complement strand
TCTTCGGCCACGAGCCCGACTTTGAATCGGCGCGACAGATTTCGACAGCGTTTTTGCTCGGCCGCGGGTATGCTGTTTGCGTGTGATCGAAACGGATCATACGCAAATACATGCGGAGCGGCAGGGCATGGCCGCTCCCCGGACAAGGAGTGGCAGACATGCAGAAAACGCAGAATCTCCAGGACAACTTCCTCAACCAGCTGAGAAAGGACAGGTCCGTCGTCACGATGTTTTTGATGAACGGCTTCCAGCTCCACGGCGTGGTCAAGGGCTTCGACGGCTTCACCGTGGTGCTCGATTCCGAAGGGCGGCAGCAGCTCATCTACAAGCATGCGATCTCGACGGTCGTGCCGCCGAAGCCCATCGCCTTCGAGGCGGCGGACGAGAGCTGACGGCGGCGCGCTTCTACGGTGTGCTGGCGGCGCTGCTGTTCACGGCGGCCTGCGCCTGGCTGGCCTCGGCGCTCTTCACGCCGCGCGTCTCCGCCGGGCCCGGGGCCGCGGCGGAGACGCCCGCGCCGACATGGTCCCTGCGGGGGATCGTGCTGCGCCGGGAGATCCCGCTGGAGGCCGGGGACATCCCCGCCGACGCCGTCGACGGCAGGCGCCTGTCGGCCGCCGAGACCGGGCGGGAGCCCGGCGTCTATGTCGCGGACGCGGACGGGTATGAGGTCCTGACGCCCGACGACGCGCTCCCCCTCTCCCCCGCGCGGCTGGACGCCCTGCTCGCCGCGGCGCCGGAGCGGGCCGGGGCTGGCCGCCTGCTCACGGCGCGCGACTGCTGCTGCGCCGCCCTGTGCGATTCCGGCGCGCCGCTGCCGGAGCCCGGGACCGCCTGCCGGCTCCTCTTCGAGGGCGTGGGGGGAGAATACGCCGCCGCGGTCCTCGCGGTCTCGGAGGAGGACGGCCGCCGCGCCGTGCTGCTGCGCATCCCGGACGGGGCGCAGCCTCTGGCCCGCCTGCGCTTTGTCCGGGCGGAGCTGATCGGATAACACACAGAGAGAAGGGATTTTCGTGAGCATTGCTGAAAATCTGGCCGCGGTCAGGGAGAACATCGCGCGCGCGGCGGAAAAGGCCGGGCGCAGCCCCGACGACATCCTGCTGGTCGGCGCCTCGAAGATGAACGACGCCGCCCGCGTGCGCGAGGCGATCGCGGCGGGCCTGCCCGCCTGCGGGGAAAACCGCGTGCAGGAGCTGCTGGAGAAGAACGCCCAGGGCGCCTACGAGGGGGCCGAGCTGCACTTCATCGGCACCCTGCAGCGCAACAAGGTCAAGTACCTGGTGGGGCTGGTGAAGCTCATCCACTCGGTGGACAGCGTGGAGCTGATGCGGGAGATCGACCGCCAGGCCCGCAAGCGCGGACTCGTGCAGGACATCCTGCTCGAGGTCAACGCCGCCGGCGAGGCCTCCAAGTCGGGCTTTGCCCCCGAGGCGCTGCCGGAGATGCTCGCCGCGGCCTCGGAATTTCCCGGCCTGCGGGTGCGCGGGCTGATGACCATCCCCCCGATCTGCTCGGCCGGGATGGAAAATCTCCCCTATTTTCTTCTTTTAAATAAGCTTTTTATTGACAATGGAGAAAAAAAATACGATAATGTCCGTATGGACTTTTTGTCCATGGGTATGAGCGGCGATTACGAGGCCGCCATTTCCTGCGGGGCGAACATCGTCCGCGTCGGCACCGCCATCTTCGGGCCGCGCGCCTATCCCCCCGGGAACTGATCACGCGATGCGCTTGACGGAGGTTTGCCCATGGGTTTCATGGATGGATTGAAAAAGCTGACACAGCCGTATGACGACGACGAGGATTTCTTCGAGGGCGCGGACCCCAGCTTCAAGCCCCAGCCGAAGGCCGATCCCAAGCCCGCCGTCTCGGCGGCGCAGATGGCTTTTGAAAACGCCTTTGCCGATACCGCAGGCCCCGCGCCCGAGGAGGACCCCCGGACCCAGCGGCCCGCGCAGCAGGAGGGCGGCGGCATCTTCGGCAACCTCGGCCTGAAAAAGACCGGCGGCAAGCCCCGCGCGGGGCGCTCCGGCACGGTCAACGTCGGCGGACGCGACACCTCGGTGCTGCTGTTCAGCCCCAAGTCCTTCGACGAGGCCGGGGAGCTGGTCGGCTACCTGCAGCAGGAGCTGACCGTCGTGATGACACTCGAGAGCGTGCCCGCGGAGACCGCGCGGCGCCTGCTGGATTTCCTGTCCGGCATCGCCTTCGCCCTCGGCGGGAAGATCACCCCCGTGTCCGCAAAAACGTATTTCATTACGCCGCAGAACGTCGACGTTCTCGGCGCGCAGACCGAGCAGCCCGAGAGCTCCGGTCATTACTTCTGACCCGCAAGGGCCGCAAAAAGATGAAAGGTGGATAAGCTATGATCACTGCACAGGATATCCGGGAAAAAGGGTTTGAGAGGGTCCGTCTCAACGGCTACGACATGGCCGCGGTCGACGAGTTCCTCGAGGAGCTGGCCGACGACGTCGCCGCCTCCCAGAAGGAGAACGCCGTCCTCAAGAGCAAGATGAAGGTCCTCGTCGACAAGATCGAGGAGTACCGCGCCAACGAGGAAGCTCTCAACAGCGCCATCCTCTCCGCGCAGAAGCTGGCCGTCCAGATCGAGAACGAGGCCCGGCAGCGCGCCGCCGCCACGATCGCCGAGGCCGACAAGAAGGCCCAGGAGACCATCGGCTCCATCGCCGAGCGCGCCGACGCCGAGGAGAAGCGCCTGGCCGACGCCAAGGCCGCCTGCGCCAAGTTCTTCGAGGCAGCGAAGGTCCTCTGCAGCACCCAGATGGAAAAGATCGACGCTATCCGCACCGATATGGGCGTTCAGGCGCCCGTGGCTCCGGCTCCGGCT
>JAUNNC010000044.1 GCA_030531585.1 Eubacteriales bacterium | reverse complement strand
CGGGGCCTGCGAGCGGGGCCTGCGGCTGAGCCTCGAGCTGCTCGCATAAGGCATCCTGCGCGGCCCTCTGTCTCAAGCTGAGAGACGCGGCGTGATCCCGCTTTCCCCAAACGGCGGCGCAAAAGCGCTGCCGTTTTTCATATACGCAACGGAAACGAACAAAAAACGCCCGCAGATGTTAACGGGATGTGGTAGACGAACGGCGGGCCGGGGGCTATAATAATGTCAGCTTCCGTTGCAAAGGTGGGAAAACTGTGAGAAAACGGTATTTGGACAACATCCGCTGGGCGGTGGTGGTTGTGGTCGTCGTGTACCATGTGTTCTACATGTACAACGCCGAGGGCGTGCTCGGCGGCCTCGGGAAGATCACAAAGCTCGACGTCCAGTACTACGACCTCTTTCTGTATATCGTCTACCCCTGGCTGATGCCGGTGCTGTTTCTGGTGTCCGGGGTCTGCACGCGGCTCGCGCTCGAAAAAATGCCGGACCGGGAATACTTCAAAAGCCGTACGACAAAGCTGCTGGTGCCGGGTACGGTCGGCCTTTTTGTCTTCCAGTTCATCCAGGGCTGGATCAGCATAAAGCTCGGCGGTGGCTTTGACACGATGGAGGTCCCGGGCGCGGTGAAGTATCTGATTATGGCCTTGAGCGGACAGGGGGTTCTCTGGTACATCCAGCTGCTGTGGGTGCTGACCGCGCTTCTGCTGCTGATTCGGAAACTCGAGAAGGACCGGCTCTGGACGCGCTGCGGACGCATCGGGATCGCCGGGATCGCGCTGCTGGCGCTGCCGGTCTGGGGTGCGGCCCAGGTCCTGAACACGCCGGTGGTGGTCGTCTACCGCTTCGGCTTCTACGGCCTCGTGTTCCTGCTCGGCTACTTCGTGTTCTCGCACGACGAGACGATCGAACTGCTGAAGCGCTATTTCATCCCGCTGCTGCTCGCCGCGGTGGCGCTGGGGATCGCCTTCTGCGCTGTATACTTCGGGCAGAACTACGCCGACGCGCCGGTCAACCGCACGCCGCTCTTCGTCGCTTACGCCTGGTTCGGCTCGCTCGCCATCCTCGGCGGCGCGGCGAAGTACGCGGACCTTGAGACAGCATTCACCCGCTGGATGGGCGCGCGGAGCTTCGGCCTGTACGTCTTCCACTACCTCGGCGTCTCGGCGGTCGCGCTGTTTCTGGCAAAGCCCGGTCTCGTCCCGCCGGCGCTCGCCTATCTGCTCAGCCTGATCGCGGGCTTCGCGGTCGGATATCTGCTCAACGCGCTGATCTCCCGCCTGCCCTTCTTCCGCTGGGCGGTGCTGGGGATTAAAAAGGAGAGAAAGCATGTTTAAGGACAACCTCTTTCAGATGCGCAAGCTCCGACACATGACGCAGGAGGAGCTTGCGGAGAAGATCGGCGTCACCCGGCAGGCGATCGCCAAGTGGGAGGCGGGGGACTCCGTCCCGGATCTGGAGAAGAGCCGCCTGCTTGCGGAGTGCCTGGACGTCTCGCTCGACGAGCTGGTCAACAGCGAGCCGGACGCGAGCCTTGGCCTCGGTCCCGGCGCCTCGCCGCGCGGCAAACACCTCTTCGGCGTGGTGACGGTCGGGGACAAGGGGCAGATCGTCATCCCGGCCCGGGCGCGCAAGCTCTTCGGCATCGGGCCGGGGGACCGGCTGGTGGTCCTGGGCGACGAGGCGCAGGGCCTCGCCCTGATGAAAGCGGAGGCCTTCCTCGAGATGGCCGCGCAGATCCGCGACGCCATGGAGGGAAAGTAAAAGCCAAAAGAAAACGGATTGCCACGGCAGTGTGCGCACTGCCTCGCAATGACGTGCGAGAGGGGAGTATCTACATAGTGAAAAAGCAGACGCAAAAGCGTCTGCCTTTTTTACTGTCCGGCGGCCTCCTTGAGCCGCTCGAGCCATTCGTAGGGGACCTCGAGATTGCCGTCGATCCCGCTGCCGAGAGCGATATGGGGCTTGTGGCTGCCGTGGTAGTCGCTGCCGCCGGTCTTGAGCAGGCCGTATTCCTCGGCCAGACACTCAAGATAGGCGCTCTGCTCCGGCGAGTACCCGCTGTAGCGGCACTCGAGGCCGCGCAGGCCGTGGTCCATGCAGCGCTCGATCAGCTCGCGCAGCTCCGAGTCGTTCTTCTTGTACTGGAAGGGGTGGGCCAGCACCGGCACGGCGCCGGAGGCGACGATGGCCTCCACCGAGCTGTCGAGGTCGATGATGGTGCGGGGCACATAGTATTTCATCCCCTTCCCGACAAAACGGGCAAAGGCGTCGTCCATGTCCCGGGCCAGACCGAATTCGATCAGCAGCTCCCCAAAGTGGGGCCTGCCGATCACGTCGCCGAAGCGCTTCTTCATCATCCCGTAGCTCACGGGAAGGCCGTCGGAAGCCATGAGGGCGGCCACCTTCTCGTTGCGGCGGTCGCGGTCGTTGACGATATCCGCCAGCAGCGGCACGAGGTTTTCCACATAATAGCCGAGGATGTGCACCGCCACACCGTACTTGGTGCTGACCTCGATGCCCGGCACGACCTCCATGCCGCAGTCATGGGCTGCGGAGAAGGCCCCGGCATAGCCGCCGACGTTGTCGTGGTCGGTGATCGCGACGGCGCGCAGGCCGAGCATCGCCGCGCGGCGGACGACCTCAGCGGGCGCGTCCGTGCCGTCCGAGGCGGTGGTGTGCACATGCAGGTCGATCTCTCTCATCGGAACATCTCCCGTACATGGGCGTTGACGCGCGCATAGAGCGCCGCGGGATCTTCGCCCACGAAGAATTCGCCGTTCTCGTACAGCACCCGGCCGTTCACCATCGTCAGGCGCACGTTCTCCTTCGAGCCCGCGTAGACGAGGTTGCGGGGGACGTTGTGCAGCGGCTGCATGTTCGGCCTCTGCAGGTCGATGACAACAAGGTCGGCGCGCTTGCCGGGGGCGATATCGTCGCAGTCAATAAGGCCCATGACGCGCGCCCCGCCGACGCAGGCCATCTCCAGCGCCGCGTCCGCGCCGCCCGCCGCGGCGTCGAAGCGGCTGACCTTCTGCAGAACGCTTGCCAGATACATCTCCCGGAAGAAGTCCAGGGCGTTGTTGCTGGCCGCGCCGTCGGTGCCGATGGCCATGGGCACGCCCGCCGCGCGCAGCTCGTCCAGCGGGGCGATCCCGCTCGCGAGCTTGAGGTTGGAGCAGGGGTTTGTGACGGCCCAGAGCCTTTTGCGCGCAAAGAGGGCGACGTCGTCCTCGCTCATCCAGACGCAGTGAAAGCCGCCGCCGCCGTAGTCGAAGAAGCCGATGGAGTCGAGAAGCTGCGGCGGGGTCATGCCCCAGCGCTCGACGCAGCCGTCGACCTCGGCCTTCGTCTCGCACAGGTGGGCAAAGCAGGGCTCGCGGTACTTGCGCGCGAGCGACACCATGTACTGCATGCGTTCCATCGAGGTGGTGTACTCGGCGTGGATGCCCAGCCGGTAGGAGACCAGCTCATGCAGGGCGTTGAATTTCAGATACTCGCGCTCGATGTTCTCCACGTCGCGGTCGAAGTTGTTGAGCGCCGAGCAGATCACCGTGCGGAAGCCGCAGTCGATGTTGGCCGCGGCGTAGGCGTCGTTGTGGAAATACATGTCGAAGCTCGCCGTGACGCCGGAGCTCAGGTACTCCAGGATACCGAGCTTTGTGAAGTCGTACAGCATCTCCGGCGTGAGCTTCGCCTCGTGCGGGAAAACCTGCTTGTAAAGCCAGTCATTCAGGGGCATGTCGTCTGCGCAGGAGCGCAGGAAGGTCATGGCCGTGTGGGTGTGTGCGTTCTTGAAGCCCGGGATCAGCAGGTCGCCGTTCAGGTCGATCTGCCGCTCGAAGGCGGGCAAGCTCTCCGGTGCGGGGCCGACATGGCAGATGCGCCCGCCGTCGGTCCAGACCTCGTCCTCCGTCACGCGCGTCGTGGGCGCAAAGCGCAGGACCTTTCCGTTGTAAAATCGGATCATGTTTTCTCTCTCTCCAGTCTGGCGCACATCTCGTCGTGGGCCATGCGCTCGAGCGCGTCGTCCAGCGGCTCGAGCTCCGCGCGGCCGAAGCGGCGCTCCAGCGCGGTGCGCAGCAGCAGGTCCGCGAAGTCCGGGTTCTTCGGCAGCATGGGCCCGTGGCTGTAGGTGCCGAAGACGTTTTTGTAATGCGCGCCCTCGGTCCCGTCCGAGCCGTTGTTGCCGAAGCCCGCGAGCACCTTCCCGAGCGGCTCGACCCCGCCGCCGAGCATGGTGCGGCCGCTGTGGTTTTCAAAGCCGACGACCGTCATGCCGCCGAGCGCGTCGGAGCAGCGGAACATGTAGTTGCCGATCATGCGCTTTTTCGCCCCCACGGTGTACAGGTCCAGCGCCCCGATGAAGTCGCAGCGCTGCCCGTCGTGGGTCTCGTAGTAGGCGCCCAGCATCTGATAGCCGCCGCAGATGGCCAGCACCGTCACACCGTCCTCCACCGCGCGCAGCAGCTCCCTGTCCCGGCCCCGGTGCAGGTCCTCCAGCAGCACCTGCTGTTCAAAGTCCTGCCCGCCGCCGATGAAAACCAGGTCGAAGCCCGTGAGAGCGGTCCTGTCTCCGATGGGCATTGTGGTCACCTTTGCCTCGATGCCGCGCCAGGCGAGGCGTCGGGTGAGGCAGCGGATGTTGCCGCCGTCGCCGTAGAGGTTCAGCACATCCGGGTAGAGATGGCAGATTTTCAGCTTCATTTGCCGCCTCCTTATTCCCAAAATTCCGCCCCGCCGACGCGGCGGATGACGGCCTCGCGCAGCTCGAGCATCGCGGTGTAGGTGGGGATGATGAACACCGGGTGCTCCTGCTCGTCGATCCACTGTACGAGGGATTCGTAATTGCGCTCGATGTGCAGGGCCTTGGGCGCGACGCCCGCGTACTTGAGCCGCACCGCCATGTCCGAGGCGCGGTCGCCCGAGACGGCGATCTGCCCGAGGCGGCCGCCGCAGGCCTTCAGCTTCTCAAAGGCCGCGTCGTAGATCCAGGAGACGTCGGTCCCGTCCGCCCCGCGGTCGTTGAGACAGACGACGAGGGCGAAGGGCTCCCTGACCTGGCATAAAAAGTCCAGCACCTGATTGCAGCCGGCGGGGTTCTTCACCAGCATCATCTTGGCCCCGGCTTTGCCGAGGGCGAAGTTCTCCATGCGCCCGAAGCCGCATTTAAAGTGCTCCACGGCGGTGATCCCGGCGTCCGCGCCGAGCCCCATCTCCGTCACGGCGGCGACGGCACCGGCGGCGTTGTAGACGTTGTAGAGGGCGGGCAGGTTCACCTCCGCAAGGCGGGACTCGCCGCGCACGGAGAGCACGATGCCGCTGCCCTCGGCGGTCTGGGAGACGACTTGTGTGACCGCGTACTCCGGCTCGCGCCGCCGGTAGCCGCAGCGCGGGCAGCGGAAGGCGCCGAGATGGCCGTAGGTGATGAAATCGTACTGATACTCCGTCTTGCAGCGGATGCAGTGCGGCGCGTCCGACAGCTCGCTCTTCTCGCCGGACGGGCAGGCGCCCGGGTCGATGCCGAAGAAGACGGCTTCGTTCTTGAGGTCGTCGGCCAGCGAGGCGGTCAGCGAACAGTCTGCGTTGAGACAGAGCTTCGCCTTCGGCGCGCCCTGGATGCCCGCGCGCACGTTGGCCAGCGTGTGTGTGACCTCGCCGTAGCGGTCGAGCTGGTCGCGGAAGAGGTTCGTGACGACGATGACCCGGGGCCTCAGCTGCGGGAAGACCGACACCGAGGCGGCCTCGTCGCACTCGATGACGGCGTACTCCTTCCGGCAGCGGCCGGAGAGCGTGGAATTCATCACGAACTCCGTGGTGATGCCCGACAGGAGGTTCGCGCCCGAACGGTTGGCAAAGTACGATTTGCCCTGATCGGCGAAGGCCTGCTCGATCATGCGGGCGCTGGTGGTCTTGCCGTTGGTGCCGGTGATGGCGACGGTTTTGACGTCCTTCGCCAGAATACCGAGCAGCCCCGGGCAGACGCGCAGCGCGCAGCGCCCGGGCATGGCGGTGCCGCCCCGGTGCAGCAGGCGCGACACAAAGCGCAGCAGCTTGCACAGGACGATCGCGAGAAAGGCACGAAAAGACATAGGATAAGCTCCTTGGAAAACAGTAGTTCAAAGAGAATTCATTATATCACAAGTATATTCTCCCCGGCAAGTTTTTTGCCGGGGAGAATATCGTCGAAAAGCCTTATTCCAGCTCCACCGCGCGGCCGGGGGTGAGGAAGAAGAGCACGCAGCGCTTGACGGGCTTGCCGAGGATGCGGCGCAGCGCCTCGCGGTAGGCGGCGAGCTGGCCGCGGTAGTGATCGGCGCGCGCGGCGATCTCGGCGTCGGTCCTGACGCGGTCGGTCTTGTAGTCGATGATGACGAGCCCGTCGTCCTCCACGAGACAGCAGTCCACCACGCCCTGCAGCAGCAGCTCCTCACCGTCACACCCCGGATAGAGCGTCTGCGCGTCGAGCAGGAGGGAGAAGCGAAACTCGCGCAGCAGCTCCTTTGCCCCCAGCATCCGCTTCCCGAGCGGGGAGGCGAACAGGCGTTCGACGGCCGCGAGGTTGACGGCCCCGGCTTCGCGCTCGGACAGGGTATGCGCCTCGCGCAGACGCTCCAGCTCCGCCTTGATCCCGGCGCGGGAGCCCGATTTGGAGAAGTCCATGTACTGCAGGAACAGGTGGGTCGCGACGCCGCGCTCGGCGGCGCGGAGCGGCTTCTCCCCGGCGTCGAGCTCGGGCATGCGGAAGCGGAAGGAGCCCGGCTGCACGAGGGCCTGCGCGTCTCCGTCCGGCTCGTCCCGGCCCTTGAGCTCGGTCGCGGTGAGCTTGGAGGGCAGGTCTACCGCGGCGGTGTGCCCGTAGCGGAAGGCGAGGCGGCGGCGCAGCTCCGCGGCGGCGGCCCCGTCGGCGGGCACATGCGGCGCCTCCGCCTCCTCCGGCGCTGCTTCCCCGTCGGAAGAGCAGAGCTCCATCGTGAGGTGCTCTCCGTCGTCGGCGAGGCAGGCGGTCATCAGCCAGCGCGCCGTACACCCGGCGCGCATCAGCGTCTCCGGCGCGAGCGGCGGCTGAGACGCGGGGCGCAGCTTCTCCAGCTCCTTCTCCGGGTCGGGGAAGGCGGCGGTGATGAACAGGCGCTCCTTCGCGCGCGTCATGGCGACATACAGCAGGCGCATCTCCTCGCTCAGATCCTCGCGCTCGAGGCGTTTGGCGATGGCCATGCGGGCGAGCGAGGGGTAGCGGACCCGCCGTTCGGTGTCGACGACGCGCGGCCCGAGACCGAGCTGCGGATGGACGAGCACGGTCTCCTGCCGCTCGGAGAGGTTGAAGCGCCGCGCGGTGTCGCAGAGGAAGACCACCGGGAATTCGAGGCCCTTGGACTTGTGGATCGACAGGATCTGCACCGCCGAGGTATCGCCGCCCGGCGCGGGCTCCTGCCCGCGCTCGGCCAGGGAGCCGAGCCAGAGCACGAAGCGGTGCAGGCCGCGGTAGCCGCTGCGCTCAAAGCTCTCGGCCAGCTCCACGAGGGCCATCAGGTTCTCGCGCCGCTGCCGCCCGTCGTCCATCGCCGAGCACAGGGCGAGCAGATCCAGCGACTCGAGCACGGTCCAGACGGTCTCGGCTGCGCTGAGATCCGCGGCGGCCTCGCGGAGAAGAGACAGGCGCGCGAGGAAATTGCGGGCCTTGGCCATCCCCTCCGCCGCGGCCTCGAGGGCGGTGAAGAGATCGCCGTCCCGGTCGGCGGCGCGGACGGCGCTGAGCTCGTCCGGCGTGAAGGCGAAGGCCGCCGAGCGCAGCACCGCGATCAGCGGGATGTCCTTGTGGGGGTTGTCCATGACCGTGAGCATGCTGACGGCGGCCGTGATCTCGGGGGACGTGAAGTAGCCGCTGCCCTGGGCCTTGCCGACGGGGACCCCGGCCTCCAGAAGCGCGCGGCGGTAGACTCCGCCGACGGTGTTGGCCGAGCGCAGCAGGATGGCGATATCGCCGTACTCTACGGGCCGCACCCCGGACTGGGTCGTGACGGACGCCCCGGAGGTCACGAGCTGACGGATGCGGCGCGCAACGAAGGCGGCCTCGCAGGCTGCCTTGTCGGGGGCGTCCTCCTCCGGCAGGCGCAGCAGCAGGAGCGACGGCTTTGGGACTTCACCTTCGTAATACTCCGCGCCCCGGATCAGCGCGGCGTCGGCGTCGTAGTCCACGTCGCCGAGCGCGCGCGACATGCACAGGGAGAAGACCGCGTTGGCCGCGTCCAGGATCTCGCCGCGGGAGCGGAAGTTCTCGCGCAGCAGGATGCGCCGCGCGAGCGCGGGATCGGCCTCGGCGAAGGCGCGGTATTTTTCGTTGAAGATCCCGGGGTCGGCCAGACGGAAGCGGTAGATCGACTGCTTGACGTCGCCAACGAGGAAGAGCCTGCGCCCGTTGTCGGACACGGCGCGGAAGATCGCGTCCTGCACGGGGCTGACGTCCTGGTACTCGTCGACCATGACCTCGCGGTAACGCTCCGAGAGCCCCCGCGCCAGCGCGGTCGGCGCGCCGTCTTCATCCAGCAGGAGCTTGGCCGTCAGATGCTCGAGATCGGCGTAGTCCAGGAGCGAGCGCGAGCGCTTGTCGCGCACGTAAAGCGCGTCGAAGCGCAGGGTCAGGCGCAGCAGAGAGCGCATCGCCGGAGCGCAGAGCGCCATATCGTGCAGCAGCTTTTCCGAGGGCGCGGTGAAGACCGCCGAGAGCCCCTTCATGCTGTCGAGCGCGGCCTTGCGGCGGCTCTTGAGACGCTCGGACAGCGCCGGGTCCGGCGAATTGCGCAGCACCGGCAGGCGCGGCGCGGCAAAGGGCAGGGCGCCGCAGGCTTCGTCCCAGCCGAGGGCGAGGAGGCGTGAGAGCTCGCGCAGCATGGCGGCAAGCTCGGCGAAATGGTCGGCGTAGACGGCGCGGATCTTCTCACAGGCCTCCATCTCGCCGATCAGCGCTTCAAGCTCGGCGGCGTGGAAGTCCGCGAGGGCTTTGGCCCAGTCGAGCAGCTCGCGGCCCCAGGGGGTCTCGCCCGCGTCGGAGAACGGGACGTCCGGCAGCGCGGTCTGTTCCTCCGCCCAGCGCTCGGGCCGGGCGTGGCACTGCATGCGGCTGTGGAGCGCGAGCACCAGCTCCGCCAGCGCGCGGTCGTCGCGGCCCTCGCCTGCGGTGTCGGCCAGCAGGCGGAAGTCGGGGTCCTTGTCGATGCCCGCGTAGGCCTCCTCAAGTGCGCGGTCGAGCGCGTTTGCGCGCATGGCGCGGGCGCGGTCCTCGTCGAGGACGCGAAAGTCCGGCGCCAGCCCTGCGTCCTGGCAGTTCTCGCGCAGCAGCTGGGCACAGAAGCTGTGGATGGTGCCGATCTGCGCACGGCTCAGCAGGGCGCTCTGCCGACGCAGGCGGCGGTTCGAGGGGTCGGCGGCGAGCCGCGCGGCCAGCGCCTCCATGATGCGTCCGCGCAGCTCGGCCGCGGCGGCGCGCGTGAAGCTGATGACGAGGAAGTTGTCGAGCTCCGCGCCCGCCTCCGGATCGCAGACGGCGCGCAGCACGCGCTCGGTCAGGACCCGCGTTTTGCCGCGGCCCGCGCCCGCGGCCACCAGCAGGGCCGGGCCGCGGAGCGTCATGGCCTCCAGCTGGGAGGGGGTGGGGACAAACTCAGCCATTCTGATCGACCTCCTCCATCCTCGCCCAGACCTCCTCGGTGCTGAGCTTCGCAAGATAGCGGCTCTGTTCGCCGTTCTGCCCGTCGCGGAAGGCGCAGGCGGCGGCGTAGTCGCAGCTCAGGCAGGCGTTGTCCTGGCGGCTGCGGTACCAGGGGTCGGCGGCGATGCTCCCGGCGCGCAGCTGTCTGGCCATGCCGCCGAGCTCCTTTTTGATGTACCGCGACAGCAGGCCGAGCCGCTCCAGATCGGCCACGGCCTCGGACGAGGGCGCGCCGTTTTTGAACTTCACGGGGATGTAGCGCTTGTCCTCGCCGTGCTCCCAGGCCTCCATCACCGAGGGATCGTCGAGCACGAGGCCGCTGCGGCGCAGCTCCTTTGCGCGCGCCGCGTCCAGCTCCGCGTCGTCCGTCGGTCCGGCGGCGGAGAGCATGGGACTGCGGGCGGGGATGTACACGACGCCCGCGGGGACGATCTCACTCCCATAGCGGGTGCCGCCCCCGTCGGCGAGCGTGAACAGATACAGCAGCATCTGCAGGTTCCGGCCGTACCAGACGTCGCTGAGCGAGAACTCCTTGCGCCCGGTCTTGTAGTCCACCACGCGCAGATAGAGCTTCCCGCCGTGCAGCCAGCCGTCGACGCGGTCGGCGATCCCGGTCAGCGAGAGGCTGCCGCCGAGCTCGCCGAGCTCGACGGGCGGGATGTCGGAAGCTTTGGAAAAGTCCAGCTCGAAATCCAGCGGCTCAAAGTCCGAGCGGCGCAGCTCCCCGGCCATGTCGAGCACGACGCGGCGGACGTGGTCGCGCAGGCGGCGGAAGAGGTAGAGGAAGCGGCGGCTCTTCTCCTGAAAATCGTTGAGCTCGTCGTGGATGTAGCGCTCGATGTACGTGTCGGCGATACCGGTCAGCTCCTCGTCGGTGACTCTGCGAAAGCCGCCGCGTGCGTGTACCTCGCGGGCGGTGTTTTCCAGAATATAGTGGAGGAAGACGCCCATCTCGGGCGGCTGGAAGCCCGCGGGCTCGTAGGGCCTGGCCCGCAGGCCGTACTGACAGAAATAGGCGAAGCGGCAGGAGGCGAACTTCTCGATACGCGAGGGGCTGAGCCTCAGGCTGCTGCCGTAGAGCCGTTCGACCGCGGCGCGCGAGAGGCTGCCGCGCACGGCGTGGGCCGCCTGCTCGAGCGCTGCCGTGCGCGCGGGGTCGGTCTCGGCAAAGTATTCCCACGCGGCCTGCTCGCGCCCGCCCGCGCCGCGGATGGCCTCGGCCGCCAGGGAGAGGGCGGGGGCCGGGGCGGACATGCGGGCGTCGGTGAGGTCTGTGGTGCGCACCGGCAGCCGGAAAAGCGCCTGCGCGCGGCGGAAGACCGACGCGGGGCGCAGCGCCGCGCCGTCCGCGTCCGCGAGGGGACAGAGCAGGGTCAGACTCTCGGAGGGCAGGCTCAGCGTGTGGTAAATCAGCGAAAACTCGCGCCAGAGCTCGTTGTCGCCCCCGGCGCCGAGGTCAATGTCCAGCTCCAGCAGGCGCTGCCGCTCGTCCGGGGAGAAGACGCCGCCGCCCTCCTCGGCGCGCGGCAGGCGCTCGTCCGAGGCGCCGAGGACGATCAGGTGCTTCACGTGCCGGCGGCGGTTGCGGTCGAAGTCGCCCGCGCTGACGCGGTCGAGGGAGACGGGGATGGTCCCGACATCGTAGCGGGAGAGCATCAGCGTGAAGAGACGCGCGAAGCTCTCGCCGTCCATGGACGCGTCGCCGAGGATGGCGGCGGCCTGTTCGAGCGCCCCGACGCACAGCTCCCAGAGCTGGCGGGTCTCGGCGGCGCTGCGCTCCCGGCCGAGGCGCTGCAGCTCCTCGGCGCGCTCAGCGAGCGTCTCCGGCAGGCGCAGCGCGGCGAAGAGGCCGGACAGGGCCTGCGCCTGGGAGCGCGCGGTCCCGGCCTCCTCCACGGCGCGGGCGAAGGCGGAAAGCGGCCCTGAAACGCGCCGCCGCAGGGCGTTGATGCGCTTGAGGCGCTCCTCGGTTTCTTCGGTGAACGCCGCGCCGTAGCCGTCCGGATGCTGGCGCCAGTCGCCCCGGCGCTCCCAGGCGTTGCCGCGCAGCTGCCACTTGAAAAGGTAGCGCTCGAGCTCGTCGCACTCGGATTCGTCGAGTCCGGCAAGGCCCGTGCGCAGGTAGGCCATCACGTCGTCCAGCGCCCAGCCGCCCTGCACGATCTCATAGGCCGAGGAGATCAGGGCAGGCAGGGGCTTTTGCATCAGGTCGGAGCGCGCTGCGGTGAAGAGCGGCACGCCGTAGTGGCGGAATACGCTCTCCAACAGGGCGCGGTAGTCCTCGTAGCCGCGCACGACGATCGAGATGTCGCGCCAGCGGCAGCCCCGGTCGCGCACGAGCTCAAGACAGAGGGCCGCGGCCTGCTCGCACTCGGCGGCCATGCTCTCGGCCCGGTAGAGGCGGACGGGCGCCTCGCCGTCCCACACGGCGTCGGAATAGCGGAACATCTGATCGGTGAAGAAGCGCAGCGCGTCGGAGCGTCCGCCCTCGAGCGGCACGGTTTTGACCGCCTGCCCGAGCGCGCGGGCATAGTCGGCGAGGGTGCGTCCGGCGTGGCGCGAGAGGGCGAAGACCTCGTCGTCGGAGGAAAAGGAGTCGAGCGTCAGGCAGACCGTGAGCTCCACGCCCTGCCGCAGCATGGCAAAGAGTACCTCCTGCTCCTGACGCGTAAAGTCGATGAAGCCGTCGACGTACACGCGCGCGCCTTCGGGCAGGCCGCCCGCGTCGATCTGGCGGGCCAGCAGCGTGAGCCGGTCGGCGGGGTCGGCCCGGCCGTTGGCGACCACGCTGTCGTAGGCCTCGAGCACCAGCGAGAGATCACACAGCTTGTCGGCAAGCCCGCCGCCGCAGCCGCCCGCAGCCTCCAGAAGCGCCTCGCTGTCGACGCAGGCGCTCTTGAGCTCGTCCACCACCGAGAGCAGCATGGCCTGCAGCTCCGGGCGGTACTGGGCCGCGCCGTAGACGCGCAGCCGCGGACCCACGCCCTGCAGGGCCAGCGCCATGCACAGCATGCGCCCGCCCTTGTCCAGCCAGGGCAGCGCCGCGCCGCCGAGGCGGGCGGCCATGCTCCGCTGCAGGGCTGTAAAGCTCAGCACCTCCGCCGAGAGGGAGAGGCGGTCGCCGCAGGCGTGGCAGAGCTCGCGCTCGGCCTCGTGGCTGTACTGCTCGGGCACGAGCAGCAGGTCCCGGCCGCCGGGTATCGTCATGTTTTTCCGGATCTCGGCGATGACCGCGGCGGTCTTGCCCGTCCCGGCCCGGCCGATAAAGAATCGCAGCATACGATCCCATCCTTTCGCCGCCATTGTAGCAAAAAACCGGAGGAAAGAAAAGCCCCGGCGGAGCAGAGGCTTCCGCCGGGGGAGAGGATTCGCTTATTCGGCGCAGCGGCGCAGGATCTCGCACACCAGCGCGTAGACGCGCTGTACGGAGGCGACGTCCAGACGCTCGCGCGCGGAGTGGATGTCTTTAAGATCCGGGCCGAAGGACACGGCGTCGAGGCCCGGCAGCTTGCCCATGAACAGCCCGCACTCGAGCCCGCCGTGGGTCGCGTGGATCCGGCCCTCGCTCCCGCTGACCGCGCGCCAGGCGTCGAGCACCAGCGCGCGCAGCGCGGAGTCGCGCCGGTACTGCCAGCTCGGGTAATTGCCGCGCTCGGACACCGTGCCGCCCGCACGCTCCACCGCGGCGCGGACCCGGCGGCGCAGCAGCTCCTTGCGCGAATCCACACACGAGCGCAGCGAGTAGGTGAAGCGCAGGCCCTCCGGGCTCAGAGAGAGCATGCCGAGGTTGAGCGAGGTCTCGGTCAGGCCGGGGAAGTCGAGGCTGCGCTCCTGCACGCCCTGCGGCAGCAGGAAGAGCAGCTCCGTCAGGCGGGCGGTGTCGTCGGCGGAGAGCGCCGTTTTGACCGCGCAGGGCGCGCAGCACAGGGTGAGATCGGGGTCGCCCGCGGCGTACTCGAGCCGCAGCACGGCCGCGAAGTCCTCGACAAAGCGCTCGAGCGCCGGGGCGTCGGCGGCGGGCACGGCGACTGTGGCCTCGCAGGCACGGCAAATCACATTGTCAAACTGGCCGCCGCGCAGCCCTGCCAGACGCAGGCCGGGGACGGCGTCGCAGGCCATGTACAGCACGCGGCCCATCAGGTGGTTTGCGTTGGCGCGGCCCTTGTCGATCTCCACGCCGGAGTGGCCGCCGAGCAGCCCCGCGATCGAGAGCTTAAAGCCGCGCTCCCCGTCCAGCGGGCGGGAGACGGCGGGAAGCGTACAGTCGAGGCGCAGCCCGCCCGCGCAGCAGACGGTGAACACGCCCTCGTCCTCGGAGTCGATGTTGAGCAGCAGCCTGCCCTTGAGGTCCGAGCAGTCCAGCCCCGCCGCGCCGTCCATGCCGACCTCCTCGTCGACCGTGAACACGGCCTCGAGCGGCGGATGCTTCAGGCTGTCGTCCGCGAGCACCGCCAGCGCCATGGCGACGGCCACGCCGTCGTCCCCGCCGAGGCTCGTCCCCTCGGCCCAGACGCTCTCCCCGTCGGTGCGGAGCCGGATCGGCTCGCGCGCCATGTCGATTTGGCAGCCGTCGGCCTTTGCGCAGACCATGTCGAGATGGCCCTGCAGGATGACGGGCGCGGCCTGCTCGCAGCCGGGCGAGGCGTCCTTCCAGATGATCACGTTGTTGAGCGCGTCCTGCCGGTAACGCAGCCCGTGCTCCCTGGCAAAGCGCACGCACAGGTCGCTGATCTGCTTCGTGTTGCCGCTGCCGTGCGGCACCGAGCTCAGATATTCAAAATACGAGAAAACGTCTTTCGGTTCGAGATTCGATAATACGCCCATGTTGTGTCCTGTCCTTTCCGGTGATACCCTGTTCTACCACATGCGCGGCGCTCTGTCAATCCGCCGGGGGCGTCTGTTATTTTTTGCGCGGCATCTTGAATAGATGCGGAGAAAATGATAAAGTATATCAACAAAACAGAAAAGGGGCGCTGAAGCTATGAAAATGTCATCCAAGATGGAACGCTGCGGCCTGTCGCCGATGCGGAAATTCAATCCGCTGGCGAACGAGGCCCTCTCCCGCGGCATCAAGATCTACCACATGAACATCGGTCAGCCCGATGTGGAGACGCCCGCGCCCTTCTATCAGGCGCTGCGGGACTTCGCCGACCCCGTGGTCTCCTACGCACCGGCCCCCGGCGTGCCCGTGCTGCTGGACGCGGTGCGCGACTACTACCGCGGCATCGGCGTGGAGCTCGAGCGCAGCGACATCCTGCCCACCAACGGCGGCAGCGAGGCGCTGCAGATGGTTTTTGCCACGATCCTGGACGACGGGGACGAGGTCGTCATCCCCGAGCCCTTCTATCCGAACTACCACACCTCCGTGACCCTCGCCGGGGCGAAGATCCGCCCGGTGCCCACCTTCGTGGAGGAGGGCTACTTCTACGCCGACCGAGAGCGCGTCGAGGCCTGCATCAACGAGCATACCCGCGCCCTGTTCGTCACCAACCCCGGCAACCCCACCGGCGCGGTGCTCACGCCCGAGCAGCTCAGGCTCATGCTGGACATCGCGAAGGAGCACGATCTCTTCCCGATCTGCGACGAGGTCTACCGCGAGTTCGTCTACGCGGGCGAGCCGCTGCTGAGCGGGCTGCAGTTCGAGGGCTATGAGGACAACGTCGTGGTGATCGACTCGGTGTCCAAGCGCTTCTCAGCCTGCGGCGCACGCGTGGGCGTCGTCATCTCCAAAAACAAGGCCTTCATGGCTCAGGTCATGAAGTGGGTCCAGTGCCGTCTGGCCTCCCCAACCGTGGAGCAGATCGCCTCGGCGGCGCTGTATCACATGGACCCGTCCTACTTCGACGCCGTGCGGGACGAGTACCGCCTGCGCCGCGACACCTGCGTGAGAAAGCTCGCCGAGATCCCGGGCTGCGTCTGCAGCACGCCGAAGGGCGCGTTCTACGTCATGTGCGCCCTGCCCATCGACGACGCCGACAAATTCCAGACCTGGATGCTGCGCGAGTTCGACGACAACGGAGAGACCATGATGTTCGCCCCGGGCGAGCCCTTCTACGGCACGCCGGGACGCGGCCGCAACGAGATCCGCCTGGCCTACACGATCAACGCGCCCGACATCGAGCGCGCCATCGACATCCTCAAGGCCGCCGTCGAGGCGTACAACAAGAGATAAACAGACAAGCGAACGACATAGTACCCTTACCATGTCATCTCGACCGAGCGAAGCGAGCGGAGAGATCTATAAAGTATGGCTTTCCAACGGTTTAGATCTCTCGACTCCGGCTGCGCCTCCGCTCGAGATGACAGA
>JAUNNC010000043.1:13726-16107 GCA_030531585.1 Eubacteriales bacterium | reverse complement strand
TCCTCATGGCGTATTTGGGATTCTCGTTCTGCTGGGGCTTGGGGCTGGCCGTTTTCACCATCTTGGCCATCTGGCTCAGCGCGAGGCAAAGCTGGATGTAGCTCTTGAGCTGTCCGGCGTGAAGGCCGTTCTGCTTGCCATCGGAAGGCACGTCGAATTGGAAAAGCCTGAACTCGATGGTGCCTTTAGTGAAGGTGGCGTGGAGGTTGAGCATGTGGTAGCGGCTGTCGTTGTAGTGTGCGCTGCGATCGTAGCTGGCGTTCTGGCTGGTGTACCAAATGTCTGCAAGGGCCGCGAGGGTCTTGGGCTTGCGGCTGTTCACCCGCCGCAGGAAAACCGGGTCGACCGTTTGGCAGTAGCGGTTGATGCGGCCCCGGTCGAGGTCAAGGGCGCTGGCGAGGAGATCCTCGTGGCTGGCCATGATGTTGGCAAGATTGCGCAGGGTCTGCGCCGTGTGGCCGTTGGCCCCGATGTGAATGTGGACCCCGCAGCCCCGGCTGGCGTCGCTCTTGGCCCCAGCCTTGCGAAGCCTGCGGATCAGGCCCTGCAGGAGCTCCATGTCCTCGTAGTGGAGGATCGGGGTGACCATCTCGCACTTTTCATCTTCGGGTCCGCTGATGCTGACGTCCCGCGAAAACTTCCACTCGCGGCCCTGCTCATCCCATGCGCTCCAAGTTCTGTAGCCATTGCGGTAGGCCGTGTCCTCGCTGCGCCCGGTGCCGAAATACTCGGCGGCGAGCTTTGCAGCCTTCTGGCGGGTGATGCTGTTCATCTCGACCTCGACCCCGATGGTCTGCTGCTTCATCTCCGCGATCTGCTTCGTGGTTTTCTCGTTCATTGTCGTGACCTCCGTTTGTTGTTTTCCCTTTCGGTAGTGTATTAATCACTCTAAAACGGAGATATAGCAAGACAATTCGGAGTCATAAACTACACAATATTTCGGCCCGGAAACTGTTGATATTACAGGCTTTTTGGTACATCTATACGGCGGCAAATGTCAGCGCCCCATGCGACCGAAAGGCCACAGCCGTTGTCCCAATTGACCATGATGCTTCCAATGTCATCCACACCGAGCACAGTGCCATGAGTGCCGATGGGCGGTGCCTGTGGATCGTCCATTTCGATCAGCTCCACGCGGGAGCCTTTGGGGTAGGCTTCCCGCAGGAGCCGGAGCTGCTCCGGGCGGATCATTCGCATTCCGGCACCTCCTCAGTCTCAGCGGCAGGCTCATTTTCGGCAGCGGAGGCTTTTGCGGCGTCGCGCTTGGCCTTCTGCGCCTCGCTGAACTTCCGGGCTTCCTCGGCGGTCCTGAAGGCGGAGCTGCCAGAGAGCTTGGAGAGGAGAATCTTGCGCTGGACCTTGCTGTCGGCCCCGATGAAGCCAAGCCGCAGGAGGAAGCAGCGGAATGCGTACTTCTCGCTTTCGGCATCCGGCTCCTTTGCGGTGACACGCTTGGCCTCTTTCGCCATCGCGCTGATGGCGGCTACGAAGGCCATGTAAGCCTGCGTCTCGTCCGGCTCCGGCATGCGGTCCCACCACGGGAAGCTCACGCGGTCCTCGCTGGTTTCGACCGTCAGGCGGTCCGCACCAAGCGCCTTCTGGATCAGGTTGCCCTTTGCCTCCAGCAGCTTCCGCAGGTTGTCCAGCGCCAGCTCGGTGAAGCCATCCATCGGCAGGCTGACCGTCAGGCCATCTGTGCTCTCGTCGGCAGGCGCTTCGGCCTCGGCCTCAATGGGGTCGGGGGTGGTCTCCTCATCCTCGCAGGCGAGATTGGAAACCATCGAAACGAAGCCCTGTGCGGTGAGCACCTCGATGAGCCCCTCGGCCTGATCGCGGTCCTCGAAGGAAACGACGCCGTTGCGGTCGATGTGGTAGCCGCCGACCTCGTAGGCAAAGCTCGGTGCGCCGCAGTACTTTGCGGGGGTCATGGTGTAGCTGCTGATTGCCCCGACGAGGCGCTTGCGCTCGTCCCCGGTCACGTTGAAGTCGCAGTAGAAAGTGTTGTTCGTCATGGTGAAAACCTCCTTGTTTTTGGTAGTGTATTAATCACTCTAAAAGCCAGAAATAGCAAGGATTTTCACCGCCATATACTGCACAAATATGTGGGCCGGAAACCTGTTCATATCCGACAATCAGAACTGCGGGATCACGGTCGGGTCCAGTTCGTCAAAGCTGTAGGTCAGGCCGTCGCGCTGGCAAGTGACCTTTTCACTGGAGCCAGCCTGTTCGATGTACCGCTTGACGATCACATCACAGAACTTCGGGTCCAGTTCGATGGTGTTGCAGGAACGGTCCGTCTGCTCACAGGCAATCAGAGTGCTGCCGGAGCCGCCGAAGGGATCGACCACCAGCGTGTTGCTCATGGAGCTGTTCATGATCGG
>JAUNNC010000043.1:2561-13626 GCA_030531585.1 Eubacteriales bacterium | reverse complement strand
GCAATGAGCACGGCCAGCTTGTCCTTATCCCAATCGCCGGAGATCTTGTTCAGGGCGATGTTCAGAGCCTTTTCCTTATCCTCCGGCAGTTCCACGACCACACACTCGACCTCGGTGATCCCCATATCGATCAGGACCTTCAGACGCTGGTGACCGCCGACAACACGCCCGGTAGTCTTGTTCCAGATCACAGGCTCGACGTAGCCGAATTGCTCCAGAGAACGCTTCAGCTTTTCATACTCCGGGTCGCCGGGTTTCAGGTCCTTGCGGGGGTTATAGTCGGCGGGGATCAGGTCGGCCATGTTCTTTTTCTCGATGACCATCACACCAGCCCCCATTCCGCAAACCGCTCGAAGCCGCCGATGTCCCGGATGAAGTTTCGACTGATTTCGACAATTTCCGCATACGGGATGCCGCCCACGGTGTCGTCACCGATGGCGCAGCTCAGTTCCACGGGCTTGCCTGTGCGCTGGGCTACCAGCCATGCGTAGATGTTTACGCTGACGTCCGCTTTCGACAGGTCCTTCCCGTGGAGACCGCCACCCGTCACGCTGTCGGCCATGTCAGAGCCGAGCTTGCGGTTGGTAGCGCCCGTGTCCACATCCGTGCCGCCTGTCCAGTCCCCGATGGGATTGATGGTGGCGTGGGGATAGTCGATGCGGATTTCATCGGCCTTTGCGTTGCTCTGGCAGATGATCAGACGGGAGCCGTCAAGAATGTATTTGCCGTCGCAGCCATACTCTTCATAAAGGTCTCTGGCGATCTCGGAGAGAGCAAACTGCTCATCTGTCACGGGGACGCCCTTGAAGATGCCGTTGTCGCCACAGTGGAAACCGTCGCGCTGGTTGTCGGAGAGGTGCGGGTCCTGCGGAACTTCGACATAATTCGACAAAATACTGTCTCCTGCAATCCGGTGCACCGTTTTTTCGACAAAATTCGACGGAATATGGGCTGACGTTTCCGCGATAACATTGCAGACGCCATGCCCGATCAACACTTCCACGGCAATGCGGGGATTCTCCTCCTGCGTGTACGCATAATCCACAAGAGCGCCTGCGATGCGGTCGGCCACCTTATCCGGGTGGCTCGGATTTACTTTTTCGTACATAACTACCTCCGATTTATGCTTTTCCTTTACGAGCGGTCAGCAGCCGCTCCATCAGGTCATCCTGTGGGCTGGCCCCGTAAGCCGCGCTGCAGTTCTCCCGGACGATCTGATAGATCTGGTACCAGCACTGATTGACCTGCTTCATATAATCGCGGCTCATGGAAACATAGGGCGAGGCAATGGCGTTGCCCGTGGTGGGGTGCCGGGCCAGATAGCCCGTTTCAGAAATAAACAGCTCGACGCTGATCCAACGGGCCACGCTCATGGCGTACTGCTGGATGAGCTGTGGATTGACAAGATGGGCGCAGCCGCAGCTCTTGAGCCAATTCCAAGTGTCCACATAGACCTCTTCTGCACAGAAGTCCTCGCCGCCTTTCTGCGCGGCTTTCATAAAATCCTTGACCGGGGGCATATCGTTGCCCTCCAGCTCAGCGGACACCTGCAGCACCGTTGCGCTATCAGCGGTGCCGTTGGCAATCTTGTCGGTCAGGGCCTTGCGTTTCGGACCGCTGCCGGGCCGAGCGCCGCCGCGCATCGTGCCGTCTTTGGCCATTGCTTCACATCCTTCATACTTTTTTAATGCCAACCATATTGACAATTTGCCCTCGGGTGCATATACTGTAATTGACAGAGCCCACCACGCATAAGGCGGAAACGCACTGCGGACCACGGTGGGACTTTTTATGCTTGAGAGGGATCTGAATGCCGCAATTAAAGCCAGCATTGACTTACGACCAGCAGATTGACAGGCTCAAAAATGTACATAACTTGTCTATCGTGGATGATGCCGCCGCGCTTGAAATTCTGAAAAAGGTGAACTATTACCGTCTTAGCGCATACGGGCTTGGACTGTCGAAAAAGGAAGACAAAGAAAAATACATAGATGGCATCTCGCTGGAACACATCTATCGGCTCTATGAGTTTGACAGCATCTTTCGGAATATGCTGATCCATGTCATTGAGCAGCTTGAGATTCAGCTTCGCACACAGATCTCCAATTTCCTCGCTTTGACGTACGGCTCTGAAGGCTATGTGGACCCGGCCCATTTCACAGACAAGAAAACGAAGACCGGAGAATCCGTCCACGCCACCGTGATGGAAAGCTTCAACAAAGAGCGGGACCATCAGAAAAACGCTCCGTTTGTAAAGCACCACATGGATAAGTACGAGGGCCATTTCCCTGTATGGGTTGCCATCGAGCTGTTCACATTTGGAAACCTGTCATCGCTCTATAGCATCATGGTTTTAGATGACCGCAAAGAAATTGCCCGGCTTTACAACACCGAGCCCAAGTATCTCGGAAGCTGGATTCTGGCCCTCGTCGAGATACGCAACATTTGTGCCCATTACAGCAGGCTTTACAATATGCCGCTGAAGCAAACCCCTCATCTGTATCCTGAGTACCAGAAGTACCGGGTTGGCACGCTTAACAAAGTGTTTCCCGCCTTGCTCTGCATCAAAAGGATGCTGAATAGCGACGAGCGATGGTGTTCTTTTGAAACTCAGTTGGAGGCGTTGATCGACGAATACAGCGATGTTGTCAGGCTCTCTTTTATGGGTTTCCCGAAAGAATGGAAAGAGATTCTCTCAAAGAAATAAGGCGTCAGCGGGGCAGTTCATCTGTCCCGCTGTTTAATACCCTGTTTGAATACGGATTTTTGCGTAAAAGACCCCGCGCCGTTGCCCGGTGGCCGGGGCCGTAGAGATTTTGACCGCCCCTCCGGGTCAGCCGTGCGTGTGCCGATCTCCCATCTCCAGATGAATTTTGTTGTGGCAGGAACGGCAAAGGGACATGAGGTTGGCGCGGTCGTGTGTGCCGCCACGGGATACAGGGAGGATATGATGGACCTCTTCCATCAAGGTCACACGGCCTTCCTCCAGACACCTCTCGCACAAGGGGTGCTCCGCAGCGTAGCGATCACGGATGCGCTTCCATGCTCTGCCGTAGGTTTTGTTGACGGCGGGGCTGCGCTCATATTTGTCGTACTGCTGCCGCGCAGCTTTCTCGTGCTCCGGGCAGTACAGTTTATCTGTCAGATTTGGGCATCCGGGGTGGGCACACGGACGCTTCGGTTTTCTTGGCATCGGGATCGTCCTTCCTGATCTTCTCGCGGAGCCAGAAGCGGAGGATGTACCAGCACTGCTCAAGGTAGGTGACTTTTCGGTAGCTCATCCGGCACCTCCGTTTCTGGCATAAGAAAAGCCCTCACAGGATTTCTCCCGTGAAGGCTGTTCCATATTCTTTTCGCAGTTTAATACTACCACATTACAATTGGCACAAATAGTGCCATTTAGTGTCCAATTTCAGGAGTCCGGGATTTTTGTTGCCTCCAGCGCCAGCCTGTGGAGCTTGTGGACATAGCGGAGGTTGTAGCCGAGAGACACGGCGATCTGCTCCCATGACTTCCAGTTGAGGTAGCGCTCCTCCAAAATGAGTCGGAGATCGGTATCCGGCACGGCGTCGATGACCTCCCGGATCTCGGCTTTCAGATCAACCAGCTCGTCAATGTCATGGTTGATCTCATTTTGCAGGTCGATGATGCGATCCACAGTATTCGCCATCGTCTGCGACCCCTTGTTAGGGCTGTGGGGCATTCCGGTGTATGTTGCGGTAGCTTTCAGAGCCAGCTCATTCAGGGTGCGGAGCTGTTCGATCTTGCTGTTGATGCGCTGATCCAGACGGTACGCCTGATTGAAATATTCCTGTGCGGTCATGCCGATACCTCCATTCTGACCATGCTGCGGACCCGCTTCATCAGGGACGGGCCGTCCAGCTCACTTAGGGCTTCAAACCACTCGGAGGTGAAGAAGCGTTCCAGCTCCGCCACGTCCTGCTGGTACTCTTTTCGCTGGGGGCGCAGGAAGTAGCGCTTGAGTGCCATGCGGTAATCCTTCACTGCCTGCATAATGATGGCGTTTGCCAATTCATGATAGGGGTTCATGCTCACACCTCCAACGTTGCCTTGACCGCATCCATGAGCGCGGTCTGTGTTTTATCTTTCTGGCGGAGGGCTGACATGATCCTCTCGTCAATCGTGCCTTCCGCGATAATGTGGTGAATGACCACCGTGTGCTGCTGGCCCTGCCGCCAGAGACGGGCGTTGGTCTGCTGATACAGCTCCAGCGACCATGTCAGGCCGTACCACACGAGGGTGCAGCCACCGCTTTGCAGATTCAGGCCATGTCCGGCAGAAGCCGGATGGATCAGCATCACGGGGAGCTCTCCACGATTCCACCGCTCAATGCTGTCGGATTTGTCTGCACAGGCGAAGGGAATGTGGAGCTTGTGCAGCCGCTCCGTGATTCTGTCGAGATCGTGCTTGAACCAGTAGGCCACAAGGACGGGCTTCCCGTTGGCGGCTTCGATCAGGTCTTCCAGAGCGTCCAGCTTCCGGTCATGGAGCGGGATCACTTTCTTGTCCTCGTTGTAAACTGCACCGTTGGCCATCTGGCAGAGTTTGTTGGCCAGAGAAGCCGCATTGACGGCGTCGATCTCCTCACCGTCGAGGGAGACCACCAGCTCCTTCTTCAAAGTGCTGTATGTTTCCCACTCCTCGTCCGAGAGCGATACCCGGACCTCGTTCATCACCAGCTCCGGCATCCGCAGGTGATCTGCCGCCTTCATGCTGATCGTGATATCCGAGATGGCGTCGTAGATCTGCTCCTCTGCGCCGGGGAGGGGCTTGTACGAGTAGACGATGGTGCCGTTTCGCTTGTCAGGGGCAAAGTAGCGGTTTCTATAATGGGTGATGAAACGCCCCAGCCGCTTGCCGAGATCAAGGAGTCTGTACTCGGCCCACAGGTCCATCAAGCCATTGCTGCTGGGGGTCCCCGTCAATCCGACGATGCGCCGGACGCCAGGTCGCACCTGCAGCAGGGCGCGGAAGCGTTTTGCCTGATAACTCTTGAAGCTGGACAGCTCATCGATGACCACCATGTCGTAGTCAAAGGGCAGATTGCTCTGCTCGATCAACCACTGCACGTTTTCCCGGTTGATGATGTACACGGAAGCATCCTGCATCAGAGCGGCTTTCCGCTCCAGCTCCGTTCCGACCGCCACCGAGAAGGTCAGGCCCCGGAGATGATCCCATTTGCGGATCTCCGCTGGCCATGTGTCCCGCGCCACACGGAGCGGGGCGATTACCAGCACCTTGCGGATCAGGAAGCTGTCAAGACACAGGTCGAAGATGGCGGTCAGCGTGATGACGCTCTTGCCAAGGCCCATATCCAGCAGTACAGCGGAGACCGGGTGCGTCAGGATGAAATTGGTGGCGTAGGTTTGGTAGTCATGAGGACTGTATTTCATTGAGGACACCTCCGATCTGCTCTGTGCTGCTCACGCAGTACACCGAAAAGCCAAGTGCTTCTAACTGCCTTTTTCGCCTTACCTGCAGCGGACGGAGCTTCTTTCCATCAGCCTTAAGTTCAACGAAGGCCAGCTTTGCGCCCGGAAGCAGGACAATTCTATCGGGAACTCCATCGAGTCCTGGACTGACAAACTTTGGAGCCAGACCACCCATCAGCTTTACAGCCCGGACCAGCTTTTGTTCGATTGTTTTTTCTGCTGCCATAGTTCCTCCATAAAAGCCTTTCTGTCTGAGTGGTGGAGGTCGTGAAGGTTATACCTATATTTCTTCGTATAGGTTTATTTTTTGGTTTTCCTAAAGAGGACTCTTGTATATAACCTTCACGACCTCCACACCACCCTCATTTCAGAAAGTCGTCAAAGCCGGAAACCGTAGAAAACTCGCGGGTTTTGAGCCGGAAGCCAGTTATCAGGTTGCCGGAACGGGTACGACGCCGGGTAAAGCCCTCGGTCTCCAGCGCGGTGTAGAATTCTGCCGTGCTACGGAAGTAGTCGCCCGTATCATTGCAGTAGGATCGGTACGCCTGATACACCTCTCCCGACCGGGCCGAGTACGAAGGATCAACCTCGCAGCACTCCGTCAGGAAGTGGCTGAGCCAGTTGTTCTCCTCCCGGTATTTGGCGGTGGCATCCTCCACGACGGCGGGGAGCGGGAACTTGAAATCCAGATCAATCACGCGTTTGGCACCTTCGATGATCCACGCGAGGACCGCCTCGCCTGCATTCTGGAAGAGGTAATCGGCATAGTTCTTGATGTCGCTTTTGCCCACGATCCGGGCATTGAACGGCATGACGATCAGACGACGCCATGTGCCTGCGTCGATGGCCCCGACCTTCGGGAGGTGGTTGGTATAGAGGACCAGCATGTGGCTCGGCACGAAGCTGAACGGGTCCTTGTACTTCTTCTCGGCATACACCTCGTCCGTGGAGGAGAGCTGCTTCACCGTGGACGTATTCATACGGGTGCCTTCCTCCAGCTCGGCAGCGATCACCAGCCGCTTGCCCTTCAGCTCCGCCATCTCCGGCTTCACATTCCGCTTAGTACCCGTGGTTAGAGCGTCGGAGCTCATGTTGCCGCTATAGGTGCCAAGCACACGGGCCAGCGTGTTCCAGAAGGTAGATTTGCCGTTGGCTCCGCAGCCGTAGGCGATTATCATCTGCTCGATCATCATCTTGCCGACACAGGCGGTCCCGGCGATGAGCTGGGCATAGTCGATCAGGTCCTTATCGCCGCAGAATAGCAGGTCGAGCTGTTTGGCCCACAGGTCCGCACCTTTGTCGCTGGGCGAGACGGCGGTCACCTTCGTCATGAAATCTTCCGGGCGGTGCGGCATCAGTCCGGCCATGCCCTTTCGGAGATCATAGGTCCCTGCAGGGGTACAGAGCAGATAGGGGTCCGCATCCAGCTCCCTCGGCGTGATCGCCAGCATGGGCCGCGCTTCCTTGAGGGTGTTTGTGATGTTTTTGGAGCTGCGGCGGTCGAGGGCAAACGCCTTGTACTCGGTTGCCTTGCTGAACTGCGTGTACGCTACAGCCTGCTCCTTCGAGAATTGGGCCTCGGCTTTCTTCTTGGATGATGCAGAGGACAGCACTTCTGCAGCGCCGTTGCTGGCGAGGGCCTTCCATGCTTTTTCAGCGGCAGCGACGGCTTCCTCCAGTTGATGCGCGGTCAGCTTCTGTGCCACAGCCTGTGCGCCATGCTTGGACTCCTCCCATATGGTGCCGTTAAAGACGATATAGTCCGTGGCCGGAGAGTATCTGAGCTCCGCCGCAGACACACGGGAGAGCACCTGCGCCTGCCCGACATCTGTGAAATCGTCCGGGCGGTACTGATATTCCGTGTTGTAGTGCTCCGGGGCAACATACCCGTCCTGCTGCTGGACCTTGCGGTAAAACTGCAGGGCGCTGCGCCAGATGGTTTTGAGCTCGTGCTCCTCCAGCGGGGGATCGCATTTTGCCGCCTCGGTACGGAACGCCTCGTATGCCTCGTCAGTGTTGCCGTAGCGCTTGAGCACCCGGCCAGCGAAATGGGACATGGTAGAGTTGCGGCTTCCTTCCGGGATTACCGTGCTATCTGCCATCTCCATCGTCTCAAAGGCGTAATCTGCCAGATAGTCCGCGATGGTGAGATCTCCATCGAAGAACTCCACATCCGGCTTGGAGGTGCCGAAAAAGAAACGTGCTGCGTCCAGAGCGTTGGGGTCAAAGAATGGGAAGATCGCCTGCACCTGCCGCTTCATGGCACTGTAGGCTGCGGAGTCGGTCTGCTCCGGGATCGGGAAAAAGCAGTGAAACTTGGGCCGAGCCGTCTTGCCGTTTTTCTCCTTGTTGTGGTTGCGGCTATAGTGGACGGCGAAGGCCACTCCGGGCATAGCGGCCTGAAGCTGCGCCGAGGTGATCCACTCTGCCGGGTCCTCGCTGTGATCGTTATCGCAGTCAAGCACAAGGCAGTTTGTCTTGATGAAGTTGGCGTTGTTGCGGTAGCCGCTTTTGTACTCGACGGCCACATAGTCGAAACGGACGGCAGCGGCGAGGGACTCCGCATCCGCGACCTCCACAGCATGGGGATAGGAGCAGTTGGACGCCCTGCCGATGCTGTCGGAATGATAGAGAGTGAATGTCTGGCTCATCGGGATACCTCCTTGCAGGCCGTAGTGAAATAGCGGATCGGCTTGGCCTTGCGCTTGGCCTTTTCAATTTCAATGCTCATGCCTTTGGAGACCGTCTCTCCAAACACCCACAGCTCCGCGCACTTGGTGAGCAGGACGATGTCCATGAACAGGGCGAGGTTGCGCTCCTGCTCGTCGGTATCATCCATGAACTGCGGGAAGAACAGGTGCGGGGCCACGGGAACATACCCTGCGTCCACGGCATAGCGGCAGTAACGACGGGCCGCTTCCTGATTGGCCACGGTATCCCCGGACAGCGGAGAGCAGATGTAGACCACTGGCCGGAAAGAACAGGTCTTCTGCGCCTCGCGCTCAATGTTCATCAGGGCTTCGTAGGCGGTCGGGTCAACATAGCCCTCCGCGTTGTATAAATTGGGTCTCATATCCATACCTCAGTCTTTCTTGTAAAAGTCGCAGACATAGCCGTCTGCCCGGAGAAGCAGGCCGTCTGCCCATTTGGGCTGCTGGCCCATCGTCACACAAATATCCGTTAAATCCGTCTCGGCAGGAGCCTCGATCACGGCCTCGTCATGGACGTGCATAACAATGCGGTAGCCTTTGGCAGACAGCCGGAGCATGGCTTCCGCAAGGATATCCCGCGCCGTGGCCTGCACGATGTTTTCCACCAGCTTTGGGCCATAGGTCTCCAGCCGGAGCCATTTCTTTTGGGTCCCGACACCTTCGTAGGTAACGGCATCGCCGCCGAAGCGGTTTTCACCGAGCTTGGGTTTCACATAGGCCAGCTTCCGGCCAGACGGCAGCGTGACGAACATCATGCCGCTCCTGTATTCAAAGGTGATCCCGTGACAGCTTGTCACGGTTTTCTCTGCCACACAGGTTTTGGCGGCGGTGTCCACATCCCACCACAGCCGGACGATCGTCGGGTTTGACTGACGCCAAGCGTCCACCAGCGGCTGCAGCTCGTGCTCGGCTACACCGTAGTTGAGAGCGCCCATCGCTTTCAAAGCGCCTACTGCGCCGCCATAGCCGAGGGCCAGCTCTGCAATCTTGCCGCGCTGCCGGAGGTGGGCGTTCTGGCCGTGCTTCTCCACGGGGACGTGGAACATGGCGCTGGCCGACGCGCAGTAGATGTCGCCGCCGCTGGCAAACACCTCCTGCCGCCATTGCTCTCCGGCGATCCATGCGATGACCCTCGCCTCAATAGCAGCGAAATCGGCCACAAAGAAGCGGCATCCCGGCTTCGGCACAAAGGCCGTGCGGATCAGCTCCGATAGGACCAGCGGCACGGAGTCATACAGCATATCCAGCGCGGCGAACTGTCCGTCCCTGACGAGGGACCGGGCTTCATCCAGATCGGGCAGATGGTTTTGCGGCAAGTTTTGCACTTGGATCAGGCGTCCGGCGTATCGCCCGGTGCGGTTGGCCCCATAAAACTGGATCAGCCCTCTGGCCCGGTCGTCAGCGCCGACTACGGTCTGCATGGCCGTGTATTTCTTTACGCTCGACTTGGCCAGTTCTTGTCTCAGAGAGAGTGCGAGCTCCACCTCGCCGCTGGCCGATTCCAGCAGATCAAGAACAGATGCCTTGGAGAGCGAGTCCACTTCGATGCCCTTTTCTGCCAGCCATGCTTTGAGCTGCGCTGGGGAGTTGGGGTTGTCCAGCCCGGTGACGGCCTTTGCCATCTCCATGTGGGTCTGCTTGAACTGCTCGTCACAGGCGATGGCCTGCTTCACCAGCGTAAGGTCCAGCCGGATGCCCCGGTCGTTGATCTGCTGGTCCAGCACATAGTTGCGCCACTCGGATTCCGTCACAGGGAACTTGGCGAGACGCTGCTGGATGGCCATTTCCGTCTCCACGTCACGGAGGTTATACGCCTTGAAGAGCGCCCACTTCTCCGGGGCGTCTGTCGGATAATGCCGGAACGTGTCGCCATCCCGCGTTTTGGCGAGAGTGCAGAAATAACGGATCAGGTCCTTGCCCTCTTTGAGCTTCTGCTTCTCCAGCCCCAGCACAGCGCCGACGCCTTCCAGCGACAGCGGCAGGCCGAGGGTCGCCGCCCACACCATCGTGCAATGCCACGAGGAGGGGTCCAGATAAGTACCTGTCGGGTACCCTAAGTAGCGGGAGAGACACACGCGCTCAAACTGAGCGTTGAAGGCCGTCTTCAGCACGGCGGGGTCTGTCAGGGCAGAGAGCACTTCGTCAGGGAGCTGCTCCCCGGCAGCAAGGTCCACGACCTGCACGGGACCACCGTCCGCCGAATAGCCGAAGAGCAGGATCTCAAAATCCGAATCCTCGCTGTAGCGGTAGACCCCGGCTTTGGCAAGGTTGGTGGCGGAGTAGGTTTCGATATCGATTGATAGAATTTTCATGGTCACCATCCCTTGTGGGAGGGCGGCGGCAAAGCTGGGAGCCCTGCCGCCGTTCCCGGTCGCTTAGTTGTAGTCCTTCATGCGCTTCTGGTGGTATTCCAGATCCCGCGCTTCACGTTCCTGATCGCGCTTCTCGCGCCGATGATCCGTGATGATGTTCTGGATCATGGAGACGAAGAAGCCGATGCTGATGCAGAGCCACGCCACGAGGAGCGCCGTGAGGATGATCGCCTGAAAAGCCGTGATAGTCATATTGGTCACCATTCCTTTCTCAAGACAGGAAGTCGTCGTCCAGATCGGTGGAGAAGTCATCTGCAGCGGAGGTCTTGCCGCCGAGGGGCTCACCGTCGCGGACCTTCTGGATGTTGCCGAGGCCGCAGGCCACGCCCTTGTTGCCGTTGGAGTTGAAGGCGTAGAAGTTGATGGACACACGGGCATAGCAGCCGGAGTAGACCTCGCTGCGGTCAAGGATGGGCTGCACCGCACGGTCCACGATCTGCGGGGCCGTGGTGCTGTTGGCGTTCACGAAGTAGGCATTACGATAAGCCTCATCGTCGCGCTCGGTATCGCCGTCGCGGAGCGGGAGCTT
>JAUNNC010000043.1:0-2461 GCA_030531585.1 Eubacteriales bacterium | reverse complement strand
GCCAGCAGGCTTGATGACCAAGCCGCCGAGAACCTCTTTGAAGGTCTGCTTGCCCATGAGCTTCTCCATCTCAGTGATGGGGATCAGGGTTTTGCGGTAGATGTCGTGATACCCGGCAGCGGCGGCAGCATGGGCAACAGCCTCCTCGTCGGTGTATTTACGATTGGTGCGGGACTCCACCAGCTTGAAGCCGGACCACTCTTTGCCGTGGTTGATGGCGGCGTTCTGAGCGTAGGCCACAATCTCGCTGGCCCACTTGGTCAGATCGTCCAGCTTGCCGAGAATCTCCTCAATCTCCTCATCCGACAGCAGCGGGGGCTGGGCGAACTCAAACCGGGCCAGCTCCAGCTTGGCCTCCGCTCTGGCGCGGCACTTGACCGCCGCACGGCAGAACTGGCACCACGAGCCGGGGGCATACTCGCCTTCGCCTTTGTAGGCGAGATCGGCTTTGGGCTTGAGGGTCGTTTCGGCCCACTCCTTGAGGTCGGCCACGGAGATCGTCCAAGTTGACACGTTTTCGCGGCGGGGCTGGAAGATCGTCATCGCCACCTCTTCAATGTCATACAGGCAGTCGAAGATGCGGAGAGCTCCGAGGGCGTACAGCATCATCTGCGGGTTTTGGTAGGCGTCGACAAGGACGCCCATCCCGTACTTGAAGTCGATGACGTGCAGCCGGGGGCTGGCAACGATCAGGCAGTCGCCTGTGCCGAAGCCGTCCGGTACGTAGCAGGAGAAGTCCAGTTTCTGCTCGATCAGGACCTGTGGGTCCGGGCAGTGGAGCTTGGCCTCAGCCAGCGTTTCCATGACGAAGGCGACATAGTCCGTGGTATAGTCGTCCATCTCGTCACAGTCGTACTTGCTAACAGGCTTACGGGACCGGAGCTTCAGCGCCTTGCGGAGCTTGTGTTCGGCCAGCGCATGGGCGGCACTGCCCTCAGCGGCGGCTTCTGACGTCTGGTCCTCAAACTCCTGCTCCAGTCGTGCCGAAGGGGTACAGCCCATCCAGCGGTGGGCGGAGCTGGCCGAGAGAAGAGCGTGCTGGTTAGGTGGCATGGACCAGCGCCTCCGCTTCTTTGAGCAGGGTGTCGTAGTCCTCCGGGTCCACCTTGCTCAAATGGGTGGCACCGTGCTTCTGGATCAGGTCGTGGACCGCTGCGGTGTATCCCGCTCGGCTGATTTCGCCCAGCCGCGCCCGGAGCGTTTCCAGCGTGATCGTCGGCTTGGGGGGAGCAGGCTCTGCAGCAGGGGCGGCTTCTGGCTCCGGCTCACTTCCGGCCAGCGCCTCTGCGACCGCCTGAATGCTGTCCGCGAGGGACCGCATGTCCTCGACCACATCCAGCAGGAGCTTAATCCGGCTCATCGCTTCCACCTCCCTCCGGGACCTCGAAGACGCGGAGTGCATCAACGGTGTTGTCAGGGATGATGATCCACATCCGGCGCATCTCCCCGAAAAGCAGCCGCATCAGCCGCTCCCGGATTCCGACCCTTTTGCAGCGGACCACGTCTCCGCCTTCAGGGCCGGACACCGAGACTTCAATGCTGTGTCTCATAGGGCTTTGCCCTCCTTTCTGAGAGCGGTGTGCCGCTCTTCGCCTTACGGAGAAAGGAGAGCCATTCTGACCACCCTAAATCAGAAAAAACTCCAGAAAATTTTTCCGGGCGGCGGCGATGGACTTCTGGACCGCATAGAGAGCAACTCCCTCAGCGGCAGCGATCTCCCGCTCCGTCATGCCTCTGGAAAGCATCAGCAGCCGTCTGCGCTGCGGCTCCTTGAGCTGGGCGAGAGCATCCCGGACGCGCTGCGCGACTTCTTCAGAATCGTCCTCGCTGGGGTAGGCGTCGCATTCGCCGTATTCCGCGCCTTCGTAAGTGATGGCATCGAGGGAGTAATTGTGGTAGCGGTGGCGGCGGTCATCGTTAGCCTCCTTGCGCCGGGAGTCCATGATGAAGGCTCCGATCTCCTCGTCGACCTCAGTGGTGGAGGTAGTGCCGTCTGCGAACTTGTAGGTGATTTTCATTTCTGTTCCTTTCCGCGAGAGCGGAGCAGAACAAGAAAATGAAAGGCGCGGAGACCATCGGTCCCCGCACCTGTCTGCGTAAAAATGAGCGCACAAAGGTTAGGGTACCGATCCGCCCCTCCCCGCAGAGGGGAGAAGGGCGATATGCAGTATCCTTGTCCTGCTGTACACTCAGGCAATCGATATTGATTTTTACGGCGCTATCGTAGCACCGATTTTTTTGCCGTGCCGGACATGGCGTGTCCGGTGAAAAAAGGGTAAAAAACAAAAAAAGCCGGAGTTACCTGTGCGGACCTTTCGGTCGTTACAGATAACTCCGGCTGTTAGCTCCTCGCTGGCTGCGGGGCTGATTGCGGTAGTTTCCTCGCGTTATCGATTTGTAATGTCCTTCGCGGCCTCCACCTGATACACGACGTCCTTCCAAGGGATCGTCACAAACTTCT
>JAUNNC010000042.1 GCA_030531585.1 Eubacteriales bacterium | reverse complement strand
CTTCATCGACGACTACTTCAACTGCCTGACCGTCGGCTCGGTCATGCGTCCGGTCTCGGACAGCCAGAAGATCTCCCGCGAGAAGCTGGCCTACATCATCGATGCCACCGCCGCCCCGATCTGCATGATCGCCCCCGTGTCCTCCTGGGCCGCCGCCATCTCGGCGACCGCGCAGGATCTGGACTCCGGCATCAGCGGCATCCAGCTGTTCATCCGGGCCATCCCCTACAACTTCTACTCCCTGCTGACCATCGTGTTCGTCATCGCCATCTCCGTGATGGGCTTCGACTACGGCCCCATGGCCAAGGCCGAGATGCGCGCCCTGCAGGGTGAGCTCGGCGCCCTGAGCGAGGAGGAGGAGCAGAGCAATTCCCGCGCCTCCATCTGGGACATGCTGATCCCCGTGATCCTGCTGATCGTCTTCTGCATCATCGGCATGATGTACGTCGGCGGCTTCTGGGACGGAGCGAGCCTGATCGACTCCTTCGCCGACACCGACGCCTCGGTCGGCCTGCCCTGGGGCTGCATCGTCGCGCTGATAATCACCTTCGTCTACCTGCTCTGCCGCCGGGTCATCACCTTCAAGGAGGCCACCGGCTGCATCACCAAGGGCTTCCTCGCCATGGTCCCCGCGCTGCTGATCCTCACCTTCGCGCTGACGCTGAAGAACATGACCAGCCTGCTCGGCGCCGCCGACTACGTCGCGGGTCTCGTCGAGGGCGCGGCCGCCGGCCTGTTCTCCCTGCTGCCCGCCGTCATCTTCCTGGTGGCCCTGGGCCTGGCCTTCTCCACCGGCACGAGCTGGGGCACCTTCGGCATCCTGATCCCCATCGTGCTGCCCGTCTTCTCCAACAACCCCGATCTGCTGATGATCGGCATCTCCGCGTGCCTGGCCGGCGCCGTCTGCGGCGACCACTGCTCGCCCATCTCCGATACCACCATCATGGCCTCCGCGGGCGCCAACGTCAACCACATCGCCCACGTCTCGACGCAGCTTCCCTACGCGCTCACCGTGGCGGGCATCAGCTTCGTGTGCTACCTGATTGCGGGCTTCCTGCACAGCTGGATCGTCTGCCTGCTGATCGGCGCGGCCCTGACCGTCGGCGTGCTCTTCTTCCTGCGCAGCCGCCAGAAGACCGCCGCGTAAGAAGACGCCATAATCCGGTTTTGTCATCCTGAGCGGAGGCGAAGCCGGAGTCGAAGGATCTCCGGCGTTGGATCTTCGTACGTTTGAGATTTCTCGACTCGCTGACGCTCGCTCGAAATGACATCGTTTTGGCCCTTGTCTGCAGCTTGATCGCCCCGCCTTTCGGCGGGGCGATGATTTTCTTCCGGAGGGCTGGATTTTTCGGGAACACGGGTTTATACTGTGCGCTGTGCATAAATGTATTCCGTGATTTTTGGGGGCTTTGACCATGTCCGCTTTCAAACAGGAGTCCAAAGAGGCGCTGAGCTTCCTCTCCGGCTTTGTCAAATGGGTGCTGATCGCCCTGTTCACCGGAGCGGCCGGCGGCCTGGTGGGCTCCGCCTTCCACCTGAGCGTCAGCCACGCCGCGGCCTTCCGCGCATCCCATCCGTGGATGCTGTATCTGCTGCCCGTGTCTGGCATCATGATCGTGCTGATCTACCGCCTTCTGCACACCGAGGACAAGAACACCAACACCATCATCGACTCCATCCAGCTCGGGGACCGTGTGCCGCTGGCCCTGCTGCCCACCATCTATCTGGCCACCGCGCTCACCCATCTCTTCGGCGGCAGCGCCGGACGCGAGGGCGCGGCCCTGCAGATCGGCGGCAGCCTCGGCAACTTCGCGGGCCGGCTCTTCCATCTTGACGAGAAGGACGTGCGCATCGCGACGCTCTCGGGCATGAGCGCGGTCTTCGCCGCCCTGTTCGGCACGCCGCTGACCGCGACGGTCTTCGCGCTCGAGGTCATCTCGGTGGGCGTGCTGTACTACTCGGCCTTCGTGCCGTGTCTCGTTGCCTCGCTGGTCGCGCTGCAGATCTCGGTGCTCTTCGGCATCGCGCCCGAGCATTTCGCCGTGGCCGTCAGCCCGGTGCACGCGGTGCTGCTGCTGAAGGTCGCGGCGCTGGCCGCGCTGTGCGCGGTGGTGAGCATCCTCTTTTGCCTGTGCATGCACCAGACCGAGCATCTGCTGCGCCGGGCGATCCCCAACGATTTCGTGCGCGTGCTCGCCGGGGGCTCCGCCATCGTGGGGCTGACGCTGCTGCTCGGCACGACGGAGTTCAACGGCGCGGGGATGGACTCCGTCGCGCGCGCCGTCGAGCAGGGCGCGGTCCGGCCCGACGCTTTCTTCTGGAAGCTGGTCTTCACGGCGGTCACCCTCGGCAGCGGCTACAAGGGCGGTGAGGTCGTCCCCTGCTTCTTCGTGGGCGCGACCTTCGGCTGCCTCGCGGGCGGGCTGCTCGGCATCCCGGCGGGCTTCGCCGCGGCCATCGGGCTCGTCGCCGTGTTCTGCGGCGCGGTCAACTGCCCGCTGGCCTCGATCCTGCTGTCGATCGAGCTGTTCGGCTCGGAGGGCGTGATCTGCTTCGCCCTCGCCTGCGGCATCGCCTACATGCTCTCGGGCTACTTCGGCCTGTACTCGAGCCAGAAGATCCTCTACTCCAAGGTCAAGGCCGAGTTCATCAACATCCACGCGCGGTAAAAATATCGGGAGCGGGTCAGTCGACCCGCTCCCGGTTCAATATATTCAGTTTACAGCAGACGGATGCGCATGCACTTGTCTTTGCCGAAGGCGGCTTCCATCTCGCGTTTGTACTCGGGGAAGAGCGCCGTCGGCATCAGCGCCTGCACGCAGCCGGCGAAGCCGCCGCCGTGGACGCGCCACGCGCCCTTGCCCTCCAGCAGCTTCCGCGACAGTTCCAGCCCCTGCTCGAGCTTCGTGTCCCCGGTGGCGCTGGTGACGATGTTGTTCAACAGCACCTCGGAGGAGCGCCCCGACTCGTTCATCAGGCGCAGCACCGCCTCGGTGTCTTTTTCGCGCAGGGCGTCGCGCAGCTTCGGCACGCGCTCGTTCTCGTCAAAGAAGTGCATCGCGCGGCGCACCGGCCGGTTCGCGGGGTCCCAGCCGCGGCTGTGGAATTCCTCCGGGTCGACGTCGGCCAGCACGCCCTTGTCGAAGAGGTTGGCGATATAGACCATGTCCGCCGGGATGCGGGCATAGGAGGTGTCCAGCCCCGCGTGGCTGCCGCCGGTGTCGGTCAGGCAGAGCGTCAGGCCCATGGCGTCGAAATCCACGTCCACGGGCTCGATGAGATTGGTCTTGAAATCCACGTAGATGGTCCGCCCGAGCGAGCAGGTGAGCTGGCTCATCAGCCCGCAGGGCTTGCCGAAGAAGCGGTTCTCCGCCTGCTGCGCGGCGCGGGCGATGACGACCGGGTCGACCCTGCCGTCGTTGTAGAGCAGGCTCAGGATGCGGCCCAGGGTCACGGAGAAGGCCGCCGACGAGCTCAGCCCCGCGCCGATGGGCAGGGTGCTGTCGATCTCGGCGTCGAAGCCGCCGACATTGAGGCCCAGCTCCGAGAAGACGGCCAGCATGCCCCGCGTCAGCGCGGCGGGCGTGCCGAGCTCGGCGGTACGGGGCTGGAGCTGGTCGCAGCGCAGCTCCGCCTCGCCCAGGGTCTTCATTTTCAGACGCACAAGCTTCTCGCCGTTGGCTTCAAAGCGGGCGGTGATGCCGCGGTCGATCGCGCCGGCGAGGATGCGGCCGTTCTGGTGGTCGGTATGGTTTCCGGCGAGCTCGGTCCTGCCGGGGGTGAATACGGTTTGTATCATAAAAGGACGCTCCTGTCTCGGTCCGGGGGTTATTTTGTTCATACAGGTACAGAATAAACCCGAAAGCGGGCAAAGTCAACCGCCCCGGCGCATCGGAAATACAAGTTTTTCACGCTTTGACAACTTGATAACAGCCCTTGCGCGCGGCGCGTCCATTCGCTATAATAACAGCGGCGCTACCCCCGCGGGCGGCGCGACGACTATGTAATCACAAAGAGGGTGCTTTCTTGAACAGAGCCAACGGGATCAACCTGACCATGCTGTGCGACTTCTATGAGCTGACGATGGGCAACGGCTACTTCGCCGACGGGATGAAGGACCGCATCTGCTACTTCGACGTCTTCTTCCGCGACGTGCCCGACCAGGGCGGCTATGCCGTCGCCGCGGGGCTCGAGGCCATCGTCGACTACGTGCAAAACCTCCGCTTCACCGACGAGGACATCGCATACCTCCGGGGCCGCGGGATCTTCCGCGAGGACTTTCTGGACTACCTGCGCACGTTCCAATTCACGGGCGACATCTGGGCGATCCCCGAGGGCACGCCCATCTTTCCGATGGAGCCGGTGATCACCGTGCGCGCCCCAGCCATCCAGGCCCAGCTGCTGGAGACCTACATGCTGCTGGAGTTCAACCACCAGAGCATGATCGCCACCAAGGCCAGCCGCATCTGCCGCGCCGCCGCCGGCCGCGCCGTGCTGGAGTTCGGCTCGCGCCGGGCGCAGGGCATCGCCGCCGCCGTCACGGGCGCCCGGGCCGCCTTCATCGGCGGCTGCGCCGGGACCGCCTGCACGGTCTCCGACCAGATCTACGGCGTGCCCGCCGCGGGCACCATGGCCCACTCCTGGGTGCAGATGTTCGACTCGGAGCTCGACGCCTTCCTCAGCTACTGCCGGACCTATCCGAACAACGCCGTGCTGCTGGTCGACACCTTCAACACGCTCAAGTCCGGCGTCCCCAACGCCATCCGCGCCTTCAACGAGGTGCTCAAGCCCCTCGGCATCACCAAATGCGGCATCCGTCTCGACTCGGGCGACATGGCCTATCTGACCCAAAAGGCGCGCAAAATGCTCGACGAGGCGGGCTGGCCTGGGTGCACGATCACCGTCTCCAACTCGCTCGACGAGCGGCTGATCGCCGACATCATCCAGCAGGGCGCCAAGATCGACTCCTTCGGCGTGGGCGAGCGCCTGATCACCTCCAAGAGCTCGCCGGTCTTCGGCGGGGTCTACAAGCTCTGCGCCGTCGAACAGGCCGACGGCAGCATCCTGCCCAAGATCAAGGTCAGCGAGAACCCCGGCAAGATCACCAACCCCGGCTTCAAGAAGGTCTACCGCTTCTTCAACCGCGAGACCGGCATGGCCGAGGCCGACTACATCTGCCTGCGCGACGAGGTCGTCGACGACTCGCAGCCGCTGGAGATCTGCGACCCCAACGAGCGCTGGAAGCGCAAGACCATGGAGAACTTCCGCGCGGTCGAGCTGCAGGTGCCGGTCTTCCTCGGCGGCGAGCTCGTGTACGAGCTGCCGACGCTCAAGCAGATCAAAACCGACTGCGCCTACCAGATCTCGACGCTCTGGCCCGAGGTCAAGCGCTTCGACAACCCGCACAAGTACTACGTCGACCTGTCCCCGAAGCTCATGGCGCTCAAGGACGGGATGCTCGAAGCCCACGGGAGAAGATAATCTTCATAACACGCACACCGCCCCGGACTATCGTCCGGGGCGGTTCGTTTTTTATTGTTGCGAAAACTTTTGCAGCAGTCTGTCCGTCAGGCGGGCGCAGGGCTTTTCGATGCAGAAGTGCGAGAGGAAGCCGAAGAGGTAGCAGCACAGCGCAAACAGGCCCACCTCCGCCATCGGGCGCGCGCCGAGCGTCACGAGGCCCCGCGACCAGAGCGCCGCAACGATCAGGATCCCGCTCATGTGCCAGACGAAGACGTTGAAGGAGACCTTCCCCAGCAGCCCGATCACGGGGCTACGGAACAGACGCGCGGCCGCGGCGGAGCGAAACAGGAGGATGACGGCCGGGAAATACAGGAAGGTCAGCACGGGCTCCATGTCCCCGACCAGGTCGAAGTAGCCCTTGCAGATCAGGGCCGTGATCACAGCGACGTCCAGCGCGCACAGGAGCAGAACGAGCTTTCCCGGTCTCCTTCCGCGCAGCAGGGCGGCCAGCAGCACGCCCCCGAAGAAGGAGCAGTAGCCGCGGGCCATTGCCAGGTTGAGGAAGGGGAGCTCGATGCAGTAGCTCCGGATGCCGGAGCCGACCACGAGCATCAGGCCGAACAGGTAATACGGGGAGATGCGAAGCCGCTGCGACGCGTTCACGAGCAGATAGAACAGGAGATAGCAGAAGATCAGCACGCTCAGATACCACATCGGATGATTGAGGTAGGAGTTTGCGAAGCCCCAGCCCTCCTGGACGCCGAGCGAGGTGACCGCGAGGTTCCACAGCGACGGATACCATTTTGCCCACATGCCGCCCAGCCGGTGGATCCCCAGCAGGAAGTACAGCAGGAACCAGCCCGCCGCGCTCACGGCCATCAGCGGGAACAGGCGCAGATAGCGGCGCAGGAAGAACTCCCGGAAGGAGAGCCCGTCCCGGATGCGCCGCACGTAGCGGCAGGTGAAAAAGCCGGAGAGCATGAAGAACAGCTCCACGATGTAGCCGTAGTCGAGGGGGCCGTACGCCGGGAAGAAACGGATCCGGTAATCCGCGGGGAAGCACATCTGAAAGTGGCCGATCGCAATCATCAGCGAGCCGGCGATTTTCAGAACGTCAAGCGCGTACTCTCTTTTTGTTTCCATACACAGATCCTTTTCTCTCTCATTCCATGGCCGCGTAATAGGCCTCCAGCTTCGGCCGCGCGGCGCGGTAAAAGCGCTCCAGCGCGGGGTCGAACTGGCTGCCCATGCCGTCGAGGATGATCCTGTCGGCCTTGTCGAAGGGCATCTTCTCCTTGTAGACCCGCTTCGACACCAGCGCGTCGTACACGTCCGCGACCGCCATGATCCGCGCCTCGAAGGGGATCTCCTCTCCTTTGAGGCCCTCGGGATAGCCGGTCCCGTCCCAGCGCTCGTGGTGGTAGTGGGCGACGTTCTCGGCGATGCGGCGGAAGTCCGCGTCGTCCGTGCCCTTGAGGATCTCCCGCACGATGCGCGCGCCCTCGGCCGCGTGGGTCTTCATCTTCTCGTACTCCTCGGGCGTAAAGCGCCCGGGCTTGCGCAGCACCTCGTCGTCGACCGCGATCTTGCCGAGGTCGTGCATGGGCGCAGCCTTGATGAGGCAGCGGCAGAACTCGTCCGACAGCTCGATATCGGGGTCGGCGCGCAGCTCGTCGATCAGGATGCGCACGCCCTCACTCGTGCGGCGGATGTGGCCGCCGGTGGAGTTGTCGCGGCTTTCGACCATGGCCGCCATGCCGAGGATCAGCTTGTCGTGCATGAGGTTGAGTTTTTCGGTCGCGGCGGCGACGTCGCGCTCCAGATCGCTGTTGTAGCTCTCCTGCAGGCGGATGAGCTGCTGGTCCTTGGTATCGTCGTCGATGAGGATCTGGAAGCCGCGCCGACGCTTGCCGTCAAAGAGCCAGTTGACGAAGATCTCGTAGATCTTCCCGTCCCGCTCGTAATGGATGCGCTCGTGGTTCTCGTTTCGCCGGAAGCCCTCCAGCCAGGGAAGGAACAGCTCGTTCATCCGCTCGCTGCGGCGCAGGGGCAGGTCCACGGTCAGGTCGTTGAGCTCCGGGAAGATACGCTTGGCCTGCTCGTCGCTGCCGAGGTAGTTGTAACGGAAGTCGAAGGAGACGATGCCGGTATCGTCCGACTCGATCAGCGCGTCGGCGGCGGTCTCCGCGACGTTGTACAGGCACATGCGCCGCACGATGACGAGGTAGATCAGCAGGGCGAAAACATAGGCGGCCGGGAGCAGCTCGACGCGCTTGTAGAGCAGCCGCCCGCCGAAGAAGGCCAGCATGGCCACAAGCTCGGTGGAAAACAGCAGATAGATGTTCTTGCGCGAGACCTGGTTCTTGCGGAAATAGCTGTAGACCATCGCGCCGATCGACAGCAGGAAGTAGGACGCGACCAGGATATAGAAGACCGTGTGCATCCAGTTGTAGTCCTTGTAGAGCATCACGGCCCCGTTCAGGCGCTCGAAGCGGATGCTCCGGTAGAAGATCTGCTCCCTGCCGATCGTCAGGGCCGACAGGTACACCACCGTGCTCAGGCACAGCAGCCCCACACGCACCCAGCGCCGGAGGGGGATGTCGCACAGCGAAAAGATGACCAGCATCAGAAACAGCTGCAGATAGCAGCCGCCGATATAGCTCAGGCGGTTGGCGTTGAGAGCCTCGCCCAGGGTGTCGGAGCGGGTCAGCAGCACGTAGGCGAGGTTCGTGACCGGCACGAGCATAAAGATCATCGTGATGTGCACGTCGAAGTGCCGGTGCCACAGGCAGGCGTAGACGATCGCCAGCAGCACCGAGAGGATAAAGCAGGTGTCGTAAAAGGCTGTGATCATGGCTCGTTCCTTTTCCCGCCCGTCTGCGCGGGCGTAAGCTCCGTCACGCGGAGCGTGTTCTCGTCGGCGGTGAAGCGCACTTCGCATCCCGCAAAGCGCATGGCGTAGACCCGCCCGGGGTCGTCCTGATAGCGCGGGCGCGGGTCGCGCGCGAGCACCGCGCGCAGCGCGTCCCGCTTCTCCGGCGGGATCTGCGCCTCGAGCTCCGGCTTGAGCTCCACCGCAAGCTCCCCGCCCGCGTCGGGGGCGAAGCCCGCGCGCGCGTCGGGCCATGCGTCGGCGTAGGGGAGATAGGGCTTGACGTCAAAGATCGGGGTGCCGTCCATGAGGTCCGCGCCCCGCACGCGCAGCACCGTACCGAGGCCCGCCATCTCCTCGATCCCCCGGAGCTCCACGCAGCTCAGGCCCAGGGCGTTGGGGCGGAAGGGCGAGCGCGTGGCGAAGACCCCGAGGCGCCTGTTCCCCCCGAGGCGCGGCGGGCGCACCGTGGGCTGAAAGCCCCCGCGCAGGTTTTCGGAGAACTGCCAGATCAGCCAGACGCGCTCGAAGCCCTCCAGTCCGCGCAGGGCGGAGGGGTCGCGGAAGGCCGGCTCGAAGACGACCAGGCCCTCGAGCGCCGGGACGATCCCCGCCTGGCGCGGGATGCCGAACTTGTCCGGAAAGTCGCCGCGATAGACGGCGACCGGGGTGATCGTGTGGTCCATGACGCCTCCTTTACGCGGCTCTCAGCACGGCGTTGTAGAGCTCCAGCGCCATGTAGTTTGTGAGCATGTGGAAGAAGATGCTGCCCCAGATGCTGTTCGTGCGCTCGTAGCAGCGCGCCAGCAGCAGGCCCGCGGGCAGGTACTCCAGCAGGAAGATCCAGTAGCCCGGATCGTCGAGCGCGTAGCCCCAGACGTGGTAGACCGAGAAGGCCAGCGTGCTCACGGCGTAGGCGGCGAGGCGGTTCCTGCGCCGCAGCGTGCCGAAGAGCCCCGCGCGAAACAGCAGCTCCTCCGTCAGCGGGCCGAGATAGACCAGCGCCGCCTTCGTCGGGCCGTAGGCGAAGTCCGCCAGCTCCTGCAGGGCGCTGTTGTTCACGTTTTCCGCGCCGTCCGTCAGGCGCGCGAGCAGCAGGCCCGCGAGCATGTTGCAGACCAGCATGACGATGTAGCCGGTGCACACCTGCCCGGCGACGAACAGCGGCCGCTCGGCCAGCGGATCGAAGTCCCGGCGCAGGAAGCGGAACGCCGCGGCGAGCATGTACCCGAAGCCGACGCCGTAGAGCAGGACGTTGGCAAGGAGGACGTCGATGGTGCCGCGCTCGTACAGCAGACGCAGCAGCCGGGGCAGCAGGACGATGTGCACCGGGAAATACGCCAGCACCAGCGCCGCCTCCGTCCGGGACAGGGCGCTCGTGAAGGCCGGGAAGACGGGCCGTCTCCGCTCCATCTCAGCCCCTCGCCTTCTGCTGGAGCTGGTAGAGCAGGTTCATGGCCTCGATGGGCGTGAGGGTGTTGAGATCCACGGCGCACAGCGTCTCGCGCACCTCGTCCCCGCCCACGTCGGAGAAGCTGAGCTGGTCGCTCGCCGGACTTTTCGCGCTTTCGGCCTGCACGGGGGCGCCGGACTCGAGCTCCTTGAGATAGTCCTTGGCCTTGCGGATGACCGTGTCCGGCAGGCCCGCGAGCTTGGCGACCTCGATGCCGTAGCTGTCGTCGGCCGCGCCGCGGACGATCTTGCGCAGGAAGACCAGCTCGCCCCCCTGCTTCTTGGCGGTGATGTTGTAGTTGCGCACGCCCGCGAGCTCCCCCTCGAGGGCGGACAGCTCGTGGTAGTGCGTGGCGAACATGGTCTTGGCGCCGAGCTTCCGCCTGTCGGCGCAGTACTCCAGCACCGCGCGGGCGATGGCCATGCCGTCGAAGGTCGAGGTGCCGCGGCCGATCTCGTCGAGGATCAGCAGGCTCGAGGCCGTGGCGCTGCGCAGGATCTCGGCGGTCTCGCGCATCTCCACCATGAAGGTGGACTGGCCCGAGGCCAGATCGTCGGAGGCGCCGATGCGCGTGAAGACCCGGTCCACGACGCCGATCTCGGCGGATTTCGCCGGGACGAAGGAGCCCATCTGGGCCATCAGCACGATCAGCGCGGTCTGGCGCATGTAGGTGGATTTGCCGGCCATGTTCGGCCCGGTCACGATGGCGACGCGGTCCGTGTCGTCGTTGAGGAAGCTGTCGTTCGGGACGAAGAGCACGTCCTTCACGGTCTGCTCCACGACCGGGTGGCGGCCCTGCACGATGCGCAGGCTGCGGGAGGCGTCGATCTCGGGGCAGCAGTAGTTGTTCCGCACCGCGACCTCCGAAAGCGAGCACAGCGCGTCCAGCCGCGCCACCGCGTCGGAGGCCTGCTGCACGCGCCCGACCTTCGCGGCGACGCTGTCGCGGACCTCGCAGAAATAGCGGTACTCGAGCTCGTTGATGCGCTCGCGCGCGGTCAGCAGCGTGTTCTCCAGCTCCTTGAGCTCGGGCGTGAAGTAGCGCTCGTTCGAGACCAGGGTCTGCTTGCGGATGTAGTCGTCCGGGACCTTTTCGAGCCCCGCGGACTTCGGCACGTCGATGTAGTAGCCGAAGACCTTGTTGTAGCCCACCTTGAGCTTTTTGATGCCGGTGCGCTCGCGCTCGCGCGCCTCGAGCTCCTGCACCAGGCGCGCGCCGTTGTCGCGCACGTCGCGCAGGCGGTCCAGCTCCTCGGAGTAGCCCGGGCGCAGGATGCCGCCCTCGCGCACCGAGAACGGGGGATCGTCGCAGATCGCGCGGTCGATCTCGAAGCGCAGGTCCTCGAGCGCGTCCAGCGCGGCGATGTCCTTGAGCTCGAGACATTTGACGTCCTTGAGCAGCTCCTTCAGCGTCGGCAGGCAGGCCGCGCAGTTGCAGAGCGTGCGCAGGTCGCGCCCGCCCGCGGTGCCGTAGACCGCGCGGCCGATCAGGCGCTGCATGTCGCCGATCCCGCGCAGACAAGTCATCAGCTCGCCGCGCAGCACGTTGTCGCGCGTCAGCTCCCCGACCGCGGCGAGGCGGCGCTTGATCGCCACCACCGACAGCAGGGGCCGTTCCACCCAGGCGCGCAGGAGCCTGCCGCCCATCGGGGTCTTCGTGCGGTCGAGCACCCACAGCAGCGAGCCCTTTTTCTCGCCCGAGCGCAGGGACTCGGTCAGCTCGAGATTGCGGCGCGTGACGTAGTCGAGCTCCATGTAGCGCCCGCCGTAAAACACGTCGAGGCGGCGGATGTGGCCGAGATCGAACTTCTGGGTGCGGCGCAGGTAGTCCAGCAGCGCGCCCGCGGCGCAGACCGCACCCGGCTGGTCGCCGAGGCCCGCCGCGTCCACGTCGGCCAGCCCGAACTGCTCGCACAGCAGGGCCGCGGCGGCCAGGTATTCAAAGCTCTCTGCGCCCTGCTCGGGCATGGCCGAGAGCCTTTTGGTGACAAAATCCCAGAGCTCCCCCTGCGCGCGCGCCCCCGGAGAGAGCAGGACCTCGCGCGGGGAGAAGCGCCCCAGCTCGTTGACGAGGTGGCGGGGCGCGTCGTTTGCGAAGGCGGCGCAGCAGAACTCGCCCGTGGACACGTCGCAGAAGGCAGCGCCCCCCTCGTTGGCGGACAGATACACCGCCGCGAGCCAGTTGGAGCGCCCCTCCTCGAGCATCGAGCTCTCGGTGACGGTGCCGGGCGTGATGATGCGGATCACGTCGCGCTTGACCAGGCCCTTGGCCAGAGCCGGGTCCTCGGTCTGCTCGCAGATGGCGACCTTGTAGCCCTTGCAGATCAGCCGCGCGATGTAGGCCTCGGCGCTGTGGTAGGGCACGCCGCACATGGGCATGCGCTCGTCCGGGTTTTCGACGCCGCGGTCGCGGGTCGTCAGGGCGAGATCGAGCTCCTTCGAGGCGAGGACCGCGTCCTCGTTGAACATCTCGTAAAAATCCCCGAGGCGGAAGAAGAGCAGGCAGTCCTGATACTGCGCCTTGATCTCGTTGTACTGCCGCTTCATGGGCGTGAGTTCTGCCATGTCGGTTTCCTCTTTTTTCTCTTTCTATTCCACAACTTCCCCGTACAGGGCCCAGGTGTTGCTCGTGGTGATGTGCGCGTCCACAAACTGCCCGATGAGAGCCGGGTCGCCCCGCAGGTGGACGAGCCTGCCGCCGGACGTGCGGCTCGAGAGATTGTAGGGCTCCTTCCCGGTCTCGCCGTCGACCAGCACGCGCAGGGTCTGACCCTCGTAGGCCCTGTGCTTCTCGCCGGAGATACGGTTTGCAAGCTCGGTGAGCCTGTCGAAGCGGAGCTGCTTTTCCGCCCTCGTACAGGGGTCGGGCATCGAGGCCGCCGGGGTGCCGACGCGCTTGGAGTAGATGAAGGTGAACATCGCGTCGAAGCGCACTTCTTCGCACAGGGAGAGGGTGTCTTCGAACTCCTCCTCCGTCTCGCCGGGGAAGCCCACGATGATGTCGGTCGTGAGCACGAGGTCGGGCATGTACCGCCTTGCAAGGGCCACCTTCTCCAGATAGGCCGCGCGGTCGTAGTGCCGGTTCATCGCCTTGAGCACCCGGTCCGAGCCGGACTGCACCGGCAGATGGATGTGGTGGGCGCACTTTTCGCATTCGGCCATGGTGCGGAAGAGCTTCTCGGTGGCGTCCTTCGGGTGGCTGGTCATGAAGCGCAGCACGAAGTCGCCCGGGATGGCGCTGACCATGCGCAGCAGGTCGGCGAAATCGACCGGCTCGTCGAGGTCCTTGCCGTAGGAGTTGACGTTCTGGCCGAGCAGCGTGATGTCCTTGTAGCCCTCCTCGACGAGCTGCCGCGCCTCGCGCAGGATATCCTCCGGCAGGCGCGAGCGCTCCCGCCCGCGCACGTAGGGCACGATGCAGTAGGTGCAGAAATTGTTGCAGCCGTACATGATCGACAGCCACGCCTTGACCGTCCCGTCGCGGCGGAGGGGGATGCCCTCGGCCACGGCGCCGTCGTCCTTCGCGGTGGCGAAGACGCGCCGTCTGTCGTCCCTGCGCTCGCGCGCGTCCATGACCTGCCGCAGCAGCTCCGGGAAGCGCCAGAGCTCGTGCGGGCCGAAGACCAGATCGACCACGGGGTAGGACATCTTGAGCTTCTGCGCCATGTGCTCCTGCTGCACCATGCAGCCGCAGACCGCAACGATCTGCCCGGGCCGGGCCTTCTTGGCGTGGCTGAGCGCGCCCACGTTGCCGAGCACGCGCATCTCGGCATGCTCGCGCACGGCGCAGGTGTTGACCACGATCACGTCGGCCTGGAACTCGTCCTGCGTGAAGCCGCAGCCCATCTCGGCCAGGTACCCGCGCAGCTTCTCGCTGTCGGCCTCGTTCTGCTGGCAGCCGTAGGTGTCCACAAAGGCCAGCGGCCTGCGCCCGTCGGCGGTCAGGCGCTCGAAGAGCTCCGCGCAGATCGCCTGCTGCTCCTTGATTTTTTCGGGGTCTATGGTTTTTCTCCGGTACGGCATGGGAAGCTCCTTCTGGAAAAGATTACAGATATGTATTTTAACATAAAAACTATGGAAGTTTCAACTGAAAACCTGTATAATACCGGCAGAACACCGCAGGGCACGATCCCTGCGCAGATTGAGGTAGCTTTCATGTCTGAGATCAACATCCTCTCCCCGCATGTGGCCGATCTGATCGCCGCCGGCGAGGTGGTCGAGCGCCCGGCCTCCGTCATCAAGGAGCTGATGGAGAACGCCTTCGACGCCGGGGCCCGCGCCGTGACCGTCGAGCTGAAGGACGGCGGGGCGACCTATATCCGCGTGGCCGACGACGGCAAGGGCATGGCCCCCGAGGACGCGGGCATCGCCTTCCTGCGCCACGCGACCAGCAAGCTGCACGACGAGGCCGGGCTCGAGGCCATCGGCACGATGGGCTTCCGCGGCGAGGCGCTGGCCGCCATCTCCGCCGTCAGCGAGGTGGAGCTGACCACCCGCCGCCGCGGGGATGAGAGCGGCACCTACATGACGCTCGAGGCCGGGGACATCCGCGAGATGCGCGAGACCGGCTGCCCCGAGGGGACGACGATGGTCGTGCGCAGCGTCTTTTACAACACGCCCGCGCGCCTGAAATTTCTGAAATCCGACCGGGCCGAGGCCTCCGCCTGTGTGCAGGCGGCGCTGCGCTGCGCGCTCGGCCGGCCCGAGATCTCCGTGCGCCTTCTGCGCGACGGGAAGGAGGAGTTCTTCTCCCCCGGCGACGGGAAGGCGGAGTCCGCGGTCTACGCCCTGCTCGGGCGGGACTTCTCCAAGGACCTGCTCCCCTGCGCGGGACAGGACGGCGATCTCGCGGTGCACGGCTTCGTCTCCTCGCCCTCGGCGGGGCGCGGGAACCGCGGCGCGCAGTTTTTCTACTGCAACGGGCGGTATATCCGCTCGCAGCTGCTGCAGACGGCGCTGGAGCAGGCCTATAAAAACACCCTGCTCGTCGGGCGCTTCCCGGCCTGCGTCCTGTATCTCGAGCTCTCGAACGCCGCCGTGGACGTGAACGTCCACCCCGCCAAGACCGAGGTCAAGTTCTCGCAGGAGAAGCGCGTGTTCGACCTCGTGTACCACGCGGTGCTCTCGGCCCTGCAGAGCGAGGACCGCGGCGGCTCCGCCGCGGCTCCCGTCCCCGCCGCGCAGGCTCCGGCTCCGGCCGCGCCCGCCGCGCGGCCCGTACCGCGCCCGGACTTCTACCGCAGCATGTCGAGCGGGGACTTCCGCGCGCAGGGCTACCGGGTCTCCGGCCCCGCCGGGACGAGAAAACCGTCGGAGACGGTCGGCCTGAAGAGCTATGACGAGCCCTATCAGACGCGCCTCGATCTCACTCCGGCGCCGGCCGCGGCTCCGATCCGCCAGATTTCGACGGAAAAATCGGAAAAAGCCGACAATTCTTATCCAAAGTCTGTGGAAAACTCTGTTCAAAATGTGGAAAATAAAACCATCCCCGACTATCGTCTGATCGGGGAGGCGCTGAAGCTGTATATCCTCGTCGAGGTCGGAGACACGCTGCTGCTGATCGACAAGCACGCCGCCCATGAGCGGATGATCTTCGACCGGCTCAAGGCGCAGGACCGGCACGTCATGGCCCAGACCCTGCTCGAGAGCGTGACCCTGCATCTGACAGACGCCGAGCGCGAGCTGATCGAGGAGCACGCCGCCCTGCTCGAAGAGCTCGGCTTCGAGCTCGAGCCCTTCGGGGACGAGGACTACATCCTGCGCGCCGTGCCCGCGGACATGGCCAGCTCCGACGCCCGCGCCGCCGTGGAGGAGATCCTCGAGAAGCTGCGCGGCGGGCAGAGCCCCGACCCGAAGGGCGCGCGCGACGAGATCCTGCACACCGTGGCCTGCAAGGCCGCCGTCAAGGCCGGCTGGGACACCGATCCCCTGGAGCTGCGGCGCGTGGCGGAGGCGGTGCTGTCCGGGCAGGTGCGCTACTGTCCGCACGGGCGGCCGGTCTCGGCGGCGCTGAGCCGGAAGGATCTGGACAAACTGTTCAAGAGGATCGTATGAGCGGGAAGATCGTGGTCATCGCCGGGCCGACGGCCTCGGGCAAGACCCGGCTCGGCATCGAGCTTGCGCATGTGCTCGGCGGCGAGATCGTCTCGGCCGACTCCATGCAGGTCTACCGGGGCATGGACATCGGCACCGCCAAGGCGGACGAGCGTGATCGCGCCCTGGCCGTCCACCACATGCTCGATGTGGCCGACCCCGCGGAGAACTACTCCGCGGCCCGCTATGTGCGGGAGGCCGGGGCCGTCTGCGACGCGCTGCTGGAAAAGGGCGTGACGCCGATCGTCGTCGGCGGGACGGGCCTGTATATCGACTCGCTGATCGCGGGGCGGGACTTCGCGGAGAACGAGGACGACAACGCCCTGCGCCGCGCGCTCGAGGCAGAGTACGACGCCGTCGGCGGCGAAGAGATGCTGCTCCGCCTCGCCGCCTTCGACCCGGAGCGCGCAGCGCGCCTGCAGCCGGGGGACCGGCGGCGCATCGTGCGCGCCATCGAGATCTACCGCCTCACCGGCGTGACGGCCACCGCCCACGACGAGGAGACCCGCCGCCGTCCGCCGCGCTACGACGCGGCGCGGATCGTGCTGGGCTATAAGGACCGCGCCGACCTCTACGCGCGCATCGACCGGCGCGTGACGGCCATGGCGGAGGCCGGGCC
>JAUNNC010000202.1 GCA_030531585.1 Eubacteriales bacterium | reverse complement strand
AGGATCTGACCGCCGCCATCGACTCCATGGGCACCTGCCTGTTCACCTCCTTCGCGCTGGGCGCTCCCGAGTATGCGAGCCTGCTCAACGCCGCCACCGGCACGAACTACACGCCCGAGGAACTCCTCGAGGTCGGCGACCGCATTTTCAATATCGAGCGTATGTTCAACAAGGCCGCCGGCATGAAGCCCGAGGACGACCGCCTGCCGAAGCGTCTGCTGACGGAGCCCATCTCCAACGGACCCTCCAAGGGCATGGTCAGCAAGCTGGACGTCACCCTGCCGCAGTATTACGCAGCCCGCGGCTGGGTCAACGCCTTCCCGACCGACGAGACCTTGAAGAAGCTGGGTCTTGACGAGTGCGTCGGCAAGTAATAGAATAATAGACCCCGAGGGGAGGCATCTCGCCTCCCCTCATTTTTAACAGGATGTGATACAATGATCGAAGTTCGCTTTTTTGCCACGCTGCGGGAGGGCAGGGGAAAGGTCACGCAGATCGACGCGGAAAAGGCCTCGGCCGCGGGGGATATTCTGCGCCTGTTTGCCATCAAGCCGGAGGAGGTTTCGATCCTCCTCATCAACGGCTTTCACTCCGGGCCGGGAGATCCCGTGAAGGACGGCGACGTCGTCTCTCTTTTCCCGCCGGTGGGAGGCGGTTGAGACGATGGAGGAACGCTATATCCGAAATCTCGGCGCGCTCTCGGAGGCCGAGTGCGCTCTGCTGCGGGAAAAAACTGTGCTGGTCGCCGGCTGCGGCGGCCTCGGCGGCTATCTGATCGAGATGCTGCTCCGCCTCGGCGTGGGGGAGATCCGCGCGGTGGACGGGGATCGCTTTGAGGCGTCCAACCTGAACCGGCAGCTGCTCTCCGCGCCGGGGCTCCTCGGCCGGGGGAAAGCGGAAGTCGCCGCGGAGAGAGCCGCGGCGGTGAATCCGGACGTCCGCTTTGTGGCCGTTCCGGAATTCGTGACGGAGAAAAACGTCGGGCAGCTCGTCCGCGGCTGCGACGCGGTGCTGGATGCGCTGGACAACATCCCGTCCCGCCGCCTGCTGGCGCAGGCCTGTAACGAGGCGAAGGTCCCTCTGATCCACGGGGCGATCTGCGGCTGGACCGCACAGGCGGCCGTTATCATGCCCGGGGACGATCTGCTCGGGGAGATCTACCCGGAGGGCGCCGCCTTAAGCAGCAAGGCGTCGCTCTCGTTCACGCCGCCCTTCTGCGCCGCGCTGCAGACGGCGCTCTGCGTCCGGCTCCTGACCGGACGCGAGATCGAGACGGGAAGACTCTATGTCGCCGACCTGCTGGACATGGAACTGCAGCGCCTGTTCTGAGGCGGCTGCCTCCGGGGCCGGGGCTTCGCCGTATGCCCGCAGGATCAGCCCGCTGGGCCGGACAGGGGGTATATTTTGCCGCACATACCGCAGATACGTTGCCGAAAACTGACGGCGGGAGCATGAGCTCCCGCCGTTTTGCGGTTACGATTTCGTTGTTCTCAGCTGCTCTCTTTCTCCACCAGGACCCAGGGTGCGAGCTGCGAGCTGCACGCTTCGCCGCCCAGATGGCGGAAGAGGAGCTCGGCGGCCAGGCGGCCGACATTGTACTGCTCATGAGAGAGAGAGGTAATCCGGGGCGTGGACATCTCGCTGTACTGGCTGTTGTCGAAGCTGACGATGGCGACATCCCCCGGTACGGAGAGACCGCGCCTGCCCACATAGGCCGAAAGACGCGCCGCGATCTCGTCATTGTAGCAGATGACGGCGCTGCTGGCGGAGACGATCTCATTCACACGCGCCTCGGCAAAGCCGTCCTTCAGAAAACGGTCCTTCTGGTCGGTGCTGTACCAGAGAATGTTGTTGTCCTCCAGCGACAGGCCGAACTCCTGCATGGCGTCCAGATACCCGGAGAAGCGCAGCCGTCCCTGGATATCGTCGTATTTGAAAATGCCGCCGATCCTGCGGTGCCCCTTCTTGTACAGATACTCCACCAGCATGCGCCCGCCCGCGGCGTTGTCGTCGAGAACCGAGAGGGTCTCGGGCAGCGCCTCGTAATACCCGTGCATAAAGACCATGGGGATCCCTTTTTCCATCAGCTCCCGATAGAGGCGGATATTGGGGTTGGGCAGTCCGGTTTTGGTGCCCTCCAGCAGGATCCCGTCAAGCTGCTCCATCTCCAGCAGGGTCTGCAGGATGCGGCGCTCGTTGGCAAATTGATTCTGTGTCGCAAAGAGCAGCGGCGTGCTGTTGTTTTCCGAGCAGACCGCCTCGATCTCACGCAGGATGCTGGGGAAAATGTAGTCGCTGATGTAGGTGGTGAGTACGGCAATGGAGCGCCGCTGGCGAAAGACCGGCTCCCGCCGCTCGCGGATGTGCGAGCCGCTGCCCTGCCGCCGCTCGATCAGACGCTCCGACTCCAGCAGAGACAGGGCCTGCCGGACTGTCTGCCGGCTGACCTGAAACTGGCTGCACAGCAGCTGCTCCGTGGGGAGGGTTTTCTGGTATGTCCCATCCCGGATCCCTGCCCGCAGCGCGTCTGCCACCATTTGATACTTTGGATTCATAAGCGAACTCCTGTCATATCAACTTTGTCTTGATTATAGCCGGAGCAAGGGCAGTTTTCAATACAAATCTTTCCTCAAACAGACAAGTTGTTCCGGACAAATCCTCAAAAGCGGGGAAAACTGTGCAATACAACGAAAATGACGCCGCGTTCAAAAGAGACAAAAAGTTCTGAAATAATTCAGAAAGAACAGAAAGAATAAGGGAAATGCGAATTTGTATTTAATTCGTCAACAAAACAGCAATATTTGTATTGTTTACGAGGTAGAAAAACGTTTTTTGTACGCACAACCCGTTGACTTTCCCGGAACACAGCGATATTATAAAGTCACATAGTCCGAGCATGATCGGACAAAAACAAAAAATCAAATGGAGGAACCAGGAATGAAAAAGACTCTTGCACTGATTCTTGCGCTG
>JAUNNC010000041.1 GCA_030531585.1 Eubacteriales bacterium | reverse complement strand
GCCGCTTTCTTGAAGCCGCTGCGGAAAATGCAGAACAAACTCAGGCCGAGCAGGACGACCAAAACCGGAAACGCCCCGTAGATGCTGAACGCCATCTCCAGCCCGACCGCGAGCAAGCCGCCGAGGACGCCGCCGGAGTCCAGCTCCTTGCCCTGATCAAAGAGCAGCTCGGCAAGACGCTTGACGTCAGAGCCCGTGACGTCGTACTGATAGATCAGCAGACTCACCAGTGCGGACAGCAGGATCGGCACCAGCAGACAGCAGAAGATGCGCAGGGAAACCGGACGGCCGCGGTGGAAAAAGAGGATATAGGTGATGACCAGGAAGGCCGGCACGCACACCCAATAGCCCCAGCCGACCAAGCCCTTGATAGTCTCGGAAAAGAAGCGGACAAAGGCGCCCTCGCTGTTGAAATAGCTCACGCAGGTAAAGACGGCCAGAAAGAAGAACAGCACGCCGCCGAGCTCGCGCCGGATCGGGGGCGCGGGTTCGGGAGGATTGACGGGCTGACGCCTGCTGCGGGCGGAGGAAGCACCGGATGCAGTTTTTTTGCTTGCTTTTTTCTTCGTTGCCATGGAACAGGAATCCTTTCAATGCGGATCAAAGTCAGAAGATGAGATACAGAATGATGGACAATACGCCCACGACCCAGCAATAGTAGGAGAAACCGCCGAACTTTCCCTTCTTGCCGATCATGCGCAGGATACGGATCGAGAAGATGCTGCTCAGGATGGCGACGGCCATGCCGATCAGATAGGCGGGGACGCTGTGCCAGTCGATCCCCTGCTCGAAGGCCTTGCCGAAGGCCAGGATGCAGGAGCCGAAAACCGCCGGGATGCTGAGAAGCAGAGAATAATGGACCGCGAAGCCCGGCTTCAGACCGACCGCGATGCCGGATGTGACGGACACGGCAGAGCGGGACAGCCCGGGGATAGCCGATACGGACTGACACAGACCGACCAGCAGCGCGTCCGTGACCGACATATTCCCGGCCGTCTTTTTCCCGGGCGTCATCTTGTCCGAAACCGCGAGCAGACAACCCGTCAGGATCAGCATGACGCCGACAAATATATTGCGGGAGGAAAGCGCGTCGATCTTTTCGTGAATCGGAAGCAGGAGGAACAGCGGGACCGTGCCGATGACAAGCATAAAGAAGACACGCGCTGCGACATAGCGCTCCCGCTGCTGTCCGGCGTATGGGCCGAGATTGGCAAACGAGAGCAGCTCGTAAACCATGGCAGAGAGCTCGGGCCAGTAAACGATGACCACGGCGATCAATGTGGAGAGCCGCAGAAGCGCGCCGAAGAACATGTGCCCTTCCGAGACGTCGGACAGCTTGAACAGGTTATTGATGATGGAAAGATGCCCGGAGCCCGAGATCGGCAGAATTTCAGCGATCCCCTGAACCAGGCCGAGAAGCACGGCGTTCCAAACCGTCATTGCTCCATACCTCCGCAGCAATCGTGAAATTCAGTATACCATATTATGAAAACAAAAACAAGTGATTGCGCACTTTCCCAGCGTGTTTTCAAGATCCGATCTGCCCGTGCAGCCATGCGAGCGCATCCGAGAGCGTGCCGATCGCATCGATCAGGCCCTCCTCGACGGCCTCTCTGCCGGAAAGGATCGTGCCGACGTCGTTGGCGAGCTGTTCGGTGTTGTTCATCAGGTCCCGGTAGCGTTCCGCCCGGATACCGGAATGTGCGGTGACGAAATCCGTGACGCGCGCCTGCATGCGGGAGAGGTAGTCGTAGGTCTGAGGTGCGCCGATGACGACGCCGCTGACCCGTACCGGATGGATCGTCATCGAGGCCGAGGCGGCGATCAGGCTGCGCTTTGCCGCCACCGCAAGAGGCACACCGATGCTGTGGCCCCCTCCAAGGACGAGCGAGACCGTAGGCTTTTTCATGCCGGCGATCAGCTCGGCGATCGCAAGACCCGCCTCCACATCACCCCCCGCCGTGTTGAGCAGAATGAGCAGACCGTCGATCTCCGGCGCTTCTTCTATTGCCGCGATGGTCGGCAGGACGTGCTCATATTTGGTGCTCTTCATATCCTCCTGCAGGAGCTGATGCCCTTCGATCTGCCCGATGATGCTCAGGCAGTGGATGTTTCCCCCTGTCTTTTGCCCCAGTTCTTTGATCTCGTCCACAACAAATCACCCCGCTGTCTATTGTTAACAGCGGGGCGATTGATTAGTCAGTATCAGTTGTCACTGTACGCGGCGAGAACACCCTTGTAGGTCATGTAGCAGTCCAGCTTTGACACGATTTCAAAGGGCGCGTGCATGCACAGCAACGGAACGCCGGCATCGATGGTGTCGATATTGCGGCTGGCCATGAACTTGGCGATCGTACCGCCGCCGCCCTGGTCGACCTTGCCCATCTCGTCGAGCTGGAAGACCACGCCGCTGCGGGCAAAGATGCGGCGCAGATAGGCCACGACCTCCGCCGAGGCGTCGCTGGTGCCGGATTTGCCGCGCACGCCGGTAAACTTGCTGATCCCTATACCGTAGTTGAGCTTGGCGTTGTTGCTCTTCTCCGTGACCTCGGGATAGAGCGGATCCATCGCCGCGGAAACGTCCGCGGACAGGCAGAAGCTCTTCTCGAAGCAGCGCCGGAGCTCGACGCCCTGGGATGCGCAGAGGTCGGCCATAAAGGAGTCGAAGGCCAGGCTCTTCATCCCGGTAACGCCCTCCGACCCGATCTCCTCCTTGTCGGCCAGCAGGCAGATGCAGGTGCGAAGCGGGTCCTTCACGTCGAGCAGAGCCTTGAAGATCGCGTATGCGCAGACCCTGTCGTCCTGGCCGTATCCGCCGATCATGGAGCGGTCCAGACCGATCTCGCACACATCGAAGGCTGGCACGGCGACCAGCTCTGCGGACAGGAAATCCTCTTCGCAGATCCCGTACATGTCATTGAGAATGCTCAGCACCGCGAGCTTGACGCGGTCCTTTCCCTCCCCCGCATAGGGCACGGAGCCGATCAGGACGTTGAGCGCCTCGCCGGTAATGCCCTCAGACATGGCTTTTTTCATCTGATCCTGAGCCAGATGCGGCAGCAGATCGGTGATGACAAAGCGCGGCTCGCCGCTCTCCCGGCCGATGACGACGTCGATGCGTTCCCCGCTCTGCAGGACGACCACGCCGTGCAGCTCGAGCGGGATCGTCACCCACTGGTACTTTTTGATCCCGCCGTAATAGTGGGTGCGGAGATAACACAGCTCCTCGTTCTCGTACATCGGGTTCTGCTTGAGATCCAGGCGCGGAGAATCGACATGGGCGCCCCCGATGACGACGCCGTCGGCCAGACTGTTGCGGCCGATGACCGCAAGCATCAGCGCCTTGCCGCGGTTGCAGTTATAGATTTTCATCCCGGGATGCAGCTCCATCCCGGGCGTATATTCCACAAAACCCTGTTCCCGGGCCATTGCGATGGCGTTGCTCACCGCCTCGCGCTCGGTGCGGGAATCGTTCAAAAACGACATGTATCCGCGGCAATAGGCCTCCGCGGCGATATGCTCCTGCGTATCCGCCAGATCATGTCCGTTCTTCTGCTCGTAAAACAGTCTCTGTTTCAGCTCATCCATTTGCCAAAATCTCCTTTATCAGCCGACGGCAGTCGTCCAGAAAACGCTCCCGGTCGGCGTTATTTTCCAGTATATAATCACAGTTTTCCCGGTAATAGCAGTCCGGCTTCTGCGCCCGGATGCGCTTTTGCGCGGCCTCGCGGCTGATGCCGTCCCGGGCCGTGATCCGCTCGATCCGCTTTTCCTCTTCGGAAACCACCGCGACGGTCGCCAGACAGCGCTCCCCGAGGCCCCCGGCGATCAGCTCGGCCGCGTCGACGGCGGCGAGCGTGAAGCCCTGCATGGCAAACGCACGAAGGCGCTGTGCCACGGCCTCGCGGACATAGCGGTGCGTGATCGCATTGAGGCGAAGAAGGGCGTCGGGATCGGAAAAGACGATCGCACCGAGCACTTTGCGGTCAACGGCTCCGTCAGAAACTGCGGACGGGAAGGAGTTCCCGAGCTCATCCAGCATCGGCCGGCAGCTTTGCAACAGCTCGTGGTACAGCGCGTCGCAGTCGATCACGCAGGCGCCAGATTCCTCGAGAGCCTGCAGCGCTGTGGTCTTCCCGGCCCCGCTGCCGCCGGTGACGCCGATGACCTTCACGGCGTCCGCCAGGATGTCGGCAATCTCCTCTTCGGGCAACGCGCCCTGCCGGAGAATGCGAAAGGGCTTCACGCTCATGTCGATGATCGTGGACTCCGTCCCGATCCCGCAGGGGCCGCCGTCGATCACGCAGTCGATCTGTCCGTCGAAGTAATCCAGCACCTGCTGCGCTGTTTTGGGGCTGGGACGACCCGAGGGGTTGGCCGACGGGGCCGCAAGCGGCAGCGTGCACTCTTGCAGCAGCTCAAGCGTCAGCGGATGATCGGGACAGCGCAGGCCGACCGTCTTTCCTCCGGCCAGAACGATGGGCGGGATCTCCGGCCGCGCCTTCACCACAATGGTCAGCGGCCCCGGCCAGTATTGTTCCGCCAGGGTCCGCGCCTGCTCCGGCACCTCGGTTCCGTAGCGCTCCAGTGCCGAGGGGTCCGGGACCATCAGGGAGAGCGGCTTGACGGCAGGCCTGCCCTTGACCTCGTAGATCTGTCGGACCGACGCTTCGTTCAGCCCGTTCCCCGCAAGGCCGTAGACCGTCTCGGTCGGGACGGCAACAAGGCCGCCGTTTTGAATGACGTCAGCGGCGGCAGGGATATCCTTTGTGATGATTCTGGTCTGCATTCAAGCCTCCGTCTGCGCCTGCAGCCTGGCCGCCTGATCCGCTGTGATCAGGCAGTCGATCAGCGGATCGAGATCTCCGTTGATGACGCTTTGAATGTTGAAGTTCTTCATCTCGCCCGAAAGTCGGTGGTCGGTCACGCGGTTCTGCGGAAAGTTGTAGGTGCGGACGCGCTCGCTCCGGTCGCCGGAACCGATCTGGCTGCGCCGTTCGCTTGCTACGGCGGCGTGCTGCTTCTCCTGCTCGGCCTCGTAGAGCTTGGCGCGCAGGATCTGCATGGCGCGGTCCTTGTTCTTGTACTGGCTGCGCTCGTCCTGACACTCCACGACCGTACCGGTCGGCAGATGCGTGATGCGGATGGCGCTCTCGGTCTTGTTGACGTGCTGGCCTCCCGCGCCGGAGGAGCGGTAGGTGTCGATCTTGAGATCGCCGGGGTCGAGATGAAAGTCGATCTCCCCGATCTCCGGCAGTACCGCGACCGTCGCGGCCGAAGTATGGATGCGCCCGCCCGACTCCGTGACCGGGACGCGCTGGACCCGGTGGCCTCCGGCCTCAAATTTCAGCCGGGAATAGGCGCCTGTGCCTTCGACGACGAAGCTGATCTCCTTGATGCCGCCGAGCTCTGTCTCGCTGACGTTTGCCACGTCGATCTTCCAGCCCTTTGACTCGGCGTACATGGAATACATGCGGAACAGGTCGGCCGCGAAGAGCATCCCCTCTTCCCCGCCGACGCCGCCGCGGATCTCCATGATGACGTTCTTGCCGTCGTTCGGGTCCTTCGGCAGCAGCAGGATCTTGATCTCCTGTTCCAGCCGTTCCCGATCCACTTTCGCCGCGGCGTACTCCTCCTGCGCAAGCTCTTTCATCTCGCTGTCCGACATGAGGGACAGGGCGTCCTCCATCGTCTGCCCGGCCTTCTCATAGGCCCGCCAGGCCTCGATCAGCGGCTGGAGCTCGCGCGCTTCACGCTCAAGCTTCGCATAAGCCGCAGGGTCGGAATAGGTCGCGGGTTCCTCCAGACGTGCGCGGAGCAGCTCGTATTTATTATTCAGATTTTTCAGCTTTTCAAACATCGGCTCCTCCACGGTGCGGATTACGCAAGCTTCGCTATTCTATCACAGTCAAATCGGAAAGGCAACAGCAAAAAGGAGCCGCAAACGCGGCTCCCTTTGATAACAGGTTCAGCTTCCGAGGTAGGCTTTTCGGACGTCGTCGTTGGTCAGCAGCTCCTTGCCCGTCCCGGACAGACCGATGCGTCCGGTCTCCAGAACGTAGGCGTAATCCGCGACCTTCAGCGCCATGTTGGCGTTCTGCTCGATCAGCAGGACGGTCACGCCCTGCGCGTTGATCTCCCGGATGATGTCGAAGATCCCGCGCACTACCAGCGGTGCCAGACCCAGCGAGGGCTCGTCCATCATGATGAGCTTGGGCTTGCACATCAGCGCCCGCGCGACCGCGAGCATCTGCTGCTCGCCGCCGGAGAGCGTGCCGCCCGCCTGCCACGAGCGCTCCCGCAGACGCGGGAACAGGTCGTATACCCACTGGATGTCGCCCGCGATATCGTCGTTGCGCAGGTACGCACCGACGCGCAGGTTTTCCAGCACGGTCAGGTCGGGAAAGATGCGGCGTCCTTCCGGCACCAGCGTGATGCCCTTGCGCACGATGACGTTGGTGTCGCAGTTGGTGATATCGTCGCCGCGGAAGATGATTTTGCCGGAGGCGGGCTTGACAAGACCCGCGATCGTGCGAAGCGTCGAGCTCTTGCCCGCGCCGTTGGCGCCGATCAGCGTGACGATGCTCCCCTCCTCCACATCGAAGGAGATACCCTTGACGGCCTCGATACCGCCGTAGTTGACCTTCAGGTCCCTGATGGAAAGGATAGTTTCACTCATCGTCCGCCACCCCCAGATATGCTTCGATGACCTTCGGATTGGCCTGGATCTCCGCAGGCGTGCCCTGCGCGATCAGCTTGCCGAAGTCGATCACATGGATGCGGTCCGAAAACCGCATGACAAGATCCATGTGGTGCTCGATCATGAAGATCGTAAGGTCATACTTCTCCTTGATCTGCACGATGAACTTGCCCAGATCCTCGGTCTCCTGCGGGTTCATGCCCGCGGCGGGCTCGTCCAGAAGCAGAAGCTTCGGGTCCGTTGCCAGCGCGCGCGCGATCTCCAGACGGCGCTGCAGACCGTAGGGCAGCGAGGTTGCCAGATCGTCCTTGAACTGCAGCAGGTTTTGCTCCTCCAGCAGGGCCAGCGTCTCCTCGCGCATACGGCGTTCCTCGGAGGCGTTGAGACGGAAGGTCGCGGAGAACACGTTCTGTTTGGCGCGCATGTGCTTGGCCGTAAGGACGTTGTCAAAAACCGTCATGCTCTTCCAGAGCCGGATGTTCTGGAAGGTCCTCGCGATGCCGAGCTTCGTGATCTGGTCGGGCGTCGGATCGATGGGCTTGACGATGACGTATTTCTCGGAGTTCATGCCCTGATAGGCCTTTTTCATCTTGCCGGAGGGATGATTGGCGACGATCAGCTTATCCTCGTAGTAGACTTGTCCGTTCGTCGGTTCATAGACGCCGGTGATGCAGTTGAAGGCCGTGGTCTTGCCGGCGCCGTTGGGGCCGATGAGCGCGACGATCTCCCCGCGCCTGACCTCGAGCGAGAGGTTGTTGACCGCGACGACGCCGCCGAACTGCATCGTCACGTCCTGCATACGCAGCACGGAATCAGACATCACGACTCACCTCCTTCGGAAGCAGCCGCTTTCTTCGCCCTGCGTGACTTTGCCCCAAAGGGGTCGCGGAAAAAGGCACGTATCCGCTCCCACGAGAACTCGCGCTCGCCCATGATGCCCTTCGAGAAGAAGAGCACGATGATCATGATGATAATGGAAAATACGACCTTGCGGAAGCCGGAGCGCAGGATGTTGAGTCCGAGGATGTTGTTCGAGGACTCGTCGAGGAAGCGAAGCCACCACTCGTTGCAGGCGATGAACAGGAAGGATGCGATGCAGGAGCCCGTGATCGAGCCGATGCCGCCGATGACGACGATCAGCAGGATCTCGTAGGTCATGGCCGTCTTGAACTGCGCGGCCTGGACCGTGTACTGGAACATGGCCAGCATGGCGCCGGAGATGCCCGCGAAGAAGGAGCTGATGACAAAGCTCATCTCCTTGTGCTTGAAGAGGTTGATGCCCATGGCCTCGGCGGCGATCTCATCGTCGCGGATCGCCTTGAAGGCGCGGCCGTAGGACGAGTTGATCAGCAGGACGATGATCGCAATGCAGATGCCCGAAACCAGAAAGCAGAACAGCGTCGGCGGGAACGGGATCGAAGTAAACGGGATCTTGACCTTCGTCAGATCCTTGTACTGACGCAGGACGTTGGCGCCGTTCGTGACGGGGCCCATGGCGTCCCACTGAAAGAAAGCGCGCAGGATCTCCGCAAAACCGAGCGTGGCGATGGCGAGATAGTCGCTTTTGAGGCGCAGGACCGGCAGACCGATCAGAGCCGCAAACACAGCGGCGATGATCCCGGCCAGGATCAGGGACGGAAAGATCCCGAGCTCAATGCCGATGGCGCAGTCATAGTACTTGTACACCGACTCCCCCATCTTGACCGAGACGGGCATGGAGAGGATCGAATACGTATAGGCGCCGATCAGCATGAAGCCCGCCTGTCCGAGGGAAAACAGTCCGGTAAAGCCGTTGAGCAGGTTCATGGAGACCGCGACGAGCGCGTAGATGACGCCCTTCTTCAAAACCGTGAACAGGATGGAGGTGCTCTTCATGGTCAGCTCCATGACAAGCAGCACGACGAACATCCCGGCGAGAGCAACGGCGGTACAGAGAGCATCCTTCTTTTTATCTTTTCTTAATTCCATACCACTCACCTCACACCTTGTCCGTTGCCTTTTCGCCGAACAGCCCGGTCGGCTTGACGAGCAGGATCACGATCAGCAGAGCGAAGGTGAACGCGTCGGAGAAGGTCGTCCAGCCGAGGCCCTTGAGGATGGTCTCACAGATACCGTTGAGAATGGCGCCGAGCACCGCGCGGGGTATCGTGCCGGTCCCGCCGATCACGGCGGCCACAAAGCACTTGAGGCCGGGCATGCCGCCGGAGGTCGGCGTGACCGAGGCGTAGTTGGTAAAGTAGAGCAGGCTGCCCACGGCGGCCAGCAGCGAGCCGATGATAAAGGTCATCGAGATGACCGAGTTGACCTTGATGCCCATCAGCCGTGCCGTCTCAAAATCCTTGGAAACCGCGCGCATGGCCATGCCGACCTTGGTATAGCGGATGAAGAGCGAGAGTCCGATGACCAGCAACAGCGTCAGGATCGGCGTGATCAGAGTCACGCGCTTGGTGACTGCGCCGAAAATCGTGACGGTATCGCTCAGCCAGGGCAGCTGCGGGTAGACCTTTGCCAGACCGCCCGTGAAGTAGAGGGCGCAGTTCTGCAGCAGATAGCTCACGCCGATGGCGGAGATCATGACGGACATGCGGGGTGCCGAGCGCAGCGGCTTGTAGGCGGCACGCTCGATCAAAAAGCCGAGCAGCACCGTGAGCAGCAGCACCAGGGGGACGGCAACGCCGAGCGGCAGGCTTGCCGAGAGAAACACCATAAACATGCCCGCAGCCATAAACACGTCGCCGTGGGCAAAGTTGATCAGGCGCAGAATGCCGTAGACCATCGTATAGCCGATGGCGATCAGGGCGTACTGCCCGCCGACCGAGATGCCGGCAAGAATGTAGGGCAGACTGTTCTGCAAAAAGGACATCGGATAGCCTCCTCGTTTCAGGGATTCTTTCTCATCGGGAGCAGAGCGACAGGCACGCACGACGCCGTGTCCATCGCTCGGCTCCCGGAAACGCAGTCACGGGGGAAGAACAGTTCTTCCCCCGCAAAAAGCGGCGGAGGGACTCCCCCGCCGCTTTTCACACGATGGATGGTTTAGCCGACGGTAACGGGATCGAGAGCGATCCAGGTGCCGGTGGCGGTATCAGCCTGCTTGACGAAGGCGGTGTTGCGGATCGCGTCGCCGTTGGTCTGATCCAGAGCGATGGGGCCGGTCACACCGTTGATCTCGGTGCTCCAGAGCGCCTCCATGACCTTGGCGGGCTCGGTGGAGCCGGCCTTCTGCATGGCGGCCAGCGCAAAGAAGTAGGCGTCATAGCCCATGGCGGTCACAGCCGCGACGGTATCGTCGCCGCCGTTGTTGGCCAGGTTGGTGGAGTCGCCGTTGATCCAGGCCTTGATGCTGGAGTCGAAGCTGGCGTCAGCGCCCTCGGGATAGAAGGTGGTGACAGTGACCTGGACATCCTTGCCCTTGGCAGCCTGGAGGATGACGTTGGAGTCCCAGGTATCGCCGGCCAGCAGCGGGAAGGACGCGCCCTGCGCCACGACCTGGTCGATGATCAGCTGCGCGGCCTCCGTGGAGACGGGGCTGAAGAAGACGCCGCAGTCGGCAGCCTTCGCGTTGGCAACGTAAGAGGTGAAGTCAGAGTTGCCGTCGGGGAACTCCTCGTGCACGCACTCGCCGCCGAGGCCCTCAAACGCGTCAATGAAGTACTTGACGAGACCGCCGGAGTAGTCGTCGCCCAGCTTGTTGAGGCAGTAAGCCTTGGTCACGCCCAGCTCATTGAAGGCGTAGTTGGCAAGAACGGTGCCCTGGAAGGGATCCAGGAAGCAGATGCGGAAGTAGTAGGTGTTGCCCTCGGTGACCTGGGGGTTGGTGCAGGTGATGCCGACGGCGGGGATGCCGGCCGCCTCAAAGGTGGGGCCGCCCGCGATGGAGACGCCGGAGCCGTAGGAGCCGAGAACGATGGAGCAGCCGGCATTCACCAGCTCGGCAGCCGCGGAGGGCGCCTTGTCGTTCGAGGACTCGTTGTCGACATACTTTACAACGACATTGTAGGTCTTGCCGCCGATTTCAACGGTCGGCTGGACGGAGTTGGCGTACTGGACGCCGAGGGTCTCCTGCTTGCCGCCGGCGCCGTTATCGCCGGAAGCGGGCTCGAACACGCCGATGGTGACGGTGTTCGCGGAGCTCTTGCCGGAGCCGCCGCAGGCAGCCAGAGCAAAGACCATTACGAAAGCCAGTACAAGTGCGAGTACCTTTTTCATTTTTTCTTCCTCCTATCAATGGTTACCGCTTCGGTGTCTTTCCCAGAAAGACACCTGTGTTTGGTAACGATATGATGATTATGAACTATCCGTTAAGAAATTGCAAGCATTTTTCTCACCAAATTCCATGAAGTGAACATAATCCTTTTGTATAGATTAACCAACAAACGGTCCTGTTCTCCAATCCGATCCCCACGTTTTTCCATCATCTGCCGCAAATTGAAGTCTGTAGAGATCGTGGGCAGAGGCCCCCAGCTCAAAGATCCTCTCTGCCTGCGCTCCCATGCTTCTTGCTGCCGCGGGTTTTGTCAGCAGCGGGACGGCAAACTGCTCCGATTTTTGACCGAGATACTCCCGTCCCCTTTCGCTGCAGGCCAGCAGACGCGCGTAGGGCGGCGTCCCCTTTGTGCATTCTGCCCGAACGCCGAGCGCCGCGTACAGGACCAGACGGCGCATCCGCGCGCGGGAATACCGCCGGGTCGAGGCCTCACGGATACAGGTTTCGAGAGCTTCGCCGCTGCAGAGCGCCTTGTAAAGCCTTCTTCCCGCGCCGTCCCCGGCGTCCGGAAGATCGTCGAAGTCCGATGCGCAAAGCTGCAGCAGCCGGGAGCGGAGCGCAAGCTCCAGTCTTCCCGGGTCCCGCTTCCTGCCGACGGCGAGCTCCCGTTCAAAGACTTCCCACGCTTTTTCCGGGATGGAGGGCGCGATCTGCTCTCCCCTCTCCAGACTCTCGCGCAGGTCCATGGCCGAGCGGAATGCGCCCTGCGATCGCACGTCGTGCTCCGCCCCTTTTCGCGGGATGCACAGCGCCTCCATGTCCGGGCAGACAGCCGTGATCGCCTTGAGGTATTCGACGGCCAGGATATCGTTCGGCTTTGACAGGGAAGCGGCGTCCTCTCCCAGCCGCTCAAACAGGACCTGCTGGCGCGCTTCGGCATACGAGAGCGTCTCCCCCTCTTTCAGGCGCTGCCGGACGGCCTCGCGGATCTCCCCGTCCAGGTCCGCGGCGGCCAGCCGACGGAGCGTCTCCGCCGAACCGCATTCGCTGCCGAAGCTGAGCGCGTCGCATCCGACAGCTGCCAGGATCGACACCGCGCCCGAGGCAAAGCGCTCCGCCGAGCTGACGCACCACGGCATCGGCAACTCGAAGACCAGATCCGCCCCGCAGCGGCAGGCGGCCTCGGCCCGGGCAAACTTCGTGAAGAGCGCCGCCTCCCCGCGCTGGACAAAATCGCCCGACAGTGCACAGACGATCAGCGCATCCTCGCACAGCCGCCTGCTCTCCTCCATCTGATACAGGTGCCCCCGGTGAAAGGGGTTGTACTCACACACGATCCCGACCGTTCTCACTTGTGTCCCCTCCCAAAAAAACCTTGCTTTTTCTCATATTTGTATTAGAATAATGACAGGATTCATTTTATTAAACTTTGCAGACATTTACAATAGAAAGGGAAAAAAACATGAAAATTCTAGTCATCAACGCCGGCAGCTCTTCTCTGAAGTATCAGCTCATCGACATGGAGACCGAGCAGGTCATGGCCAAGGGCCTGTGTGAGAGGATCGGGATCGACGGTCACCTGAAGCACAGCCCGCTGGTCGGCGGCAAGCCCGTCTTCAATGAAGACGTGCCCATGCCCACCCACTCCGAGGCAATCGCCGCGGTCATCGAGAAGCTGACGAGCGAGCAGTACGGCGTGGTTTCCTCCATGAAGGAGATCGACGCCGTCGGCCACCGTGTCGTCCACGGCGGCGAGAAGTTTGCCAGCTCCGTGCGCATCGACGACGCCGTCATGGCCGCCATTGAGGAATGCATCCCCTTCGCGCCCCTGCACAACCCCGCCAACATTACCGGCATCAAGGCCTGCCGCGACGTCATGGGTGACGTTCCGATGGTCGCCGTGTTCGATACGGCCTTCCATCAGACCATGCCCGGCAAGGCCTTCATGTACGCCATCCCCTACGAGTACTACAAGAACGACGGCATCCGCCGCTACGGCTTCCACGGCACCTCGCACCGCTATGTCTCCTCCCGCTGCGCGGAGCTGATGGGCAAGCCCATCGAAGAGCTCAAGATCATCTCCTGCCACATGGGCAACGGCTCCTCCATCTGCGCCATCGACCACGGCAAGTGCGTCGACACCTCCATGGGCTTCACGCCTCTGGTCGGTCTGCCCATGGGCACCCGCTGCGGCGATCTCGACGCCGGCGTCATTCAGTTCATCATGAACAAGTACGGCATCGACATCAACCAGATGCTCAACATCCTCAACAAGAAGTCCGGCGTGCTCGGCGTCTCCGGCGTGTCCTCCGACTTCCGCGATCTCGACGACGCCGCCAAGAAGGGCAACGACCGCGCGCAACTTGCGCTTGACATGTTCCATTACTGGGTCGCGAAGGTCGCCGGTTCCTACGCAGCCGCCATGAACGGCGTCGACGCCATCATCTTCACCGCCGGTGTCGGCGAGAACTCCAAGGCCTCCCGTGCCGCCATCGCCTCCTACTTCGGCTATCTCGGCGTCACCATCGACGACGCCGCCAACTCCAAGCGCGGCGAGGACATCATGATCTCCACGCCCGACTCCAAGGTCAAGGTCTTCGTCATCCCCACGAACGAGGAGCTCGTCATCGCCAGAGACACCAAGGAGATCGTCGGCTGATCCCGCATATTATAAGGGCCGCACCAAAAAAGGTGCGGCCTTTTGACAAACGATAATCCAATTGACAGGAGGCTCGTATCATGCCCGTATTTGAAGAATTCACCTTCCCCTCGAGTACCGGAAAAAACACCATCCACTGCCTGAAATGCCTCCCGGACGGAGCGCCCCGGGGCGTTGTCCAGATCGAGCACGGCATCGCCGAGCATATCGACCGCTACCGTGATTTCATGTCCTTCCTTGCGGAAAACGGCTTTGTCGCCGTCGGCGACGATCACCTCGGCCACGGAAAAACCATCCAGGCGCCCTCGGACCAGGGCTTCTTTGCCGAAGAGAACGGCTGGGACTACGTGATCGCCGACATCGACAAGCTCCATGATCTCATGAGTGAGCAGTACCCCGGCCTGCCCTATGTGATTTTCGGCCACAGCATGGGCAGCTTCCTCGTCCGCACCTACCTCATCAGGCACCCCGACAAGTACGACGCCGCCATCATCAGCGGCACCGGGCAGCAGAATCCGCTCGTCGTGCTCGGCGGGTACGCCATGGCAAACCACTTTGTAAAGAAGGACGGACCGCATGCCATGGGCACCAAGCTCAATGACATTGCCTTCGGTTCGTACAACAAGGGCTTTGATCCCGTCCGCACAGACTTCGACTGGCTCAGCCGCGATCCCGCCGTCGTCAACAGATATATCGCCGATCCGCTCTGCGGCTTTGTCGCGACCGTCAGCCTGTTCCGGGATATGATGGGCGGCATCCGCTTCATCTCCGACCAGGAGAACATCGACCGGATGAACAAGGACAAGCCGGTATACTTCATGTCCGGCGCGGCCGACCCGGTCGGTGAAAAAGGCAAGGGCGTCGAGCGCGCCTACAAGGCCTTTTGCAGGGCCGGGCTCAAGGACGTGATGATCCGTCTTTACCCCGAGGGCCGCCATGAGATGCTCAACGAGATCAACAAAGCGGATGTCTATCGGGACATCCTCAACTGGCTGAACGAAAAGCTCGCCTGAATCCGGACAAAAAAAACCCGCCGACTTCGGTCGGCGGATTTTTTTGTGCGGATTATTCCTCGACGTCGGGAACCTCACCGGCGGCCTCGCCGCTCTCGGAGACCTCGTACACGAGGGCATCGTCGGCGGGCTCATCCTCGGCGGACGCAGCGTCGTCCTGCACGGGGACCTTGACGGGCGCGGGCTCGGACAGGGCGCGGATCGAGAGGGAGATCTTGTGCTTGTCATTGTCGACAGCAGTGATCTTGGCCTCGACCTCGTCGCCGACCTTCAACACGTCCTCGGGCTTGCCGATGCGGCGGTTCGCGATCTGGGAGATGTGGATCAGACCGTCCACGCCGGGCAGGACCTCGGCGAAGGCGCCGAAGGGCATGAGCTTGACGATCTTGACATTGGCCACGTCGCCGACCTGGAAGCGGTTGGTGAAGAGGGTCCAGGGATTGGCCTCGGGATCCTTGTAGCCGAGGGAGATCTTGCGCTTTTCCTTATCGAAGTTGATCACATATACCTCGATCTCGTCGCCGACGGAAACGACCTCGGAGGGCTGGTGGATACGGCCCCAGCTCAGCTCGGAGACATGGACCATGCCGTCGATGCCGCCGATGTCGACAAACGCGCCGTAGCTGGTCAGGGACTTGACGACGCCCTTGTACTTCTTGCCGATCTCGATCTCATTCCAGATGTTCTCGATGCGCTCGCGGCGCTCGGCCTGGGCGACGCGGCGGATGGAGCCGACCACGCGCTTGCGGGCCTTGTTGACCTCGGTGATCTTGAGACGCACGGTCTGCTTGATGAGCTGGGACAACTCCGCCTCACGGGGCAGATCGGTCTGGGAGGCGGGAACGAACACGCGCACGCCCTTGACGTTGACGACGATGCCGCCCTTGTTCTCCTCGGTGACAACACCCTCCATGACCTCGCCGTTGTCGACGGCCTCTTCGATATCCGTCCACATCTTGGCGGCGTCCAGACGCTTCTTGGACAGCATCGCGGTGCCCTCCACGTCGTTGACGCGGACGACGACAGCCTCGATGGTATCGCCGATCTTGACCGCATCCTCAACCTTGATGCCGTCGTCGGTGAATTCGGACGTGGGGATGAAGCCGGAGTACTTTGCGCCCAGATCAACGCTGATCTCGGTGCCGGTGATCGCTACGACCGTGCCGCTGACCTTGTCCCCGTTATATATTGTTTTTAGAGTCTCCTCCAGCATTTCGTCGAAGGACATCTCCTTCTCCACTGCGGATTCCTCAATTTTGATCTCGTCGCTCATTTTGTTTCTTACCTCCTTAATTATCCACGCGGGAGTCGATGCGCCGGCGGTGAGGCCCACGGTGTCCGCGGCCTTCAGCCTGTCCGGTTCGAGCTCGTCCGTACGCTCGATAAACTGGACGTTTCCGCAGTGCTCCGCGCAGATCTGCGCCAGATGAACGCTGTTGGCACTGTGCTTTCCGCCGATCACAACCATTGCATCACAAGCCGAAGCAAGCCTCGCTGCTTCTTCTTGCCGCGTGAACGTAGCAAGACATATTGTATCAGATATTTTTGAATTTGTACATCTTTTTTTTATGATGTCGCAACATTCGGTAAAATTACTGTGGGTCTGCGTGGTTTGTACCACCACAGTTATAGGTTTTTCCCAAGTTGTCCGGTTTTCATCCAGCCATTTTTCCAGTTCCGGCGCGTTTTCAAAGACTTCATGCTCCCCGCACCAGCCGCAGATCGCCAGGACCTCCGGGTGGTTGCGCATCCCGATCACGATCGTAAAGCGGCCCTCTTCCCGTGCGGCAGAGACGATCTTGTGGATGGCGCGCACCTTCGGGCAGGTCGCGTCATGCACGACGGCGCCGGCCCGCTCCAGCGCTTTGTACACGGAGGGTGCCGCGCCGTGCGCGCGGATCAGCACATGCTCGCCCCGTTCGCACTCCTCGGGGGAATGGATCACGCGCATGCCCTTCCGCACCAGCGCGTTGACCACATCCTCGTTGTGGATGAGCTCGCCGAGGCTGGCGCAGCTCCCGTTTTCTTCGATGAGCTTTTCCGCCATGTCGACGGAACGGTTGACGCCGAAGCAGAAG
>JAUNNC010000201.1 GCA_030531585.1 Eubacteriales bacterium | reverse complement strand
TTCTATGATAAAGATACAACAATCTCCCCAAAAATTCATTATACAATTATAAAAAAATGTCAGGTTTTTGACAGATCCTCCAAAATAACGCTTTGCAAGGCGGGTTCGCTATGGTATAGTAGAAATACAAAATCAAAAAATGGGGAGGTATGCGCATGCGTTTTGAATCCTTTTCCCATATGCTGCGGCACTGGGCGAAGCAGAGCCCGGACCGGCCCGCCCTGCTCTTTGACGACGGCGGCGGAATCGGGCAGCTCAGCTTCGCGCAGCTGAAGGACGCGGTGGACAAACGCGCCGAAGAGCTGCGCGCGGGCGGTAAAACCTGTCTCGGCGTCCTCGCCGACGGCAGTCTCGAGTGCGTGATCGAGATCTTCGCCGCGGCGCAGGCCGGGCTGCAGATCGTCATGCTCGACGCAGCGCTGCCCGACAAGGTGCTGACGGGACTTCTCGCCTACGCCGACGCCGACTGTCTCTGGGGCGACGAGGAGCTCTGTGAGGAGCTTGCGCCCGCGCTCACATCCGGCGTCAAAGACGGGGCCGGAAAGCTCCTGTTCTTCACCTCCGGCACGACCGAGCGCTCCAAGGCCGTGGTCCTGACCGACCGCAGCCTCTGCCAGAGCGCGTACAACGGCGGCGAGAAGCTGCCGCTCTCGCCGGAGGACCGGCTGCTGTGCATGCTGCCGCTGGGCCATGTGTTCGGCTTCGTGTGCGGGCTGCTGTGGGGCCTGAGCTGCGGCGCCTCCGTGGCTCTCGGGCGCGGACCGCGGCACTACGCGGACGACTGCATGTTCTTCAAACCCACGGCGCTGTCGGCCGTACCGCTGCTGCTGGGCTTTCTGATCCAGCGCCGCCTCTTCAATCCCGAGCTCAGGCTCGTGCTCGTCGGCGCGGGCGACTGCTCGCGTCCCCTGCTCGACGCCGCGGCAAAGATGGGCGTGCGCGTCAGCTTCGGCTACGGCCTGACCGAGACGAGCTCCGGCGTTGCCATCAGCGTCTCGGGCGACCCCTTCGCCATGGAGATCTGCCCGGACGACACGATCACCCTGGCCGACGACGGGGAGATCCTGATCCAGGCGCCGACCTGCATGATGCAGGGCTACTACAAGCGCCCCGCCGACACCGCCACGGTGCTTACAGACGGCGTGCTGCACAGCGGCGATCTCGGCCGCTTCGACGAGGAGGGAAAGCTCCACATCACCGGGCGAAAGAAGTACATGCTGGTGCGGCCCGACGGGACGAAGCTCTTCCTGCCCGAGTATGAGGCCGAGTTGATGCGCATCCTCGGCCACCCCGAGCTCGCCGTGATCCTGATGAACAGCCGCCCCGTGCTGGTCTACTCCGGCGAGGCCGACGAAAAAGAGCTCGCGGAAAAGCTCCGACCGCTGATGGCCGAGAGGCCGAGAGGCCAGCAGCTCGCCCGTATCCTGATCACCGCCGACCCGCTGCCGCGCACGGCGACGGGAAAAATCAAACGCTGGGAGCTCCAGCAGAAGATGGAGAGAACGCTATGACAAGAGAAGAAGTACTTGAAAAGATCCGCAAGGTCATCCGCGACAGCGTGCCCGAGATGGTCGGCAGCGAGCTGAACGAGGACACCGTCATCAACACCGAGACCGCCATCGACTCCATGGGCTTTATTCTGGTCATCTGCAAGCTGGAGGCGCTGTTCAACGTGCGCATCCCCGAGCGGCAGTGGTCGAAGCTGTCCACCCTGGGCGACGTGGCCGACGCCATCATGAAGCGTCTGCCCCAGGCATGAGCGTCTATCGGAAGCAGCTCCGGCTGCGCAACCGCGACGTCAACCTCCATCGGAGGCTCCGCACCTCGACGATGTTCGAGTGGATGCAGGAGGCCTCGATCCGCCACACGGAGGAGCTCGGCATGGGCCGGGAGATGACGCTCGACCGCGGGCTGCTGTGGGTGGTCACGCTCCAGCGCGCCGAGATCGCCCGCATGCCCGAATACGACGAGTGCGTCACGCTCGAGTCCTGGCCGGGCGAGACGATGCATCTGCTCTTTCCCCGCTACTACCGCCTGCTGGACGCGGAGGGCGGGACGCTCGTCGCCGCCAGCGCCCTCTGGGCCCTGGTCGACAGCGAGACGCGGCGCATGGTCTTCCCCGACCGCTACGGCGTGCGCGTCGACGGCGCCGTGACCGGGCATGAGATCGCCCTGCCCTCTCCCCCGCGCCGGGCCGAGGGCTCTGACAGCACGTCTTTCACGGTCCCGTTCAGCTATGTGGATCTCAACGGCCACATGAACAACACCCGCTATTTCGATCTGGCGGAGGACTTTCTGCCCGCCGCGGCCGAAGGCCGGGCGCTGAAGGGGCTGTCGGTGGAGTACGCCAACGAGGCAAAGCTCGGCGACACGCTCACCCTCACGCGCGAGCGGGCGGAGGGCGCCGTTTTCCTCAGCGGTGAGACCGACCGCAAAATCTTCCGCATGCGCCTCGTATACGAATAAGTCATTTTTACACCATAAAGGAGAGAGATCATGGCACATCTGAGACCGAAAATCGTAAAACTCTGTCACGTCATCGGCGGCATTTCCGGCGTCGTCAACAAGATCGACGAGAACGCGCCCGAGTACTACGCTCTGGCCGACATTGTCAGCGACGACGAGGCCGATCTCGCCATCGCGGCGGGCCTGCGCAAGGAGAGGACCGCGGGCTGGCTCGCCAAGAAGGTCGGCAAGAGCGTGGAGGAGATCATGCCCTCGCTCGACAATCTGGTGTCCTACGGCGTGTTCCGCCGCACCTTCAGCCAGAAGGACGGCGAGGACGTCTACTACATGCAGATCTTCGCCCCCGGCATCCTGGAGATGATGGTCAACAACGTGGAGCTGATGAAGGCCCACCCCGAGGTCGGCCGCGCCTTCGAGGAGTACACCCGCATCCGCATGCAGACCATGGGCCCCATCCTGCCCGACGGCTACGGCCTGATGCGCGTCATTCCCGTGGAGAGCGCGCTTGAGGGCATCCCCAACGTCCACCCCTACGAGCGGC
>JAUNNC010000200.1 GCA_030531585.1 Eubacteriales bacterium | reverse complement strand
CGAAGATGTCGAGGATCAGGCCCGAGCGGTCGAGCACCTTGACGCCGAGCTCCTCGGACAGGACCCGGTGCTGCGAGGGCGACAACTCGTTGTCGAAGACCGCAAGGTCGATGTCGTTTGCCTCGATGAGCTCCTTCATCTCGCGCACCTTGCCGTCGCCGAGGAAGCTGCGCGGCTCGGGCGTCGGGCGGGACTGGATCAGCGTGACGACGACCTCGCCCCCGGCGGTCTCCACCAGGGCGGCGAGCTCCTCCATCGATACGTCGCTCGAGCGCTCGCGCTCGTCCATGCTGGCCGCGGCGAGCCCCGCGAGGATCGCCCGTTCTCTTTTGTTCTGTGTCTGTTCCATAAAAGCTCCGTCATTTAATTTGTTTTTCGCGGGGGCGTGTACCTCGCGAAAAACACCGCTCGCCCTGCAAGTGTGCGAGCGTCCCCCGCAAGCGAGTGCCCTAAAGGACTAGCTTCGCGTCGCATGCAGCGGGCTGCAAAATCAACAAAGCGCTTGCGCTTTGTTGAAGCCGTCAGGCGGCTCCCTTCTCCCCGAACACCGGGAGGCGGCTCGGCTCCGGGGTCGGGATCTCACTGCCGTCCGAGTAGGTCAGCAGGGCGCAGACCGCGTCGGCGAACTCCTCGTCGCTCATACCGAGACCGCAGGTGACGGTCAGCAGGATCTGGCGCGCAGGCACATAACTCTCGTCGTCGGCCATGGCCCGCCGGGCATCCGAGAAATAGGAGCGCGGCGTCAGTTTCAGGATCTGCGCGGCGCGCTGCTCGCCGATCTTTACCAGCACAAAGTCTTTTAAATAGTAGGTCGAGCGCTGCATCCGCTCCCCCTCGGGCATCGTGAAGTGCGCCCAGGAGCCGTTGTAGACCGCGAGCGCCGTATCATGGGAGCACAGCTCCGCCATGACGTACAGCGCCTGATCCGGCTTGCCGTTCTTCGGCAGATACACATACTCCACGAAGGCGTGCTCCGCGAGCTGCCCGGCGGCGTCGAGCATGACCTCGTGCTGCGTCTTCTGGAGCATGAGCTTCGGATAGGGCAGGTGGCTCTCGCCGAAGATTGACGAGGGCAGGAAGTTGTAGGGGAAGAGGGCGGCGCATTGCCTGTGCGTGAAGGCCTCCTGTCGGCTCTCGGGCGCGGCGCCGGGGTCGGCCATGTTGAAGAAGGCGGCCTCGTTCCAGACAAAGGCCGTGGGGCTCCCGCCGCCGAAGGAGATGGTGGGCGTCGGCTCGGGCGTGGGTTTGGTGTCCACCGTCGGCATAGCCCAGGGCTCGAGCTCCTTCTCCTCCCGCCTGCAGGCGCTCAGCGGCAGGAGCATCGCCAGGATCAGCAGCAGTACGATCGATCGTTTCATCTTGAAAACGCCTCCGCAGCTCGTTGAATAAGTTATTATAACCTATTTCCCGCTCTTTGCCAATAATGATTATTGCCTCAGAACAGACGGCCCTGCGGTTTTCTGCGCGCGAATTCCCCCTTGATCTCCACAAGCACGATGTCGCTGCCGACGCGCACGATGCTCTTCCAGGGCAGGACATAGTCGTCCTCCCGGCCGAGCAGGCCGAAGAAGCGCGGCCGCCCCGGTGTGACGAGGGAGGTGACGCAGCCCTCCCGGTCGTCGAATTCCACATCGCAGACGTAGCCGAGGCGAAAGCCCGTGTGCACGTCGATGACCTCCTTGTAGCGCAGCTCGGAAAAGCAGCTGATCATGTCATCACCCCTGCGGACACTATATGAGCGGGGGATTTTGTCCTATTCCGCCGCGCTTGACAGAGCTTTTTCCAACCATTATAATAAAATTATCCTGAAACCAAAAAGGAGGTCCTCTCTGATGAAAAGAAGCCGTTTTGCTCTCTGCCTGACGCTTCTGCTGGTCCTGCTGCTGAGTCTGTCCCCGATGGCCTTTGCCGAGACCGCGGTCGTCGGCAACGACGCCTCGGCCAGCGGCACGGAAAACGGCAGCGTCTTCCTCGCCGGCCAGACCGCCGGCAGCACCGCCGAGGTCCGCGGTATCCTGTTCTCTGCGGGCAACAGCGTCTCCGCGGGCGGGTCCTATGAATACGCCATGCTCGCCGGCAACGACGTCAACGTCAGCGGCGTGTGTGAAAACGACGCCTTCCTCGCGGGCCGCAGCGTCACCGCTGCCGGGACCACCGCCCGTGACCTCTACGCCGCGGGCCAGACCGTCCGCGTCAGCGGCGAGGTCGGCCGGGACTTCTACGCCGCGGCCAACACGGTCGTGATCGGCGCCGATATCGGCGGCGACGTCTACCTCAGCGCGGAAAACATCACCATCAGCGACGGAGTCATCATCGGCGGCACGCTCCGCTACAACAGCAGCGCGAAGATCAGCGCGCCGCAGGACGTCCTCGCCAACGCCGAGACCTATGAGGACAAGAGCTCCGAGCCCGCAGTCGAGGTTGAGGTCCCCAAGGCGCCGACCCTGATGAGCCGCGTCAAGGACAAGATCTTCGGCTATGTCGGCCTGCTGCTGGTGGGCTTCGGCCTGCTCTGGCTCACCCCGCTGTGGGAGGTGCTGGACGCGCGCTACACCGGCGTTCCCTTCGGCCGCTACGCCCGCGCCTTCGGCATCGGCTTTGCGGTGCTGGCGGGCCTGCCGATCGCCGCGATCCTGCTGATGATCACGGGCTTCGGTGTGCGCCCGGCCTTCGTGCTGCTGCTGGTGTACGCGACCGTGCTGGTGATCGCGCCGCTCTTCGTCAGCTTCTTTGTCGGCGTTCTGCTCTGGCGCACCGTCTTCAAGCAGAAGGCCAACTACTGGATCGAGCTGCCCGTCGGCCTGCTCGTGTGGCGCATCCTCACGCTCATCCCCGGCGTGAAGTTTGCCGTCGGTCTGGTCTCGGCGCCGCTGGCGCTCGGCGTGATCACGCTGCTGCTCGGCAAAAAGAAGGCCGCGAAGCCGCCTGTCGCGGAGGCCGTTGAGCCGCCTGCCGAGGAGGCCCCTGCCGAGGAGTTTCCCGTCATCGAAGCTCCTGTCGAAGAAGCTCCC
>JAUNNC010000199.1 GCA_030531585.1 Eubacteriales bacterium | reverse complement strand
TTATACGCTATCTGCAGACACAGTACAATCCATATCACAAATTACGTTGCCCGATAATTACTTTGTGCAGACTACTGCCGCGGGAGGGCGCGCTAGATACTATATCCGAGACGACCGTTATAACACGGCATCTACGATGAAAGCCGGATTGTCTGGCGTGCAATTCCTGTATGAGCTGCGAGAGCCGATTACGTACCAGCTCACTGCGCAGCAGGTCAACACGCTGCTCGGCACGAATAACATCTGGGCCGATTGCGGAGCTGTAACCGTCGAGTATCGGGCCGACACAAAACTTTACATCGACAAGGAAATCGCCGCCGCTGTAGCGGCTTTGTGAGAAAGGAGCGCAAATGAAAACGACATACGACATTTTCCGTGCGGTCATTGATGGCGGTAAATTCGTCCTTTCGGATATGGATGAGAAACTTGACTCCGCCTGGATCATGGGCAAAATCACGACCGCTGAGCGCGTGGAGCTGTCCAAACTTGCTGCTGAGCGCGCAGACGATTCCCGGCAGATCGACATCACCGCCGCGCTTGCAGATCTGGAAAACCGCGTCTCGGTGCTTGAGTCTGCGGGGGTCCGAGTTTGGGTTTCAGGTATGAGCACCGCGCGGGGTCAGACGGTGCTTTATGACGTCATCAAAGAGGGCCGGCTGCGCTATTGCCGCTATGACGGCGGCAGAGAGGCGACAAGCCTTTCGCCCGGCCGAATCGACGGCTGGGTGATCCTTTCCGGCGCAGGCGGCGACGTCACGCATACCGTACAGCACGACGAGAGCGGGCAGATCATCCTTGTGCCCGTCGAACCTGTTCCCGACGGTGCGGAGGGATGACTATGTGGCGTGAGTTTTGGGCTACAGCAGCGGCGGAAATAAAGGCGCTGGGCGTGCGGGCGTTTGTGTACGGCCCGGAGGCGCATCTGGTCCTGCCCATCCTGTACGGCGCCGTGTTCTTTGTCGTTTTGTTTATCGGCACAAGAGGAGGCGAGTAAAAATGAACCCGTGGTATTTAATCTTGATCATCCCCCTGAGTTTTTGGGCGGGGATGTGGGCGGCCGCACTGTTCAGTGCAAACGGGAGGGATGAAGATGAGCATTAAGACAATTTTCAATGCCCTGAGGGCGGCTGGGATGACTGAGGCCGGGGCGCTCGGCACCATGGGCAACATGGGCGGCGAGAGCGCCATGCGGGCGAACAACGCGCAGGACAGCTACGGCCTGGACGACGACGCCTATACCATGCAGACGGACAACGGTATCAACAACTTCACCGGCGACCGCATCGGCTACGGACTGTGCCAGTGGACAAGCCCAGACCGTAAGGCTAAGCTCCTGGCCTTTGCTAAGTCGCAGGGCGTATCCATCGCCGATGAGGCTATGCAGGTGCAGTTCTGCATCCGCGAGATGTGGGATGACTTCCCAAACGTCTGGACAGTTGTGACCACGTCGGACGACGTGTACCGCTGCACCGACGTGGTCTGCCGCTCCTATGAGTTCCCAGCAAAGAACAACGTCGGCGAGCGTTTCCAGTTTGCGATGCGGTACAAGGATCAGCTTTCCGGAGGTGAGCCCCCCCAAGTGTCCACTGGGGGCACAACTCCGGCGCCCGTTGCGGCGCACAAGTCAGACCTTGCAGTGAAGTTCCTGCAGACTCTGATGCAAAACGACGGCTACTGGGACGGCTCGATCGACGGCCTCAAGACCGACAGCTTCCGCAAGGCCCTGGTGGTGTACGCCAAAGACGTGGCCAGCTGCTGAGAGAGGAGGTGATTCCAATGGGCGATACAAACGATCTGGTGCTCAAAGCCGCCGGCTTGGCGCTGATCTTTCTGCTGGGGCTTATTCCGTTCAAGGAGGCAGGCACAAATGCATGGAAGTTTCTTTTCCGGGCAATCGGAAAAGCACTCTTGCAGCCGCTGAAGCAGGAGCTTGCCGGCCTGCGGAAGTCGATCGACGACCTCGGCAAGCGCATGGACGAGCAGGAGCGCCGGCTCGAGCTCAACGACGTAGAGGACGCTCGCCGCCGCGTCTTGCGCTTTGCAGACGAAGAGAGGCATGGCATCACCCACAGCCAGGAGCATTTTGGCTTGATCAACGATGACATGAAGCGTTACAAAAACCACTGCTCAGAGCATCCGGATTATCAGAACATGAAGGCCGACTCAGCCATGGAACTGATCGAAAAAAAGTATAAGGAAGGAAACTTCCTGATCTGAAAGGAGTACAACAATGAAACTTCCCGACAAGATTTACGACATCCTCAAGTGGATCACGATGGTGGTGATCCCTGCATGCGCCACCGCCTACGTCGGCCTCGCAGCCGTCTGGGTCTGGCCTTGCGCCGACGAGGTAGCCAAGACCGCAGCAGTGGTCTGCACGCTGCTGGGCGCGCTGCTGGGCATCAGCACCGCGCAGTATAACAAAAGCGAGCGCAGCATCGGCAAGCACGAGCTGCCGGGTGACCCTTATGCCACGCTCAAAAATGAGATGGCCAGCTCCGACGACGATGCGAGCTTTTTCTGATCGCTGGCCATCCAAACAGACGGTGACCTATAAGCCGGAGTTTAATCCGAACACCTTCTTTAATCCGGCTATTAATCCGGCTTTCTGAGAAACCGTGAGCAGCAAAGAGCAGCGCTGAACAAAGAAAAAACCCCGCAATCTCAATAGATTGCGGGGTTTTGTATGGTGCTCCAGCGGGGACTCGAACCCCGGACACCCTGCTTAAAAGGCAGGTGCTCTACCTCCTGAGCTACTGGGGCGGATCGTCGGAGCAAGCTTCGGATCGTCTCGCTCACGGAAAGGACCCTCGCGCCTCCCAAATCGAAAGCCGCGAAGCGCTTTCGATTTGGAAAGGAAGGGGGAGGGAGCACAGCGCAGTTTTCGCGGCAAGCCTTGATCGTCGCACGCTTCCCGCGCGTCGCTATGCTTTTACGCAAACCGCGGAAACGGAGCGGCGCGAGCTTCCCCTGAGGTGGCTGGGATGGCGGGACTCGAACCCACTATATCGGAGTCAAAGTCCGGTGTGTT
>JAUNNC010000040.1 GCA_030531585.1 Eubacteriales bacterium | reverse complement strand
GCTCGATCGCCGCCTGCCTGCTCTTGAGCAGATCCAGATACAGCGCGCACACGTCCTTCGTCGTCAGTTCCTTCTGGGCATCCTCCTGTTCCGTACCGGAGGAGCCCTGCGGCTCCAGCTCGCTCCACTTGCCGGAGCCTTCCCCCGTATCTCTGCCCAGGAACGTGTATGCATAGTCCTTCACGGTCTGGCCGCGTACGGACGCCTCCACGTAGACGACGGCGCAGAGGCTCCCGATGATCAAAAGAATGATCAGGAGCGCGAGCAGGAAGCCGCCGACATGGGAGCGTTTTGCTTTTTTCGCCGGTTTCTTCTCCTCCGGGACAGGCTCCGCCGCGCGTGCCGGGGCCCGCGTGTCCTCCGCGGCGACGGTCTTCACGGGCTCCGGCCTCGTGTTCGCCCGGGGCGCGGCGTCGGAAAGCGCGATCCCGCATTGGGGGCAGAAAACCGACACCTTCGGCAGCCTCGCACCGCAGCGCGGGCAAAAGCCGCTCGGCTCCGGAGGCGGCGCCGTCTGCCCGCAGATATGGCAAAATCGGGCGTCCTTTTCAAGTTCTGTTCCGCAGGCTGCACATCTCATCGTATTCACACCTCATCAAGCCGTCCTGCCCCCTCCCGCCGCTTTCCGGGCGGGCAGGACGATTCTTCCGTCAAGAGCGCGCCTTCGGATCAGGCGCGCATGGCGTCGAGCGTCAGGGCGATCAGCTCGTTGAGCTCCATGCCGAGCATCTCGGAGCCCTTGCGGATCACGTCGCGGGAGCAGCCCGCGGCGAATTTCTTGTCTTTGAATTTCTTGACGACGGACTTCGGCTCCATATCCGAAATGCCCGTCGGCCGCATCAGCGCCGCGGCGCCGATCAGCCCCGTCAGCTCGTCGACGGCAAAGAGCATCTTCTCCATGTATTTTACCGGCTCCACATCCGAGCAGATGCCGTAGCCGTGACTGACGACGGCGTGGATCACGTCCTCGTCCACGTCCAGCTCGTGCAGGAGCTCGTTTGCCTTGACGCAGTGCTGCTCGGGCCAGAGCTCGAAATCGATGTCGTGGAGCATGCCGACCGCAGCCCAGAACTGCTCGTTGTCCGGGTCATAGCGCTTGGCGATCTCGCCCATGACCTTGGAGACGGTCTCGGCGTGCTGGAGATGGAACGGCTCCTTGTTGTAGCGCATGACCAACTCTCTGGCCTGCTCGACGGTGGGTATGTAGCTCATGGTACGGCCTCCCTGTTTTTTTCGTTAATTATAATACCTGATCAAAGCGATTGCAACAAAAAACGGAGCCGCGCACCGGATCGGTGCGCGGCCCAATGTGTAGACAAACCCGGTTGTTTGTCATCTCGAGCGGAGGCGTAGCCGGAGTCGAGAGATCTAAAACGTTGGCAGTCCTCACTTTTTGGATCTCTCCACTCGCTTCGCTCGGTCGAGATGACACGATAAGGGGACTTTGTCTACAGCTTGAGCCGCGCACCGGATCGGTGCGCGGCCCTGCGCCTTTACCTGTCTTTCTGCATCCCGCTGTCCGGGCTCGGGGAAGCGCTCGTTCCCGGATCGACGTTCGTCCCGGCGGAAGCGTCGCCGCGCGGTCTCGTCGTCTCGCCCGGCATCGGGGCCATGCTGACTTCGGCGCTCGGGACGGGCAGTGCGGGCGTCGCGCCGATCGGGGCCGGAGAATTGCCTACGACGCCGTCGGCCGCGCTGCCGCAGCCGACAAGCAGCAGACCCAGCGACAGAATGAGCAAAAGACAGACAAATGATCTCTTCATCTTCATCCTCCTTTTTCAGACGAAGATAGTGTCTGCAATCGGAGAAAGATTATTCAAAAAGTTTTGCCTTCTCTGCTTGTATATGATATTATTAAACATATGGATAAACATATGGAATCTTTGAGAAAAAATGAGATCGCCGCGGTCACGATCGAGGGCTTCTCCGCCGACGCTGCGGGCGTCGCGCATCTGAGGGGCTGCGCGGTCTTTGTGCCGCGCGCCCTGCCGGGCGAGGTCTGGGAGATCCGCATCGTCAAGGTCGGTGCGAGCTTCGCCTACGGACGAGGGGAAAAGCTGCTCGTCCCCTCCCCCGCCCGCGTCGCCTCCGACTGCGCCTGCTACGGCCGCTGCGGCGGCTGCGACTGCCGGCACATGAACTATGACGAGGAGCTGCGCTTCAAGCTTCAAAAAGTCAACGACGCGCTCACCCGCATCGGAAAACAGAGTGTGACCGCCTCCGAGATCGTCGGGAGCGGGCAGACCGAGGGCTACCGCAACAAGGGCATCCTCGCCGTCGGGGAGAAGGACGGGCGTGCCGTCTCCGGCTTCTACCGCGAGCGCAGCCATGAGCTGATCCCGGTCGAACGCTGCCTGCTGCAGGACGAGTTGACGCACCGCGCGGCCCATGCGCTCACGGACTTTATGAATATGCACGCCGTCCCCGCCTATGACGAGGCGACCGGGCGCGGCGTCGTGCGGCACGTCTTCTGCCGCCGCGCCGTCACGGGTCCCGACCGCCTGCTGTGCGTCGTGGCGCGGCGCGGCTTCGGCGAGCTGACCGGGGCGCTGGTCGACGCTCTGCGCAGCGCGTGCCCGGAGCTGACGGGGATCGTGCTGAACGTGAACAAGAGCGCGGGAAACACCGTGCTCGCCGGGGATTTTTATACGCTCTGGGGCAAGGGGCATATCACGGACACGCTCTGTGACTTTGCCTTTGACATCGCGCCGCAGGCCTTCTTTCAGATCAATCCGCCGCAGGCCGAGCGGCTGTATCACAAGGCTCTGGAATACGCCGCGCCCGGACCGGACGGGCTGGCCTTCGACCTCTACTGCGGTGCCGGGACGATCAGTCTGTGTCTTGCCCGCGAGGCCGGTCGGGTCATCGGCGCCGAGATCGTGCCCGAGGCCGTCGAAAACGCCCGGGCCAACGCCGCGGCAAACGGCGTGGAAAATGCGGAATTTATATGCGCCGACGCGGGCGAGGCCGCGCAGACGCTCGCCTCGCGCGGGCTGCGCCCCAAAGTCGTGGTCGTCGATCCGCCGCGCAAGGGCATGCGGGAGGACGCGGTGCGCGCCGTCTGCTCCATGGCCCCGGAGCGCGTGGTCTACGTCTCCTGCGAGCCTTCGACGCTTGCGCGCGACGTGCTGCGCTTCTCCGAGCTGGGCTATACGCTGCGCGAGGCGACGGCCTTCGACCTCTTCCCGCGGACGAAGCATGTGGAGACGGTTGTATTGATGACCTGGGGCGGGGCGTGACGCTTCGTCAGAAAGGATACTCTCAGATGAAGCTGAAGAATGTATTGATCGTCGTGAAGGACATCGAAAGATCCAGACGGTTCTACCGGGATCTGTTCGGTCTCGAGATGATCCTTGACAATGACGGCAATATGATCCTGACGGAAGGATTGGTGCTGCAGGAGGAGAAATACTGGAGAGCGTTCCTCGGAAAGGAAATCATTCCGGAGAACAATTCCTGCGAGCTCTACTTTGAAGAAGCCGACATAGACGGTTTTATCGACATGCTTGAGAGCTGTTACCCGGAAGTGAAATACATCAACAGACTCATGACGCACAGCTGGGAGCAGAAGGTCATACGCTTCTATGATCCGGACGGGAACCTGATAGAAGTAGGGACACCGATGTAATGGCGAATCTTATAACCTGCATTAGAATCGTGCTCAGCGCTGCTTTATTGTTCTGCCCGGCGCTGTCTCCGGCGTTCTATGCGCTGTATATCGCCGCCGGATTCTCCGATATGCTCGATGGCGCCGTGGCAAGGAAAACAGGTACCGTCAGCGCGTTCGGTTCAAGACTGGATACGATCGCAGATATCGTATTCACGGCGGTCTGCCTGATCAAGCTGCTTCCCGTTTTGGATGTTCCGGCCTGGCTTTACGCATGGATCTCGGTCATAGCGATCATCAAACTGATCAATATCGCCGCAGGATACATCCGGCAGAAAGCGTTCGCGGCTGTGCATTCCGTACTGAATAAAATCACCGGAGGGCTGCTGTTCGTTTTTCCGCTGACCTTGGCATGTATCGATTTGAACTTCAATGCGGCCGTTGTCTGCACAGCTGCAACCATGGCGGCTGTTTATGAAGGGTATCTGATTCGAGCGGGAAGAGCAGCTTAGCAGAATGGATAGGAGCGGTGCTGTCATAAGAGAGGACGCCCGTATGGCCGGGATCGCACGGGGCCGATCCGCGTTCACGAATATGACGCGGGGGCGGGACCAGACCGCCATGATCGTCACCTCGGCGGCTTCTCGCAGAGGCTGCACGAGCTGGCGGCCCACCTGAAGCGGCTCGGCGACGTCCGGCTCATCCGTGAGGACGACGGTCCCGCCGAGATCGCCGGGAAGGTCGGCGACTCCGTGCAGCAGCTCTCTGTGCTCGCCGTCGAGCTCTTCGCGCAGAGCGGGGAGGGTCACTTCGACGCGATCCTGATGGACATGCGCATGCCCGTTCTGGACGGACTGAGCGCCACGGAGGAAATCCGCAGGCTCGACCGCCCCGACGCCCGTTCGATCCCCATCATCGCCCTGACGGCCAACGCCTTCGAGGAGGACGTGAAGCAGTGCCTGCAGGCGGGGATGGACGCCCACCTCTCCAAGCCGGTGGATATCGAAACGCTGAAGGACACGCTGCGCAGGCTGCTCGCCGCGAGAAGCTGAGCGCTCCGCGCATACGGGAAAGGAGAAGCCATGGCATCGTCAAAGGAATATCTGGATTTCGTGCTGGAGCAGCTGTCCGGGCTGGACGGCGTCTCCTTCCGCCCGATGATGGGCGAATACATCCTGTACTGTCAGGGCCGGGTGATCGGCGGGATCTACGACGACCGCTTTCTCGTCAAGCCCGTGAAGGCCGCGGCCGAGCGCATGCCCGACGCCCTCCGGGAAGTCCCCTACGAGGGGGCGAAGGAGATGCTCCTCGTCGACCGGATCGAGGACCCGGACTTTCTGCGGGAGCTGATCGGGGCCATGCTCCCGGAGCTTCCCGCGCCGAAAAAGAAGGCTCCGAAAAGCATTTGACAGAGAATACGGACTTTGCCGGGTGAACGGCCCCGGTTGAGATAATCGAAAGAAGTGTTGACGGATGCGTGATTTTGTCATCTATTATGTCGAATCCAACGTCGTATGCATGATCGTGCTCGGCCTGCTGCTGGTCCATAACCGCTTCAACATCGACCGGCAGGAGAAGCAGGTGAAATTCGACCGCGTTCTGATCGTCTTCATGCTCTATTTCCTGGCGGACTCGTTCTGGGCGGCCATCGTGGCCGAGGTGATCCCGAAGACCCGCTTTACCGTCGTCGCGGACGTGCTGGCGATCTATGTGCTCATGGTGGCGACCTCGTACACCTGGCTCGAGTTCGTCATGGCCGTCGAGCAGGCTCCGCGCCGCAACCGCCCGATCAACAGATTCGCCGTGCTTTTCCCCTTTCTCGTATCGACGATCGCGCTGGTGCTGACCTACCTCTTCGCGCCCCATGTCCTGCTCAACGAGAATTACGACACGCTGGTGGGCTACAGCGTGTTTCTGATCGTGGTCCCCGACATCTATATCGTCGCCATCCTCTTCTACGCGCTGCGGAAGGCGAAGGTCGAGGAAAACCCGATCGAAAAGCGCAAGCACTTTTTCATCGGCTTCTTCCCGCTGCTTGTGATCATCGGCGGGCTGATTCAGGAGGTCTATCTGCCGCACACGCCGATCTACTGCTTCGTCGTCATGATCATGCTGCTGATCTTCTACATCCAGTCCCTGGACGCGAGGATCTCGATCGACCCGCTGACCAAGCTCAACAACCGCGGGCAGCTCATGCTCTACATCTCGCAGAAGAGCAATCTGCGCATGGAGGGCAGGCCGACCTTCGTCGTCATGATCGACGTCAACGACTTTAAGCTCATCAACGACACCTACGGGCACGCGGAGGGCGACCGGGCGCTGATCCTTATCGCAAACTCGCTGCGGCAGGCCGTCCGCGGACACAGCATGCCGATCTTCCTTGGCCGCTACGGCGGCGACGAGTTCATTCTGGTCGCGCATCCCGCAAACGGGCAGGAGATGACCGCGCTGATCCGGGAGATCCGCGAGCAGATCGCCGACTGTTTCCGGACTGCGCAAACGCCCTACATTCTGTCCGCGGGGATCGGCTCCGACGAGCTGATGGCCGAACCGGACAGCTTCGCCAAGTGCCAGCAGCGGGCCGACCAAAAGCTGTACCTGGACAAGAAGCACTGCAAAATGCAGCGGCAGAGCGCCGCCGTGCAGGCGTGACGCTCTCCGGTGCCGAAACCGACTATTGAAAAGGAGCGAGCCACATGAACAAATCCAGGGTATTCTTCACCGACTTCCACGCCACGCCCAGCGAGACGCTTCCCCAGAAGCTCCACCGCCTGATGAAGAGAGCCGGCTTTGAGGAGATCGATTTCACCGACCGCTACGCGGCGATCAAGATCCACTTCGGCGAGCTCGGCAACCTCGCGCACCTGCGGCCGCAGTATGCGAAGGTCGTCGTCGACTATGTCCGCACCCTCGGCGGCAACGCCTTCCTGACCGACTGCAACACGCTCTACGTCGGCAGCCGCAAGAACGCCCTCGACCACATGGACACCGCCTACCTCAACGGCTTCTCCCCGCTGCAGACCGGCTGCCACGTCATCATCGCCGACGGGCTCAAGGGCACGGACGAGGCCCTCGTCCCCATCGATCTGCCCTATGTGAAGGAGGCGAAGATCGGCCAGGCCATCATGGACGCCGACGTCGTCATCTCCCTCACCCACTTCAAGGGCCACGAGGAGGCGGGCTTCGGCGGCGCGCTCAAGAACCTCGGCATGGGCAGCGGCTCGCGCGCCGGCAAGATGGAGCAGCACTGCGAGGGCAAGCCCGTCGTGGAGACGGAGCGCTGCATCGGCTGCGGCTCCTGCGTGCGCATCTGCGCGCACGACGGTCCCCGCGTCGTAAACGGCAAGGCGTCCATCGATCACGCCAAATGCGTCGGCTGCGGGCGCTGCCTCGCGGTGTGCCCCAAGGACGCCATCGAGCCGAGCTGGGCGGGCTCCGCCGCGATGCTCTCCTGCAAGATCGCCGAGTACGCCTTCGCCGTGGTCAAGGACCGCCCCGCCTTCCACATCTCGCTGATCTGCGACGTCTCCCCCTTCTGCGACTGCCACGCGGAGAACGATATGCCCATCATCCCCAACGTCGGGATGCTCGCCTCCTTCGACCCGGTGGCGCTCGACCAGGCCTGCGTCGATCTGTGCAACAAAATGCCCGTGCTGGAGGGCAGCCGCCTGGATAAGCATATCAAGAGCTTCTGGGACGAGGACCCCAACCACGAGTACTTCCACCTGAACCACCCGGACGCCGAGTGGGAGGCCGGACTCGTCCATGCCGAGGAGATCGGCCTCGGTTCCCGACAGTACGAGCTGGTAAAGATCTGAGGCCGGTCATCCGAACGGGCAGGCGCAACAAAGGGCTTGCTTTTTCCCCGGGAACGAATGTAAAATGAAACATGATCCGCAGCGGCGCGGGATTGCCCGCGGACAGGTCAGGAGGCAGACAGGTGGGTATTTTGGACAGAGACAGCAAATTCTATCGGCAGCTCACGGACATCGTGACGGATGACGAACGGCGGCGGCGCGTACAGTTCTACGGCGTTTTCCTGCTGCTGGGAAGCGTCTCGGCCGTGATGACGGCGATCAACGTCTTCACAGACAAGGGCACGCTGACTTGGGTCACCTTCGCCTTCGCGCTGCTGAGTATCATCAACTCTTTCATCGCCCGCTACATCAGGGTGCGCGGACTGGCGATCTCGTCGGCGCTGTTCATGCTTGAGCTGGCCGCCATGTTCGTGTACTTCATCGTCTCCGGCAATCCGGACGGCTTCTCCGCGATCTGGATCTGCATGCTGCCCGCCTGCGGCATGCTGCTGTTCGGCATCCGGGCCGCGAGCATCCTCTCTCTCGGGATGTGGCTGATCCTCGTATTCTTCTTCTGGACGCCGGTCGGGAGGAGCCTGCTGCAGTACGCGTACGGCGAGACCTTCCTGATGCGCTTCCCGATCCTCTATCTCGCGTTCTTCCTGCTCTCCCTGCTGCTGGAGCTCATCCGCCACGTGACGCAGCGGGAGCTGGCCAGACTGCGGGAGCAGTACCGGTTCCTCTCCGCCCACGACACGCTCACGACGCTGCTCAACCGGAGCGGTCTGAAGGAGCGGAAAAAGGACATCCATGTCAACGGCACCCAGGGGGTCCTGTTCATCGACATCGACCATTTCAAGCTGGTCAACGACACCTACGGGCACGCGGTCGGAGATTCCGTGCTGGCCTCCGTGGCGGAGGTCGTCAAGACACATGTCGCCGACGCCGAGATCTGCCGCTGGGGCGGCGAGGAGATCGTCGTCTGGTTCCCGGGCGGGGACTTCCACGACGAGATCGCCGACGATATCCGCCGGGATGTGGAAAAGCTGACGCTGCACATCCCCGGCAGCGGCAAGAGCGTGGGCGTCACGGTCAGCATCGGGGTGGCCACCGGTGATCGGGACACCCCGCTCGACGAGCTGATCCTGCTTGCGGACGAGCGCATGTATCAGGCCAAGTCCGCGGGCAGGAACCGGGTCGTTTATAACTGAAGCCGGCGGCCCGGCGCCGACGGTTTTGACGGAAAGGAGGCACAGACAAGTGGATGCGATGAACAGCGAGCTCATCCGGGCCGCTTTATCCCGGACTTCCCAGTTCTTCATGCTCCTCCATCTCGTGCTGCTGATCCTCTTCTTCTTTTGCGATCTCTATCTGATGATGCTGATCAGCCTGATCTGCATGGGCCTGTGCGCCGCCAGCTCCCTCCCCCTGCACAGGGACAGGCTGCGGGCGCAGGTGGTGCTGCTCTCTGCCGCTGTACTGCTGCAGACGGTCTCCGCCGTCCGGGTCGTCGGCTGGGACGGCAGCTTCCAGCTCGCCCTGCTCCTGCTGGTCGTGCTCGCCTTCACCGGGGAGTATATCGGACGCACGCTGAAGTCTCCCCATCTGCCCGGCCTGCCGCTTGCGGTGCTGGCCGGTGCCGTGTATCTGCTGCTGCTGATCCTCAGCGCCGGGCATACCCCGCCTTTCACCGACGCGAGGGCGATCCTGCACTTTCAGGTTTTCTGGGGGCTGGCCGTGTTCAGCTATTTCATTCTATGCATGCATACGCTTGTGATGCTGACCACCCATTCGGAAAAGGTGCTCACCGACAAGGCCTCCGTGGACAAGCTGACCGGGCTCTACAACCGCGCCGGATATGACCGCATCCTCGCGGAAATGGATCTGAACAGCGCGATTTTGCTGCTGTTCGACACGGACAAGTTCAAAGCGGTCAACGACACCTACGGCCATGAGACCGGCGACCGCGTCCTCGTCTCGATCTCGAGGGCGATCCGGCAGAACTTCCGCTCCGAGGACCGCGTCTGCCGCATCGGCGGCGACGAATTTGTGGTGCTGATGCTCAATGTGGAGGGCGACCAGCGGGAGCTGATCCGCCGCAAGGTCAACCGCATCAACCGCGAGCTCGCGCACCCCGAGGACAAACTGCCGATCGTCTCGCTCAGCGTCGGCGTCGCCTTCGGCGCCAACGAGCCGGACAGAGAGACCCTCTTCGCCCACGCCGACGAGGCGCTCTACCGGGTCAAGCAGGCCGGCGGGCGCGACTGTATCTTCTACGGAGACTGATTTCCCGAAAAAAAGGAGGACGCCCCATGCGTGATCTGATCAATACCTGTAGAATTGCCGTCGTGCAGGCCGCGCCGGTGATGTTCGACAAGGACGGCTGTGTGGAAAAGGTGCTGCGCTATATCGACGAGTGCGCCGACAACGGCGCGGAGCTCATCGTCTTCCCCGAGCTGTTCATCCCCTGCTATCCCTTCGGCCTGACCTTCGGCTTCCGCGTCGGCAGCCGCAATCAGGCGGGCCGCGAGGACTGGAAGCGCTACTACGACAACTCTATTTTGGCCGACGGGCCCGAGATGGGGCGCATCATCGACCGCGCCATGGAGAAGCAGGTCTATGTCAGCGTCGGCTATTCCGAGCGCGAGGCGCGCAACGGCACGCTGTACAACTCCAACATGCTCATCGCGCCCGACGGGACCGCGCTCAATCACCGCAAGCTCAAGCCCACCGGCAGCGAGCGCGTGGTCTGGGGCGACGCGGACCGCGACTACTTCCCCGTGCTGGATACGCCCTGGGGCCCGATCGGCAGTCTGATCTGCTGGGAGAGCTACATGCCGCTTGCTCGCGTGGCGCTGTACCAGAAGGGCATCACGATCTACATCTCCCCCAACACCAACGACAACCCCGAGTGGCAGGACACCATCCGCCACATCGCCATCGAGGGCCACTGTTATTTCATCAACTGCGACATGGTGTTCACCCGCGCCCAGTACCCGGCGGAGCTCAACGCGCAGGACGAGATCGCAAAGCTGCCGGACATCGCCTGCCGCGGCGGCAGCAACGTCATCGACCCATTCGGTCACGCGGTGACCGAGACCCTGTGGGACGAAGAGGGCGTGCTCTACGCCGAGCTCGACATGCAGAAGGTCCCCGCCAGTCGTATGGAGTGCGACGCCTGCGGCCACTATTCCCGCCCCGACGTGCTGGAGCTCCGGGTACACGAGGCCTGAGCCGCGCATGAAAAGCGAGCTTGTCCACCCCTTCCCGCCCCTGTACGACGAGAACTCCCGTATCCTGATCCTCGGCTCCTTCCCCTCCGTCAAGTCACGCGAGCAGATGTTCTTCTACGGGCATCCGCAAAACCGCTTCTGGCGTGTCCTCGCCGGCGTGCTCGGCTGCGGCGTGCCGCAGAGCATCCCCGAAAAGCGGGCCATGCTGCTCTCGCACTCCATCGCGCTGTGGGATTCGATCGCGCGCTGTGAGATCGCCGGCTCCTCGGACGCGAGCATCACGGGTGTGGTCCCGAACGACCTGTCGCCCATCTTCGCCGCCGCCGACATCCGTCAGGTCTTCTGCAACGGGCGGAAGTCCCACGAGATGTACCGCCGGTATCTGGAGCCGCTGTACGCGCGCCCGGCGATCTGCCTGCCGTCGACCAGCCCGGCCAACGCCGCCTGGTCGCTCGAGCGGCTCACGGACGCCTGGGCCGAGGCGCTTACGCCCTGGCTCGGAGAGAGCACCGCTTCGCCCCGGAAAGCGTGAAAAAAGGACTTGCATTGTCGCATTGTCTGTGTTATACTTTCCAAGCTGTCTTAATCTGTATGTTTCATCGAAAGGATTGAAATACATGTCTGCTCTCACCATCGTGTTCACCGTTCTTCAGGTCCTCTCCGGTCTCGCCGTCACCGTCATCGTCCTGATGCAGAGCGGCAAGAGCGCCGGTCTGTCGGGTGCGATCTCCGGCGGCGCCGACACCTTCCTGTCCAAGGGCAAGGCCAAGACCCTCGACGCCAAGCTCGCCAAGGCCACCAAGTGGTTTGCGCTGGCCTTCGTCGTGCTGACTCTGATCCTGAACCTGATCTGATCCGACACATGAAAAAGGAAGCGGCTTCCGGGGGGAAGCCGCTTCCTTTTTGTCCGCACGGTTCAGTGGAACCGGTCCAGCAGATCGGAAATGCGCTTGAAAAAGCCGCTGACCGAGTCGATGACCTTCTTCACGGTCTGTACGAAGCCGACGACTTTGGTCTTGGCCTCGGAGACCTTCTGCAGCGTGCCCTGGATCTCCTCGACCCGCTGCCTGAGCTGATCGGGATTGAGCCCCTCGAGCGAGCGGCAGAGGTCGATGAGCTGGCGGATCTGCGCGTCGGTGAGCTTGACGTTGTAGCGTCCGGCGATCTGGACGATCGTGTCTCGGATCTCCTCGTCCGACATCTGCTGGGTCTGGTCGAGCATCATCTTGAGATCGTTGACAATGGAGGTGGAGTCCATCGTGCCGATCTCCTGTGCGAGATCGCCCGTGATGGTGAGCTCCTGCGTGCTGACGAGCTTGGCCAGATCGTCCAGCTTCATGCCCGTCATGTCCTCGTAGGCCTTGTAGATGCCCGTGAGGGCGGCGGTGCCGCTGACCTCGAAGGGCGCGGCGACGATGATGCGCGCGTCGGTGATGCCCGCGGTGGCCAGGGCGCTGATATACATCTCCCCGGTGCACCAGGTGATGTTGCTGGTGGTAACGGACATGCCGCTGCCCTCGGGCAGCAGCTCGACGTACACGCAGGAGATCGAGCGCGTGCCGATCAGGCTCTCGTCGACATAGCCCGCGAGCGAAGCCCGCTCCTCAGCGTTGGTCATGGTAAGCTCGATCACCGAACCGCGCTTGACCCCGAACATGGTATATACCGCTTCGATCTGCTCTCCGTTCAGATCGGCCCCGATGACCGCGCGGCTCTGGATCTCTTCCGCATCGGCCCGGACCGGGATGGACAGCAGCAGGGCAAGCAGCAGCAGAATACTGATTGTTTTCTTCATGGCGTTCTCCTTTCACGGAGCGTTGGACGGCCGACGGGGCAAAAAGTTCCCCGCCGCGTTCCGTGTTATGTTAACATAGCATGCCCGAAAAAGAAAGAAGAATCTGTGAATCTTTGCGTCTTTTCTTCGCCCCCGGATGAAACCGAATTGTTCCTTGACGAATAAGTATCGAAAGACTATACTGTTTCCGGCATAAAAAACCGATACGGGAGGAAAAACATGAAAGTCATCGTTACCAAGGATTACGCGAGTCAGTGCGCTGCCGGCGCCGACATTATCGAAGAGATCGTCCGCGCCAAGCCCGACTGCTGCCTCGGTCTCGCCACGGGCTCCAGCCCCGTCGGCATGTATCAGGAGCTCGCCCGCCGCTGCCGCGAGGAAGGGCTGGACTTCTCGAAGGTCCACACCGTCAACCTCGATGAGTACATCGGGCTCGAGCCCACCCATGACCAGAGCTACCGCTACTTCATGGACACCAACCTCTTCGACCATATCAACATCGACAAGGCCAACACCTACGTCGCCAAGGGCACCGGCGACATCGACGCCAACATTGCTGAGTTTCAGGCGGTCATCGCGAACAGCGAGGTCGAGGTCCAGGTCCTCGGCGTCGGCCCCGACGGCCATCTCGCCTTCAACGAGCCGGGTGAACAGCTCTTCTGGCACGCCCACCGCGAGGTCCTCGACGAGAGCACCATCGACGCCAACGCCCGCTTCTTCGCCTCCCGGGACGAGGTCCCCCGCTACGCCGTCACCATGGGCATGGGCGAGATCATGATGGCCAAGCGCCTGCTCATGATCCTCAGCGGCGCCAGCAAGGCCGAGGCCGCCCGCCAGCTCCTGATGACCGACGCCATCACCTGCGCCTGCCCCGCCACGCTGATGAAGCTGCACCACGACGCCACCGTCATCATCACCGAGGAGCTCGCCGACATGATCGGCTACAAGGGCTGAGCAAAACCGCATAGATTCTAAAAAATCCCCGGGCCGTCAGCCCGGGGATTTGTCTGTTAAAAGCGTCTGGAAAAGCCGCAGCGGCGGCAGAGCGGCTCGACCGCGCGGCGCTCGGAGAAGCCGCGGCGGATCGCTTCGGCGCGCTCGGAGTTCAATATCTCGTCCAGCTCCTGCGTGAAGAGATTGCCGAGGGCGAGGTCGCCCTCGTGATCCAGGCAGCAGGGCACGACCGTACCGTCGCAGAGCACGCCGAAGTGGTCGCGCAGCGCGTAGCAGAAGCAGCTCTCTCCGCGGTCCGGGGCGTCCGGGTCCGGCCAGTCGAAGCGCTCCCCCGGCTCGAGCCAGACGTTCTCCGCGAGCTTGTACCCCTCGCGGCTGCGGCCCCAGGGCCGGGGAAAGGCCGCCTCCAGCAGCGCCTCGATCCGCGGGTTCAGGCTCTCCAGCCCGCCGCGGTTCCAGAGGCGCAGCTCACAGCGGATGCCGCGCTGGGATGCGCGGCGGGCAAAACCGACGCAGGGAGCCAGATAGCTCTCCAGCTCGCCGCCCGTGTTGGCCTCAAAGGACTGCAGGGAGACGTTGACCTTGTGCAGCGCCCCCGCCCCGAGAAGGAGCTCCGCGCGCTCTTGCAGGAGCGTGCCGTTCGTGGTGAGGATGAGCTTGAAGCCGAGCGCCCCGGCCTGCTCCAGAAAGAATCCCAGCTCCGGGTGCAGCAGCGGCTCGCCCATCAGGTGGAAATACAGAAACTCCGCGCGCCCCGCGAGCTTCCCGGCGAGCAGAGTGAACTCTTCCCGCGTCAGAAAATGCGGCGGGCGCTTCGTCCCCGGGCAGAAGGCGCAGGACAGATTGCAGACGTTCGTGATTTCGAGATAGGCCTTTTTGAGCATGTCCGTCCCCCTTCTGCGCTTCACGCCGGGAGAAACTCCCGGCGTGACTTGCGCTTGTCCGCTTTTCTCAGAACAGGCCGGGGAAGCCGCCCAGGCCGCCCTGCAGCTTGTTCATGGCCTTGCCGGTCTCCTCGTCGGCCAGCTTGATGGCGCCGTTGACCGCGGCCAGGATCAGATCCTGCAGCATCTCCACGTCGTCGGGGTCCAGGACCTCGGGGTCGATGGTGATGCTCTGGAGCTGACGCGTGCCGACCATCACGGCCTTGACCGCGCCGCCTCCGGAGCTGAATTCAAACTCCTTGCTCTCGAGCTCCTGCTGCATTTTCATGAAGTCCTGCTGCATCTTCTGCGCCTGCTTCATCATGTTCATCTGGCTGCCGCCGCCGGGGAAGCCGCCACGAAATCCGCCCTTTGCCATATCTCTGTTCCTCCTGTATATGAATCAAATAAAGTGTACTTCCTTGAAGCCCTTGAGCTCGTCCAGACTGCGCCGGGGCGCCGCGGAATCCTCCGTCAGCTCCGAGATCGCGGCGCGGATCTCCCGCCCCGCCAGCCTGCTCACGGCGTCGCCGATCCGGGTCAGCAGCTCCGGCCGGTTGACGCGGCTGTACAGAAAGCCGGGCACGACCTCCAGCTTCAGCACATTGTTTTCCACGCTCGCGCGGAAGCTCCTGTCGTCGTCCAGTCTCGTCGCGATCTCCCTGGGGAGCATGGAGGCGAGCAGCCCATAGAGCTTTTCCCGGCTCAGCTCCTGCGCGGGAGGCGGGGCCGCCGGTACCGGGTCCGGGACAGGCTCCGGGTCGGGTTCGGAAACGGACTCGGCTTCGACGTCCTCCGCCGCATCCGGCTCCCAGGTTTCCTCTTCGGGCTCCGCCGGCTCGGGGTATTCGTCCTCCGGCGGAGGCGGCGCTTCCTCTTCCGCCGTATCCCGGACGGGCGCCGCCGCAGTGACGACCACGCCGCTGCGCAGCTGCTCCTCCAGACGGGAGATGCGCGCGCGCAGCTCGCCGACGCTCTCGCCGAGCGTGTTGTCGCACAGGGAGACCAGGCACAGCTCCGCCGTCGTTTTCGGGTCGGTGCTCAGGCGCATCGCACCGAGCGCGTTCTGCAGGGTCTCCATGGCGCTGAGCAGCTCCTCGCGCGTCATGCGTTTGCCGAGCGCCAGCAGCGTCGCGCTGTCATAGCCGCCGGAGATCAGGCTCGCTCCGCCCTTCGGGGCGACCTTCATCATCAGCGTGTCGCGCAGAAGCCCCGTCAGTTCCGTCAGGAGGACGGCGGGGTCCTTCCCGTCCATCCACATGGCGGCAAACTCCCGCAGGGCCTTCTCCGTGTCGTGGGCCAGAACACGGTCCAGCAGCGAGGCCGTGCGCCGGTTGCCCGCCAGCCCCATTGCGCTGTACACCGCGTCGAGGTCGATCGTCTCGCTCGCCGAGCACTGGTCCAGCAGGCTCAGCGCGTCGCGTACGCCGCCCTCGGCCAGCCGGGCGATCAGCTCGGCCGCGTCCTTTGTGAGCGTGAAGCCCTCGCGCTGTGCGATCGTCTCCAGATAAGCGGCGATCTCCGGCGCTTCGATGCGCTTGAAGCTGTGCCGCTGGCAGCGGGACAGGATCGTCGCGGGCACCTTCTGCAGCTCCGTGGTCGCGAGGATGAACATCAGGTGCTCGGGCGGTTCCTCCAGAATCTTCAGCAGGGCGTTGAAGGCGGAGGTCGAGAGCATGTGCACCTCGTCGATGATGTACACGCGCTTCTTCACCGCCGCCGGGCTGAACACCGCTTCCTCCCGCAGGGTGCGGACATTGTCCACGCTGTTGTTGGAGGCCGCGTCCAGCTCCACCACGTCGAGCACCGAGCCCTCGAGGATGCCGCGGCAGGCCGGGCACACGCCGCAGGGATTGCCGCCGACCGGGTTCTCGCAGTTGACCGCGCGGGCCAGGATGCGCGCGCAGGTGGTCTTGCCGGTGCCTCGCGTGCCGATGAACAGATAGGCGTGAGAGAGGCGGCCGGATTTGACCTGGTTCTTCAGCGTTTCGGTGATGTGCCGCTGCCCGATGACTTCGTCAAAGGTCTGCGGCCGCCACTTGCGGTACAGCGCCTGATACATCCGCCGCCCTCCTCTCGAAAAAAATGTGACCCTTGACAAGACTGCACACCCGGATCTGAATGATACGCTATACCCGTTACGCCGGCAGCCGGCTCGGATCCGGCACCCCCGCGGCACACGAAAAGCACCGCTTAATGCTGCTCGGTTCCCCGCCTGACATGGTTCACGGGTTTCCGTTGCGCGGGACCGGATCTTCAACGCTGCTTACCGGTGTCAGACGGCACAGAGCATATCCTCGTCCGGGAATTCATCCCTGCTGTAGCGGATTGCAGGTTACAGGGCACCGCTGGCTCCCCAACTAGTGCAGCCTTGTCAAAAGTCACGGTGATACTATACTACAAGATACCCACGATTTCAATGAAAATTTTTCTTTACAAAATCAGAAAGTGTGCTATAATACAAAAGCTGTCAGCAAAAACAGCATTTGGGGGCGTAGCTCAGCTGGGAGAGCGTACGGTTCGCATCCGTAAGGTCAAGGGTTCGAATCCCTCCGTCTCCACCATGAAAGAAACCTCTTTTGTCTA
>JAUNNC010000039.1 GCA_030531585.1 Eubacteriales bacterium | reverse complement strand
GCGAAGGAGGTGAACAGGCAGGTGCCCATGGAGTCGATGGCGGCGGTCAGATCCTGGAAGGTCTTGGCCCAGCCGGCCTTCTCATCGGTGACGGTGCGGTCCAGCTGCGCGGGGATGCCGAGGACCTCGGGCGCGATCATGTAGCCGCGCACGTGGGCGGCGCCGCAGTTGGCGGTGGCATAGTTGATGCCGATGCCCTGGATGGCGCGGGCGTCGTAGGCGGGGATCTCCTGCTTCTTGACGCTCATGGAGAACTCGGGGTGGCCGTAGTGCTCGCACAGACGAGCGGAGCCGGAGGACATGAGCCAATCCAGCTCGGTCTTGGGATCGCCCATGCGGCGGGTCCACTCGATGATGGCCTTCGTGCTGCCCCACTCGAGGGGAACGCCGGCGCAGTCTTCTTCCTTGATGCAGCCGTTCTGGTAGAGCTCCATGGCCGCGGCGATGGTGCAGGGCACGCCGATGGCGTCCAGGCCGTACTCGTTGCAGAGGCGGTTGGCCTCGTCGATGGCGTGGAGGTCATCGTTGCCGCAGTCGCTGCCGTAGGCCCACAGCGGCTCGTACTCGGGGCCGCCGATGATCTTGCCGTCATGCTCGATGATGCGGCCGCAGGCGATCGGGCAGTGGAAGCAGGCGCCGGGCTTGACCAGATACTTCTCGGCCAGCGTCTCGCCGGAGAACTGGTCGGCGGTGGGGCAGTAGCTCTCCTGCCAGTTTTTGGTGGGCAGGGCGCCGATGCCGTTGATGACGTTGACGAGGGAGGCCGTGCCGAGGGCGCGCAGACCCGCGCCGGTGAGCGGATTGTCGGTCATGATCTTGAGGCAGTTCCTGTTGGCCTCCTTCAGCGCCTCCACATCCGCGATCACGTCAAGCTGCTTGCGGCCGGCCTTGACGACGATGGCCTTGAGCTTCTTGCTGCCCATGACGGCGCCGGTGCCGGAACGGCCGGCGGCGCGGTCCTTGTCGTTCATGACCGAGGCAAGCAGGACCTGCTTCTCGCCCGCGGGGCCGATGTTCAGAACGGAGCAGTCCGCGCCGTGCTTTTCCTTGAGCCTGTCGTCGAGCTCTTCGCTCAGAACGCCGAGATACTCCCCGGCGTCGAGGATCTGGATCTTGTCGTCCTCGATGTAGAGGTAGCTCCACTCGGGGGCGACGCCTTCGACGATCAGCGCGTCCCAGCCGGCGAACTTCAGCTTGGCGCCCCAGATGCCGCCGGAGTTGGCGCAGGCGATCATGCCGGTCAGCGGGGACTTGGTCACGACCATGTAGCGGCCGGAGGAGGGAGAGTTGGAGCCGGTCATGGGGCCGGTGATGTAGACGAGCTTGTTGTCCGGGCTCAGCGGATCGACGGCGGCGACGCCCTCATCGTAGAGGATCTTGGTGCCGAGGCCGCGGCCGCCGATGAACTTCCTGGCAAGCGCGAGATCCAGGGGCTCGGTCTTGATCTCCCCCGTGCTCAGGTTGATTCTGGCGATTTTTTCGTAGTAAGCGTTGCTCATGAAAATACCTCCTGTATTTCGTCGGTTAATAATTCGTAAGGGCTGCTCTTTTCCACTGACTACATTATAGCGGTTCAGCGCCGCAGCGGGAGAAAAGCCCTGTTTTTCCGTGTGAAATGATACCAGAAACAACGGTTCGCACCGGAAACGAGAGCAATGTTCGTGCGAACTGATACGAAACGATATGAAATCGGACGGAAGAAGCTTTCGTCTGCGGCTTGTTAACTGTTGATCCAACAGGTATAATAACAGCGAACACGACACTGACAAACAGGAAGTGAACTATGTATGGCGCAGAGCAAAAGCCTGTCCACCCAGGAGGTCGCGCAGATCCTGCATGTGAGCAAGTCCACGATCTACGAACTGATCCGCCGGGGAGAGATCAACTCGTATCAGATCGGCCGCAAGGTGCGCTTCACGCAGGACGACGTGGACGCCTATATCGCCCGCTCCCGCCATGAGCGGAGCGTGCAGCCGGTCAGGCGTGTCGAGCTGCAGAGCGAGCTGCTGCATCCCCGGCAGGAGGACAAGGGCCGGCTGATCCTCTCCGGTCAGGACGTCGTGCTGGATATCCTCGCGAGCTTCCTGCATCAGCGGGACGTCTCCGCGCAGCGCGTCTATCTCAACAGCTTCGAGGGGCTTCTCGCCCTATACGAGGGGCGTGTGGACGCCGCGGCCTGTCATCTCTACGACGCGGCGGAGAAGAGCTTCAACGTGCCCTTTGTGAAAAAGCTGCTGCCCGGCGTCCCGGCTGTGCTGATCAACATTTCGTATCGGACGCAGGGCTTTTACGTGGCCTCCGGCAATCCCAAGGAGATCCGCGGCTGGCGGGATCTGGCCCGGCGGGACATTTCGATCCTCAACCGCCGCCCCGGCTCCAGCGCCCGGGTCCTGCTCGACGGGCAGCTGCACCGGATGGGTCTGGACAAGCGCATGGTCGCCGGTTATGAGCGCGAGATGAAGTCCCATCTGACCATGGCCGCGGCCATTGCGGCGGGCGAGGCGGATCTCGCCGTCGGGACCGAGCGCATCTCCCGCCAGATCGAGGGGCTCGATTTCATCCCCCTGCTGCAGGAACGCTATGATCTGGCCGTCCACAGGGAATTTCTGGAGACGGACGAGGGTGAGACCCTGCTGGAGATCCTGCGCTCCGAAGCCTTCAAAAAGGAGATCCTGCCCTTCTCCGGGAACGACTACCGCGATCTGGGCAGGATCGCAGCGGAGGTATAAGCCATGCTGGAAGTGAAAACGCCGGAGGAGGTCCTCCGGCTGATCGAAACGGAATTCAAGCCCCTCGGCCGCACGGAGACCGTTCCCCTCGCGGAAGCGCTCGGCCGCGTGCTGGCCGAGGATGTCAAGGCCGAAGAATACGTCCCGGACTTTGACCGCTCGACGGTGGACGGCTACGCCTGCCGTGCAAAGGACACCTTCGGCTGCTCGGACGCGATTCCCGCGATCCTGAACCTCGTCGGCGAGGTGAAAATGGGCGAGGGCGCGGAAATGCCCGTGCCGCGGGACGCCTGCGTCTATGTGCCGACCGGCGGCGCGATCCCCGCGCCCTGCGACTGCGCGGTCATGATCGAGTTTACCGAGGACTACGGCGACGGCACCATCGGCATCCTCAAGCCCGGCGCACCCGGCATGAACCTGATCTTCCGCGGGGACGACGTGTTCCCCGGCAAGACCGTCCTGAAAGCGGGGCGTGTGCTCAAGGCGCAGGACATCGGCGCGCTGGCCGCCGTCGGGAAAACGGAGGTGCCGGTGCGGCCGCGGCTGCGCGTGGGCGTGATCTCCACGGGGGATGAGCTGGTGCCCGCCGATCAAAAGCCCGGGCCGGGTCAGGTACGGGACGTCAACAGCCCGATGCTTGCGGCGCTGCTGCGCGGCTGCGGCGTGGAGGCCGTGGATTTCGGCATCGTCACGGACGACGAGAAGCTGCTGCGGGAGAAGACCAAAGCCGCGGCGGAAAGCTGCGACGCGGTGCTCCTCTCGGGCGGCAGCAGCGCGGGCGTCAAGGACGCCGCCTGCCGCATCCTCGGCGAGCTGGGCGAGCTGCTGCTGCACGGCATCGCCGTCAAGCCCGGCAAGCCGACGATCCTCGCCAACGCGGGCAACAAGCCCCTGATCGGTCTGCCCGGCCACCCGGTCGCGGCCTACTTTGTGGCAAGGCTCTTTGTGCTTCCGCTGCTGGCACGGCTGGAGGGCAGAACGCTGCGGAACTGGCCGGTGCGTGCGGTGCTTTCGGAAAGCCTCAACGCCAACCACGGCAGGATGCAGCTCAACGCCTGCCGGTTGGAAGAGACTGACGGCAGGCTGACGGCGACGCCCATACGCTCCAAGTCCGGGCTCATCACGCAGCTCGCCGGTGCGGACGCTTATCTGGTGATCGGCCGCGACTGCGAGGGCCTGCCCAGGGGCGCGGAAGTAGATGTTTTTTGGAATTGAGGAGAACAGAACATGGCTTTTACCTATTTGACGAACGTGCCGCTCGAGCAGGCGAAGAAGGAGTACCTGCGGACGCTGATCGAGCACGGCTTTGCCCCCCGTACCGAGCGCATCCGCGTGCAGGACGCCTATGGGCGCATCACAGCCAGGGCGGTCTACGCCCACATCAACGCCCCGCATTACGCCTGCAGCGCCATGGACGGCGTCGCCCTGTGCGCCCGCGACAGCTTCGGCGCGACGGACACCACGCCCGTCACGCTCCGCGAGGGGCAATTCACGGTCGTGGACACGGGCGACCCGATCCCCGCGGGCTGCGACGCGGTCATCATGGTCGAGGAGCTCGTCCGAAACGACGACGGCAGCGTCACCATCCACGCGCCTGCCGCGCCCTGGCAGCACATCCGCCAGATCGGCGAGGACGTCTGCGCGGGCGAGATGATCCTGCCGGGCTTCACGGAGATCACGCCCGCCGCTATCGGGGCCATGATCGCTGGCGGTGTGCTGGAGCTGGAGGTGCTGGCAAAGCCTGTGGTCGGCATCATCCCCACGGGGGACGAGATCGTCCCGCCCTGCACCAATCCCAAGCCCGGCGACATCATGGAGTTCAATTCCTCCATCTTCTCCGCCATGCTCGCCTCCTGGGGTGCCGAGGCAAAAACCTATCCCATCGTGCCGGACAAGTACGATCAGATCCGGGACATGCTCGATAAAGCTGCCGCGGAGTGCGACATGGTGATCCTCAACGCGGGCTCCTCCGCGGGACGGGACGATTGGTCTGTCAGCGCCGTGCGCGAGGTCGGAGAGGTCTTATACCACGGCATCGCCATCAAGCCCGGCAAGCCCGCCATCCTCGGCTACCGGGGCGCGGTGCCGATCCTCGGCGTGCCCGGCTACCCGGTCTCCGGCATCATCGTCATCGACGAGCTGCTGCGCCCCCTGATCGACCGCTGGTACGGCCGGGAGACGGACGGCGGCACCCGTACCCGGGCCAAGCTCACGCGGCCCGTCGTCTCGGGCCTGAAATACCAGGAATTTGTGCGCGTGCGCATGGGCTACGTGGGCGATACGCTCATGGCCTCCCCCCTGCCGAGAGGCAGCGGCGTCGTGTCCTCCTTCATGAAGGCGGACGGCATGCTCGAGGTCCCGCAGGGGACCGAGGGCTACACCGCCGGAGAGGAGGTCCGGGTCCGCCTGCTGAGAGAGAAACAGCGGCTCAAAAACACGCTGGTCGTCATCGGCAGCCACGACCCGCTGCTCGACGAGCTGGCCGATCTGATTCACCGGGAGGATCGTCGCCTGTTCCTCTCTTCGGCGCACGTCGGCTCGATGGGCGGCATCATGGCCGTGCGGCGGGGGGAGGCGCACGCCGCGGGCATCCATCTGCTGGACACCGCGACGGGCGAATACAACCGCGCGACTATCCGAAAGTATTTCCCGCACGGCGGCGTGGTCCTCATCCGCTGTGTGGGCCGTCAGCAGGGCCTGATGCTGCAGAAGGGCAACCCGCTCGGCATCACGTCCTTTGCCGATATCGCGCGGGATGGTGTGCGTTATGTAAACCGGCAGAAGGGCTCCGGCACCCGCGTGCTGATGGATTACCTCTGCGACAAATACGCTGTGGACCGCGACAGGATCTACGGCTACGAGCGCGAGGAGCTGACCCACAACTCTGTGGCGGTGCAGATCGCGGGCGACTCGGCCGACGCCGGGATGGGCATTTACTCCACAGCAAAGCTCTACGAGCTCGACTTCCTCCCCATCTGCGTGGAGGAGTACGATCTGCTGATCCCCGAAAAGGTGTGGAACACCGGCATGGTCCGCGAGCTTGTCCGCACGCTGAAAAGCGAGGAATTCAGGCGGCGCATCGAGGCCATGGGCGGTTACGCGCTCGACCGTCCCGGCGAGATCATCGACGTCTTTTGAAGATGGAGCGCTTTGACGCACGGAGGGCGCGAGCATCGGCAGCCCGGTCGGGCGGCGGCTTGCCGTATGATTTCATATCATTTCGTCCCGTTTGGCACAAGGACTTGCCGGAGAAGATTGAAAAAGCGCCATGATTATGCTAAAATGCGACAGTCGAAATACGCTTTTGTGAAAGCGGTGGACGAGCCTCTTTCCGGAAACGGAGTCGGAGCGGTTTTGCCGCGCCCGCAGGTTCCGGGAAGAGGTATTTTTTGTGTATGGAGGAAAGAACATGAAGAAGATCGTATCCCTGCTGCTGGCGCTCGTGATGGTCCTTGCGCTCTGCGCCTGCGGTCAGCAGGCGGCCGCCCCCGAGGCGCCCGCGCTGGTCGTCGACACCTGCATCCTCAAGGAAGCGGACGACGCCATGATCAACAACTACAGCCTGCTGGCCGTCAACCCCGACGCGCCCTGGGTCGACGCCGACGGTAATCCGGTCAGCGACGTGGCGATCAACTGCGTGGGTGCCGCCGCGCTGATCAACTGGCTGCTCTCCGAGGAGGGCCAGACGCTGGCCGCGAACTACGGCTTTGACCAGTACGGCGAGTATCTGTTCTACCTCAAGGACGGCCGCCCCATCTCCACCGCCGAGATCCCCGCCGCCACCGAGGAGACCAGGCGGATCCGCCTGTCCACCACCACCTCCGTCAACGACTCCGGCCTGCTGGGCTACCTGTTGCCCATCTTCGAGGAGAAGTACGGCTATGAGGTCGAGGTCTACTCCGCGGGTACCGGCAAGTCCATCGCCAACGCCAAAATGGGCAACGCCGACCTGATCTTCGTGCACTCCAAGAAGCAGGAGGAGGCCTTCATCGCCGACGGCTTCTCTTATGTGATTGACGGGATGGAGAACGAGCGGCTGAACTACATGTACAACTTCTTCGTGCTCTGCGGTCCCTCCGCCGACCCGGCGGGCGTGAAGGACGCCGCCGACGTCAAGGCCGCCTTCAAGGCGATCGCGGACGGAAAGTACACCTTCATCTCCCGCGGCGACGGCTCCGGCACACACACGAAGGAGCTCAGCCTCTGGCCCGAGGAGCTGGGCATCACCGCGGAGGCCGAGAGCTTCAAGGATTACACCGACTGGTACATCTCCGCGAACACCGGCATGGGCGCCTGCCTGGTCATGGCCGAGGAGATGGGCGCCTACATCCTCACCGACAAGGCGACCTTCCTGACCTTCGTCGCCAATGACGGCGTCATGGCTTGATTCTCATCCGAACATCAGATAGAATAATAGCCGTGGAGGCAAGCTCCACGGCTATTCTCAAATCCTGCTTCCCCCGCCGGGGGAAGCGCCCCGCGGGGGTGATAGGGGGACAAGTATGGGCGCATCCATCCGTAAGGCGGTCGAGCTGATCCTCTCGGCCGATCCCGAGCTTTTGAATATCCTGTCGACCACGGCCAGAGTCTGCCTGACCAGCTCAATCCTCGCGCTGCTGATCGGCGTGCCTCTCGGGATCCTGCTCGGGGCGGAGGGCTTTCCCGGTCGGAAGCTGCTGCTGGTATTGAACCGCACGCTGATCGGCATGCCCCCGGTGGTCTGCGGCCTGCTGTTCTACATGCTCTTCTCCGGCGTCGGGCCGTTTCGGAGCCTCCATCTGCTCTTTACGGTCAAGCTGATGATCCTCGCGCAGGTCGTGCTCATCACGCCCGTCATCATCGGCGTCATGGAGACCTTTGTGGCGGACACCGCGCCCGCGCTGCGGGAGACGGCCAGGGGGCTGGGCTTCGGGCGCATGAGAGAATACCGGCTTTTGATCAACGAATGCCTGTATTCGATCTTCTCGGCCTATCTGCTCTCCTTTGCCCGCGCGATCGCCGAGGTCGGCGCGGTGGCGATGGTCGGCGGCGCGATCGCATGGAAGACGAACGTGATGACGACGGCGATCATGATGTACACCAACCGCGGCAGCTTTACACTGGGCGTCGCGCTGGGCCTCATCCTGCTGACGCTCTCGCTGCTGGTGAACGTCATCTTGAGCCTGATGCAGGGGAGGCTGAGCCGATGAGGACGACTGCCTTTACCAAGACCTACAACAAGCGCGTTGTGCTCTCCCTGCCGGAACTGGAGCTCCCGACGGGCCGGATCACCGCGGTCATCGGCCCGAACGGCAGTGGCAAATCGACCTTTGCAAAGGTGCTGGCGGGGATCGAGCGCGCGGACGACAAAAAGCCGATCCTCTCCGGCGTCTCCGTCGGCTACCTGGCGCAGAAGAGCTTCCCCTTCCGCATGAGCACGGAGAAGAATATCCTTCAAAACGGGAACGACCCCGCCCGCGCGAGGGAGTTGATGAAGGCGTTGGGCATCGAGGCGCTGGCGAAGCAGAGCGCAAAGAAGCTCTCCGGCGGCGAGACGGCCCGCATGGCCCTCTGCCGCATCCTGATGCGGCGCTATGATCTGCTGATCCTCGACGAGCCGACGACCGCCATGGACATGGAGTCCACGCTCGCCTCCGAAAAGCTCATGCAGGAGGCCTGCAGGGCGCAGGACTGCGCGCTCGTTCTGATCACGCACAGCATCTCCCAGGCGCGGCGCATCGCGGACCGCGTGATCGTTCTGCATCAGGGCGCGCTCATCGAGCAGGGCGACAGCGCCGAGGTCCTGAGCGAGCCGAAGCGGGAGCAGACGAAGCGTTTTCTCGATTTTTACGGACAATAGTGCAGATCCGGCCCGGTTTGCAGGGGCTTGTCTGCAGTCTCCGGCGGGAGCTCATGCTCCCGCCGTCTTTTTCTGTCAAAACGAACTCTCAGCCTTCGGGCTCCGTCTCCGAAGCCGCGCTCTGTTTTTTCTTCCTGCGCCGCAGGAGCAGCACGATCACGGCCGCGCCCGCCGCTGCCGCGCCGACCGCAGCGGTCCGGCCTGCGGAAGACGGCGCCTGCGCGCGCGTACAGGCCAGCGTGCCCCCGTTTTCCAGCGCGAAGACCAGATAACGGCCGTCGCGCGAGGCTTCCAGAGGCTCTGCCGTTCCGTCCGCCGCAAGGCGGTAGACCTGTCCCCCGTCCGGGGCGTACAGCCGCACGATGAGCGTGCCGTCGTAATCGCCGACCGAGAGCGTCCACGCGCCGAGGAGCTCCTGCCCCTCGATGTTCGCCTGCTTCTCCAGCACGGTGAGGTCCTGTCCCTCATAGAACATGCCCTCCACAAGAAACAGCGGGATCTCGCCGCCGGACGAGAGCGTGCTGTTCGGCGCATAATATTTCCCCTCGATGCTGCGGCTGTAATACAGATGCTCCCGGTCAAAGTCGTCCCATTTCCAGTAGCGCGCATCCCGGTTGGGGACCTCCGGCAGCTCTTCCACGCTCCCGCCGAAGGGCAGCTCGAGCGTCTGCACGACCTCGCCCTCGACCACAAAGCGCAGCGTGATATGGTCAAAGTCCTGCGGTACTCCGTCCTCCTGCAGCAGCTCGCTGGCCGGGACCTCCCGGCTCTGGCCGATGAAGCTGACGCCGTCGACGCCCGCCGGGGCATCCGGGACATACAGATTGTCCTCGACCTTCCCTTCCGTCCAGCCCGCCACCGCGCCCTGATATTCCTCGGCACTCTCGATGTGGGCCCAGCTCCGGCAGCGGAGCAGATCCGTCCCGAGGCCGGCGGTACCGCCCACATAGCGCCGGCCGCTGAGAGCCGCGCGCGACCAGCAGGCGCGCACCGTGCCTCTCGAGCGCCCGACGATGCCGCCCACATAGTCTCCGTTCTGGCTGCGCGCCTCGCCGAGCCCCACGCAGTCCGCTATGCAGCCGACGTCCACCGTGCCTCCGATGCACCCCGCGCCCTCCTCCTTCACCGCAGCCGCGCCGAAGCTCCGGCAGCCGCGGACGGCGGCAAAGAGGTAGTGCTTGGAGTCTGACACCAGGAGGCGGGAAATGTCCAGCCGGTCCTCCATGTCGAAGTCCAGCTCGAAGGCGACGGTGCCGACGATGCCGCCGGCGTGGTTCTCCGCCTCCACCGCCCCCTTGTTCACGCAGCCGTCGATGGCGGCCGTGTCGTGGTCATAGGTCTCGTCCGCGGAGAGGTCGACGGTTTCGCTGCGCACATTGGCCACGCCGTCCGCGACGCCGGACAGGTTGTTGAACACGACCCCCATCCTCTCCGACGACGCCCGCGGCGCCGCCCGCCTCCATCATCATCGCGGCGGATTCCGCGCGCAGATTGTTCAGCGCTTCGCTCATCTCCGTCATATCGGCCTGGAAGAGCTGTCCCCCCTCGATGACGATCTCGCCTGTCTCGGGATCGATATGCACGGAGCTCCCGGGGTTGATCTCCGGGTCGTCCATCCCTTCCATCAGGCTGCCCAGAGCGGCATAGGCGGCGTCGCACTGCTCCTGCATCCTGGCGATCTCGTCGGCCATGCTGTCGCCGAGCGCGGCCGCGTCCCGGGACGCGTTGTCGAGCATTCCCTGCAGGGTGAGCAGGCTGCCCTCCAGATCGTCGAGCTTCCCTTTGGACAGGTCCCACTGTGAAAAGGGGACGAGCTGTCCGCAGACGCCGCCGACGTCCCGGCGGCCCTCGACGGCGGCCGTGTTCTCGCACGCCTGCAGGAAGCCCTCGCATTTGCCGCAGACGCCGCCGACGTTATAGCCGTAAAAGTGATAGCCGACGCTTCCGCGGTTGGTGCAGCCCATCGTCACGCCCGGGTTCTCCCCGACGATCCCGCCGATGTTGCTGATGTTGAGAAAATCATCCTGACTGAGGGCTGAGAGATCAAAGTGAAACTCGCCCGACGGGGTAACGGGCACGGTGTTGACCGAGCCGCTGTTCACGCACTGTGCGAGCACGCCCTCGTTCTTCCCCGCGATGCCGCCGACCTGATGCTCGCCCGTGACGCTCCCGCGGAAGCGGCAGCCCGACACGCGGCCCGTCGAGGTATTGCGGCCCACGACGCCGCCCACGTCGGAGACGCCGGAGACCTCGCCCGAGAAGCTGCAGGAGACGAGGCTGCCCGCATGCTCGCCGACCAGTCCGCCGATGCTCTGGCGTGTGCCCGCGGGGAGTACGGCCCCGGCGACGTTCAGGTCATAGATCGCCGCCTGCTGTCCCGTGCGGCGGAACAGTCCCATGCGCGAGCCCGCCCGCGTCACGCTCAGGCCGCTGACCGTATGGCCGTTGCCCTTCAGCGTCCCCGCAAAATACGCGATGGGTTCAAAGCCCGTCCCGGCCAGATCGACGTCGCAGGCAAGCTCAAACACGCGGCCGAGCGAATAGCTCTCTTCACAGCAGGCCTCCGCGAAGGCGAGGAAGGCCTCGCGGGAGTCGAGCACGACCGGCTTGTCCTCCCCGGGCGCCTCCTCCGCGAGGGCGCGGATCGGCAGCGCCGCGCCAAACAGGAGCAGCAGCGCGAGGGTCGCCGAAAACAGCCGTCTCATTCCGTATCACCTCCGGTCAGATCCAGATGAAAGCGCGTTTTCTCCACCGCGCCGTCCAGCAGCACCAGCAGCTGCGGCAGCACGGTGAGCACCAGCAGCACGGAGATGGCCGCGCCGCGCCCGACGGCGAGACCGATGTGGTTGACATAGACGTCGCTGACCCGGTAGGCGATCAGCAGTCCCGCGATGCTCATGATCGCCCCGGAGGTCAGCACCGTCGGAAAGCTCTGGTTGACGGCCTCGCGCATGGCCTCCTTCTTCGGCATCGACGCCTTGAGCACCTGATAGCGGTTCATCAGCACGATGGCGTAGTCGATGGTCGCGCCCATCTGGATGGCCGAGACGATCATGCTGGTCACGAACGAGGGCCTGTGGCCCAGCAGGTAGGGGAAAGAAAAGTTGATCCAGATGCTCCCCTGGATGACGAAGACCAGGATGGCCGAGCCCGCCACCGTCCGGAAGGTGAACAGCAGGATCGTGAACACGAAGCCGATGGTCAGCAGGCTGATGAGTCTGGAGTCCCCGGTATAGGAGTCATGCAGGTCGCGGGCGCTGGTCACGTCCCCGATCACGAGCACCGTCCCCCTGCCGTAATACCGTTCGGCCAGGGCCCGCAGGCTCTCGACCAGCGCGCTGCTCTCCTCCCCCTCCACCGGGACGTCCGCGGTAAAGACCAGACGGTTGTAGTGCTCTCCCCGCAGCTGGTCGAGTCCCATCTGCAGTGTGGGACGCAGCGCGTCCATCTCGCTCTGCTGCGCCTCATCGAGCGTCACGACCCCGCGGTCCGTCAGATCGAACAGGAACAGCAGCAGATCCACCAGCGGGACCTCGTAGGTCTCGGCCGCGTTGAAGATCGCCTGATACTCCTCGTGGCGCAGCCCGTAGGCCTGGAACAGCAGGCGCGCCTCCTCGGCCGGGATGTCCACAAGCTCGGCGAACATCCGCGGCGTAAAGGAGTCCGTGAGCACATGGCCGTCCCCGATCTCGATGTTGGCGAGACCGAGGGCCGTGCGGATCTCCGGCAGCTCCGCCGCCTCGCGCAGGATCTCTTTTTCGTACGGAAAGTTCTCCGCCGGCACCAGCAGCGCGATATAGGTCGAATGCGCGAAGGTGTCGGTGATCTTGTGCATGGCGGCGCGGTTTTCGTTGTAGACGAGCTCGGACACCGAGCTGTCGTTGAAGGCGTAGGTGGTCATGCCCGACCAGCGGACCGCCGGCGGCAGCGCCAGCAGGAACAGCCACACGAAGCAGAAGCCGCTGCGCATGAGGAAGCCGCCCCAGGGACGGATATCGGGGATCAGGCTCCGGTGCGCGCTGCGGCGGATGGCCCGGGGGAAGAACATGATGAGCCCCGGCATCAGCAAGAACACCGTCAGCAGCGAGCAGACGATGCCCTTGGCCAGCACCGTGCCGAGGTCGCGCCCCAGCCGGAACTGCATCAGCATCAGCGCCACGAGCCCGGCCACGGTGGTCAGGCTGGACGAGGAGATCTCGATGATGGATTTGGCCAGCGCGTCGACCAGCGCCTCCCGATAGGAGTCGTGGACCAGGGTTTCGTCCTGATAGCGGTGAGAGAAGATGATGGCGTAGTCGATGGCGAGCGCAAGCTGGAGGATGACGGCGATGGAGTTGGTGATGGTGGAGATCTCCCCCAGCCAGAAATTCGTCCCCATATTCAGCAGCGCCGCGAACACGAAGACGATAAAGAAGATGACGACCTCAAAATAGCTGCGGGAGGTGAACAGCAGGATCGCCACGATCACGGCGACGGCGATCAGGATGACCCCGACCATCTCCCCGGCGAGCTGCTCGGAGTAGCTTGCGAGATCCATCGAGTAGGTATAGGTGTCGTACGGCGCCAGCATCTCGGCGATCTGCTCCTTGGCCTCCCTGACCGCGCCGTCCTTCTCGGTCCCCGAGAAGGCGATGGACAGCAGCGCCGAGGCGCTGGTATAGTGCGCGGCGGTATCGTCGAAGGAGACCGAGATCACCCCGTCCAGTTCCTCGATTCTGTCGCGCAGCGCAGCGGCCCGCTCCCAGGTGATGTTTGAGATCATCACGTCCTGCGAGGCGTAGGTGACGAACTCCTCCTCCATGATCGTCAGGCCGCGCCGGGTCTCCGTCTCCGGGGGCAGGAAAAAGGTCAGGTCGGAGTTGACCTTCACCCTTCCGACCGAGAAGGCGCAGTAGACCGCCGCTGCCAGAAACAGCAGCAGAATCACGAAACGTCCGCGCACGATCGTCTCCGAGACCGTGTGCATGATATCCGGTTTTGCCGTTTTCGTCCCGCCCATGCGCGAAGCTCCCCGAAAAAGCAGTCTTCTACTATAATTATACAAATTAACCCATCCGCGTCAAGCACCTCTTTTTTAAAAAACTTTTCGTGCATTTTTCGGCCGGGTGTAGTATACTGTCGACACGGAAAACCCCACTTTGACAATCAGGAGGTACGATATGAATCTACTCGGTGTAATTCTCAAGGCTCTGCTCGCCGACGGCGCGCTCAAGGCGCTGGCCCGAAAGACCGGGCTGAACGAGAAGCAGCTCAAGAAGCTGCTCCCGCTGGCGCTGCCCCTGCTGCTCAAGATGCTGACCCGCAACGCCTCCAACAAGGAGGGCGCGGCCTCCCTGCTCGGTGCGCTGACGCAGCACACCAGCAAAAAGACCATGCAGCAGCAGATCGCCGAGGCCGACACGGCCGACGGTGCGAAGATCATCGGCCACATCCTCGGCAAGGAGAAGGACGCAAGTCTCCTCTCCCTCTCCAGCCAGAGCGGTCTGAGCCAGCAGCAGGTCTCGTCGGTGCTCAGCGGCATTGCCCCCGCTCTTCTGAGCGTCCTGTCCGCCGCCTCCGCCGGCGCGGCTTCCTCCGGTGCGGGCAAGGTCGACCTCAGCGACGGGCTCGATCTGAGCGACATTGTGGCCATGCTCGGCGGCGCGAAGCCCGGGCCCGTCTCCGCCAAGCCCAAGGGCAACGGTCTGCTCGGGGCGCTGCTCGGCAAGAAGAAAAAGCAGGAGCAGAAGGCCGAACAGGACGCCGCGCTCAACGGCGCGACGCTGCTCTCCCTGCTGCTCGCCAACCGCTGAACGCTCCGCCCTGACGAAAAGGCCCCGGACGCATCAGACGTCCAGGGCCCTTTTCGTCCCGCGCCGGGACACGGCAAAAGGACGGGCCGCCTGCGCAGCCCGTCCCGCGGGGGATATTTTCTTTTTCCCGAAAACTCTCCCTCCGCTTGACATTCTTTCGGTTTCGTTGTATCCATATAAGCATACGGAACACGTTTCGGACTGTCTCTGTCTCGTCCGCCGGAAGATTGTCCGCTCTTAGTTTCTCCGCGGCGGGGGCGAATAAACAGGCAAGTATTGGGAGGGAACCTATGGACATGATTACCAACATTCTGCTGATCGCGGGGATCGTTGTCGCGCTCTACGTGCTGATCAAGATCCTGACCGCGCCGATCAAGCTCATCTTCAAGCTGCTGCTCAACGCGCTCATCGGCTTTCTGCTGCTGTTCCTTGCGAACTTTGTCGGCGGCTTCTTCAACTTTTACATCCCCGTCAACCTCGTGACCTGTCTGATCTCCGGGGTCTTCGGCATCCCCGGCGTCATCTTCCTCGTGATCGTGATGATCTTTTTCTTCTGATCCCCATGAAAGGCGACGGCCCTGCTCCTTTTTCGGAGCGGGGCCGTCGTCTTTCTTTTCAGTTCTTTTTCTTTTTGCCGAAGCTGACGCGGCGCAGCAGGAGCAGCAGCGCTGTCAGATAGACGGCGGCGATGAGCATCACGACGCCGGTCATCAGATCGGACTTCGCCGCGAGGCTGACCAGCACCAGCACCGGCGCGCCGAGGATGATGCCGACGCTGCTGCCGCTGACGAGGTTGTTGGCGGCGGGGGTGCGCAGGTCGCTGTCGATCTCGCGCAGCAGCAGGATGCCGGAGGAGATGGTGCCGGTCATCATGCCGTACATGGAGATCAGGCCCTCATAGTAGTAGTCCGGGTAGGCCCATCTGCAGACCTTCTTGAGGAAGAGCCAGGTAATCACACCGCCCGCGGCGGCGATCAGCACGAAGGGCAGCCAGAGACCGCTGAGGTCTTCGATGTTGATGGAGGAGACGCCCGCGACGATCATGATATCAAAGAAGAAGCCGGAGATACGGTTGAGCAGGTAGTTGTTCTGGTACTGCCGCACGATGATCCCGGCCCTGCGTCCCTTCTCCAGCAGGGCGCGCAGCAGGATGGCGATGGCGGAGCCGATGATGAAGTTGAAGCCCCACAGCAGGGTGTTGAGGGTCTTCCCCAGCCCCTCCGAGATGGCGGACAGGCCGGAGGTCAGCCCCCAGGTGGCGAAGAACGTGACCGCGTAGGTCACCAGCACCATCGCAAACTGCACCGACAGGCGGTCGATGGAGTCGGACACGGGCAGCTCGTTGAGGTCCTGGAAGAAGTCCACGCCGAGGTGGTCGTCGTTTTCCTTCTTCTTGCCGCTGACGCTGCCGCGCTTCGCCAGGACATTGAGCAGGATGACGCCGACGATGCAGGCGCAGAGATAGCCGGCCGCGGCGATGGCGAGGCCGAAGCTGCGTCCGCCGGCGAAGCCGAGGTTCTGGTAGCTGGTGCCGACGTTGTTCGCCTGGCCCGGGCCTTGTCCGTAGCCCATGGGCAGCAGGATACCGGCGGCCTTGAACAGGCCGGGCATCAGCGTAAAGCCCAGCAGCATGCTGATGGCGAGGCCAGTGAGCGCCTGCACCATATAGGTGCTGACGATGATCGCGCCGGATTTGAGCGCCGCCTGATCCTTGCGGTTGGCGGTCTTGTCGGGCACGCGCAGGCTCATGGCGATGAAGCCGAGGGCGATGCCATGGTAGACGAGGATCTCCATGATCTCCCCGTCGATGTACACGATCCCGACATACTTGAGGATCAGGAGCAGGAAGCCGGCCATGACGGCGACGGGCATCATGGCCTGCCGGATCACGCGCACCTTGGTCCGCAGGGCGTTGGCCGCGAGGATGGCGCCGGCAATCAGGCCGAGCTGGATGATGATGTTCCAAAGGGATGTGTTCGCTGCCGAGTAGTCCATTTTTTTATCTCCGTTCTGCCGCGCAGCGCGGCGCTTGTATCAGGTGCGGGTCTGCCGGAAGAGCAGATACTTCCTCAGGCAGAGCTCTCTGTCCGCGCGGATCTCATAGTATTCGTCTCCCACCGAGAACAGCAGGATGTTGGCCTTGACCATTGCCATATTGGCGATGTCCGGGAGCGGGAAGCGCCGCTCGCCGCAGACGAGCGCATCGGGATACTGTGTGAGCGTCCCGGCCGCGAGCACTTTCTCCCCGTGTCCGCTCCCGATGCGGCGGAGCGTCGTGCCGCCGTCGGAGAAGACGGCCTCGTTCGGCGGGAAGTCCATGTCAGTCAGCGTCTTTTTCTGCCGGGCGTCCCACTCGGCCAGGGTCTCGAAGGGCTGCGGCGGATCGAGGAAGCCCTCCTCGGTATACTGCACCTTCCACCCGCAGCCGCAGGTGATCTCGTTCCCGACGCCGCGGATGGTCCCGAGCTTTCCGCAGACGGGGCAGAGAAAGAAGCCCTTCTCGATCCCGACCGCGCGGTTTTTGGCGCGGTAGCGGACATGCTCGCGGCGCTGGCGGGCCCAGGCGTCTTCAAAGAGATCGCGGTCG
>JAUNNC010000038.1 GCA_030531585.1 Eubacteriales bacterium | reverse complement strand
CCGTTTTGGCGCATGTAGGACAGGTACTTGGAAACCGTGCTCACGGCGAGGCCCACACCCGCGGCGATCTCGCGGACAGAGGGGGCGGAGCCCTGCCGATTGCGATAGCTGTTGATGTACTCCTCGATCATGGCGCAATATTCTGGCTTTTTGTACTGCATTTCAATCTCCTTCCTTGTAGGCTTCCCCTCCGGGGAAGCTGTCAGCCGAAGGCTGACTGATGAGGCGCCCTTTCAAACGCGAATAATAGTTTCCGATAGAGATAGTATTACAATCGGTTACAGAATGCAAGAGGAAAAATGCAGCTGACCCGCCAGGTGCAGTCGATCGGCTACACCTAGCGGGTCAGCGCGAAATTTGTACTTGACAAGGGGAACGGATCTGCCATATACCGGCGAGCATCGCCTTTGTACTCCCGCAAAGGCACAAGCCGGACTTTCCCGGACCCTTATGGCAGCAGGCGAGGCCCCTGCTGCGGTGGCTGTGGTATCTCAACCACGATGCTTGCCGGTAAGATGCAGGAATGATGCTAGCAAAATGAAAGCATGGGGCTCAAGCGATGCTTGCAAATTGAAAGCAGAAAAACAGCAAAAGTGGTTATTAGCGTTTATTGGACTTCTCGATTCTCTCTGTGCGCGCAGCCCCCGGATACCCTTATTATTTCTCCGATAGGGGGATGACGGAAACCTGCTCATCGGGGACGTAATAGGTGCTGCGGATCTCGCGATACACCCCGTCCACGTCCCGTTCAGACAAGATGCGATAGAGCTTTTCATGCGCCCGGTACAGCTCCTCCGCCCGGTTCGAGGCCAGCATCAGCTCCACGCTCTCGTGCCGCATGTCGTGGGTCATGAGACGCACCGTGGCGGCAATCCGCTCCACCACGCGGTTGTGGGCCAGGGCCATGACCGCCTCGTGGAAATCGTCATCCCGGTCGAAGATTTCCTGTACCGAGGGCTTCTCCCGGCGGCAGGCTTCGCCCAGCGCCACCAACGGGCCGGATAGGGTGGAGATCTCCTCATCCCCAGCATTGCGGATCACGGTCAGCATGGTGCCAGTCTCCATAATCTCGCGCAGGTCCAGCAGTTCGTTGTAGCTGTCGCCCCGGCTGAGTATGATCCCGTAGAGCATCGGCGAGAGCATCGGCTCTGTGAAACCCTTGCAGACGAAGGTACCCACCGGGCGGCGAATCTCCAGCACGCCCATGGCCACCAGGATCTTGATGGCCTCCCGGACGGTGTTGCGGGCCACGCCGAATTTCTCCGCCAGCTCCACCTCTGTGGGGATCTGGTCCCCGGGGCGCAGCTTTCCCTGGACCAGCTGCTGGGTAAAGGCGTCAATGATCTGCTGTACCGCATTGTTGTTGATTTTCTGAATATCCATAAGTGAATCCTCACTGTTGAGCGTTGAACAAAGTGTACCAGTCTTCACACCCTCTGTCAAGCGCTCTGCTGTGTGCACCGGGGGAATGCGCCCTCTGTGAAGGCAGGGCCTGCGGCGGACAACTTTGCGAAGAAAATCACAATCTTTTTGTGGAAAACAAACAAATCAAGTATTTTATGATTGGCACTGACAACAAAAATTCATGAAAATTGCAAAAATCATTGACAGGGCGGAGCTTCCCCTTTATTCTTATATTGTCCAATGTTCAACATTGAGCAACAAACGGTAGAAGGAGAAAGGTATGAAACGCAGAATTTGGTTTCCCGTTCTGGCCCTGATCCTGTCCCTGGTGCTTCTGTGCGGCTGCGGCGCCTCCGGCCCGGTGGGCGGCGGCAAGTATCAGAACATCCACCTGGTGATGGCGGTCAACGGCACGGATACGCAGATCGACAGCCGCGTGGCCCGGTACTTTGCCGAGCTGGTGGCTGACCGCTCCGGCGGCAGCGTGACCGTGGATGTATTTCCCAACGATCAGCTGGCCGGCGGCAACGCCACCAAGGGCATTGAGATGATCGCCATGGGCAGCGTGGATCTGGCCGCCTACGCCACATGCACCCTGGCCGTCATTGACAGCCAGCTCCCGGTGGCCACCATCCCCTGGTCCTTTGACAGCTACACCCAGGCCCGGGAAGTGATCGACGCCACCGGCGGCAATTACTATGCCGAGCGCCTGGCCGCCAAGGGCATCACTTACATCGGCTCCTTCCACAACGGCTTCCGGCAGCTGACCAACTCCAAGACCGCGGTGGACGAGCCCGCCGATCTGAAGAACCTGAAAATCCGCGTTCCCGGCAGCGAGGTCTACATGGGCTTCTTCCGTGCCCTCGGCGCCGACCCCACCTCCATGAGCTGGAGCGAGGTGTTCACCGCCATCCAGCAGGGCACCATCGACGGGCAGGAGAACGGCGCTTCCGTCACCTCCACCGCCAAGATGGACGAGATCCAGAAGTACATGACCATCTGGAACTACTCCTATGAAAACGACCTGTTCATCGCCAACACCAAGATCTGGGAGAGCCTGCAGCCCGAGACGCGGCAGCTGCTGACCGACTGCGCGAAAGAGGCCTGCAACTGGGGCCGCGACGCCCTGGAGGCCGAGGAAGCCGATATCCTGGCCCGCTTTGCCGCCAACGGCATGGAGATCACCTATCTCAACGACGAACAGAAGGCGGCCTTCGCAGAGGCCATCTCCGACTGGAAGGGCGGCATGATCGAACGCTTCGGTGAATATGCCTGCTCGGCCTTCGGCATCACGAAGTAAGGAGGACGCCATGAAGATTCTGGATAAGATTGAAGAGACGATCTGCATCGTCTGCCTGCTCGCCATGACGGCGCTGGTCTTTGCCAACGTGTTCTCCCGCTATGTGCTGCATCTGTCCCTCTCCTTTTCCGAGGAGATCACCACCAACCTCTTTGTCCTTCTGAGCATGATGGGCACTGCCATTGCGGCCCGCCGCCGGGCGCATCTGGGCCTGTCCATCCTGACCGACGCGGTCAGCCCCAAGCTCCGCCGCGCTCTGCTGATCTTCGGCTTCGGCCTTGCCACCGTGTTCTCCTTCGCCGTGTTCTTCTACGGCGTCAAGATGGTCCAGAGCGAGTACATCCTGGGCCAGGTCACCCCCAGCATGCAGTGGCCCGAGTGGGTTTACGGCTGCTTTGTCCCCTTCGGCGCGGTGTTCATGACCATCCGCTTTGCGCAGATCACCCTGGAGGAGATCCGCAATCCCGAGGACAAGCTCAAGACCGACGCTGAGCTGATGATTGAGGAGGCTGCCGCCGAGGAAGCCGCCTATCTTGCCAGGGAGGATGAGAAGAAATGATTGCTGCCATTCTGTTTATCTCCTTCGCGGTCCTGCTTGTGGCCGGTGCGCCCATCGCGGTGTGCTTGGGCTCCTCCAGCATTCTGGCCATGCTGATCCAGGGAGCGGGCCGTCCCGTGTCCACCATCATGTCCAGTCTGCCCTTCCTGTTCTCCGCCTCCACCAGCAAGTTCGTGCTGCTGGCCATCCCCTTCTTCATCCTCGCCGGCAACATCATGGAAAAGGCCGAGATCTCCGAGCGGCTGATCAACCTGGCCGAGGCCTGTGTGGGCCACGTGAAAGGCGGACTTGCCATCGTGTGCGTCATCGTGGCCTGCTTCTTCGCCGCCATCTCCGGCTCCGGCCCGGCCACTGTGGCCGCCCTGGGCCTGGTGCTGATCCCCGGCATGATCAAGACCGGCTACTCCCCCGCCTTCTCCGCCGCACTGATGGGCTGCGCCGGCGCCATCGGCGTCATCATCCCGCCCTCCATCACCTTCGTGGTGTATGGCTCCATCGCGGATACCTCCATCGGCGACCTGTTCAAGGCCGGCGTGCTCCCCGGCCTGATCATGGGCGCGGGCCTGATCGTCACGGCGCTGCTGGTAGGCCGCAAAATGGATCTGAAGCGCCAGTCCAAGGCAACCGGCGCCCAGCGCTGGAAAGCCTTCAAGGACGCCTTCTGGGGTCTGCTGATGCCCATCATCATTCTGGGCGGCATCTACGGCGGCATCTTTACCCCCACCGAGGCCGCGGCCGTGGCCGTTGTCTACGGTCTCATCATCGGAGTGTTCGTGTACAAGACCGTAAAGCTCAAGGATCTCAAGCAGATCCTCATCGATTCGGCCAGCACCACCGCCACCATCATGTTCATCACCGCCTGCGCCAGCCTCTTTGCCTATGTGCTGACCCGCGCGCGGCTGGATGTGGCCATCTCCAACGGTCTGATCAACCTGACCAACGGCTCCACCTTCGTGTTCTTCATCATCGTCAACATCCTGCTGCTCATCGCCGGCTGCTTCCTGGATTCCACCTCTGCCCTGTATATCTTCACCCCGCTCTTTGTCCCCGTGGCCCAGGCCCTGGGTGTGGACATGATCCATCTGGGCGTGGTCATGATCGTAAACCTCGCCATCGGTCTCTTCACGCCGCCCGTGGGCGTCAACCTCTACGTGGCCTGCGGCGTGGCCAATGTGGATCTCAAGCAGATCTCCAAGTCCGTCGTTCCCCTGCTGATCGCTTCCCTGGTCGTCCTGCTGATCATCACCTACATTCCCGGCATTTCCACCATCTTTACCCGCTGAGGAGAGTTTGCCATGAAAGAAACGTACACCATCCCCGAACTGCACAACAAGTGCGTCGATCTGAAAAAGCATGTGATCGACATGATCTGGAAGGCGCAGAGCGGCCATCCCGGCGGCTCCCTGTCCGTGGCGGACTTCGTCACCGCCTGCTACTTCCGCTACATGAACGTGGACCCGGCCAAGCCCCGCTGGGAAGACCGTGACCGCTTCGTCCTCTCCAAGGGCCATGTGTGCCCCGCCCAGTACGCGGCTCTGGCCATGAAGGGCTACTTCCCCATGGAGGTTCTGGACACCCTGCGTAAGGAGGGCTCCCCTCTCCAGGGTCACCCCAGCATGAACAAGTGCCCCGGCATCGACATCTCCACCGGCTCTCTGGGCCAGGGTCTGGCCTGCGCGGTGGGCATGGCGCTGGCTGCCAAGCTGGACGGCAAGGACTACATGGTCTACTCCGCCCTGGGCGACGGCGAGTGCAACGAGGGCGAGATCTGGGAGGCCTGCGGCACCGCCTACAAGTACAAGCTGGATAACCTGGTCGTCTTTGTGGACTGGAACAATCTGCAGCTGGACGGTACCTGCGAGGAGATCATGCCGCCCGTCGACCTGGCGAAAAAATTCGAGGCCTTCGGCTTTGAGGTCTACACCTGCGACGGCAACGAGATGACCCAGCTTGTCGCGGTCATGGACAAGGCCGTATCCGCCAAGAACGGCCTGCCCAAGGCCATCGTGGGCAAGACCGTCAAGGGCAAGGGCGTGAGCTTCATGGAAAACCAGGTGGGCTGACACGGCGTGGCCCCGAACGACGAGCAATACAAGCAGGCCATGACTGAGCTGGACGCGCAGTATGTGCAGTGCTGAGGAGGGCAGAGACATGAATCTGAATAAGAAAACCCCCACCCGCAACGGCTTTGGTGACGAGATCGTCGCCCTGGGCAAGGAGGACAAAAACATCCTCGTGGTGGACGCCGACATCGGCAAGAGCTGCAAGACCGGCGACTTCCGGAAGGCCCTGCCCGAGCAGTACCTGAACGTGGGCATCGCCGAGCAGAACTGCGCCGGCGTGGCGGCGGGCCTTGCCACCTGCGGCAAGATTCCCTTTGTGGTCACTTACGCAGCCTTCGGCTCCATGCGCATGTGCGAGATGATCCGCCAGGAGATCGCCTATCCGAAGCTCAATGTCAAGATCGCCTGCTCCCACGGCGGCGTGACGCCCGCCAACGACGGCGCCTCCCACCAGGCCATCGAGGACATGGGCATCCTGCGCACCATCCCCAACATGACCGTGGTCATGCCCGCCGACTACGCCTCCGCCCGCAAGCTGGTGCGTGCCGCGGCGGAATTCGACGGCCCCGTGTATCTGCGCTTTACCCGGGACGCGGTGCCGGAGATCTACGACGAGAACGAAGAGTTCAAGATCGGCAAGGGCAAGCTCCTGCGCCGGGGCAAGGACGTCGCCATCATCGCAAACGGCGACACCGTGCGTCTGGCCCTCCAGGCGGCGGAGGCCCTGGCCGCAGAGGGCATCGAGGCCCGCGTGGTGGACATGCACACCATCAAGCCCCTGGACACAGATTGCGTCATGGCCTGCATCGATGAGATCGGCAAGATCGTCACCGTGGAGGATCACAACATTCTCAACGGTCTCGGCAGCGCGGTCTGCGAGCTCGTAGCCGAGGCGGGCCGCGGCAAGGTCAAGCGCATCGGCATCCAGGACCAGTTCGGCCAGTCCGCCCCCTATGAGCGGCTGCTGGAGATGAACGGCGTCACGGTGGAGAACATTGTCTCCGCCGCCAAAGCGCTCTAAAGGGAGGAAAAAACATGAAGGTATTTCTGATCGGCTGCGGCGATATCGCCCGGCATCACGGCCGCGCCGTCGTCCGTCTGGGCGGCGAGGTCATCGGCGGCTTTGATATCAGCGAGACAAGTGCCAAGCTGGTCTCCCAGGAGTTCGGCTGCCCCACCTGCGCCTACGGGGAGATCGAGGATTCTGTGGTCAAGGCGGATTACGTGGTCATCTCCACTCCGCCCACCAAGCGTCTGGACTACGTGGAGATGGTGCTCAAGCACCACATCCCCCTGTACATGGAAAAGCCCGTGGCCTGCACCATGGAGGATGCCATGAAGATCAAGGCCATGGCGGACCAATACGACGCAAAGATCATGGTGGGCTTTGCCCACTACTACCGCCCGGCCTACCGCAAGATGCTGGAGCTGGTCAAGACCGGCATGTTCGGCGAGCCTGTGGACATCGCCTTTTCCCGCCTCAGCCCCGGCTTCGGCTTCCATGCGAAGAACCTGGGTGCCTCCTGGCGCACGGACCCGAATCTCGCCTGCGGCATGACGGTGGAGTCCGTCAGCCACGACTGGAAGCTCATCACCGCCATGGCGGGCGGCTTTGACACCATCGCCTGCAACTACGCCGGAACCATTGCCTCCGTCCCCAAGTTCGACAACCACACCTCAATCACCATCCGCCTGCGCAACGGCGCCATCGGCACCATCGCCGCCTCCTGGGCCTGCGACATCCCCACCTGCTCCCGGGCCTACATCGGCACCAAGGGCTCCATCTTCCTCACCGGCGAGGGGATGTTCGAGTTCACGAAGCTCACCTGGAAAACCGAGGATATGCCCTATGCCGAGTCCATCCAGTTCAACGACTCCTACGACCGCGCCACCGGTGACGTGATCTACTACGCGCACGAGGCGTTCCAGAAATCGCTGCGGGAGGGCGCCGCGTTTGAGACCCCGCTTTCCGACGGCATCTCCGCTCTGATTTACTCTCTGGCCGCCAAGAAGTCCAGCGAGGAACAGATCACCGTCAAGGTCCCCGACTGGGGCCAGGTGGAGTAAATAGCCGAACTGTCCCAACTCTATGGATTAGAAAAAGTCCTGCGTGCGGATAGCGTTTGCTTGCCGTACGCAGGACTTTCTGACTATGTGCCATGGCAACCACGATGCTTGCCGGTATGCCGTAGATCGGATGCTTGCAAATTGAAAGCACGCAGTATGAACGATGCTATCAATTTGCAAGCACTGTTGGTAAAGAGGTTCAGGGGAAGCACAACGTCCCCTGTCCGCCTTGCCGCGATTGGCGATTTCCGGCCCCGCATTCGCCAGGGGCCGCAAATCGCGCGGCTGCGGAAAATGCGTGCCGCCTGTATCTGCCCCCGGCAGCGGCTGCCCGCAATTCCCACGGCACTTTGCAGACGTAGGCTGAAAGTGACATAGTGGGTTACGCACTTTCAACGAAGTGCGTAACCCACTATGTCTCGTCCGGTTTTCAGTTGTTCTCGACTGCCCTCTGCAACATCTTTTCGTATTCACGTTTCACTTTCGCCGGCGCTGTGATCTTGACCTTCCCGTCAAAACCAAAGACCCAGCCGAAGAAGGGCTTGCTCGCGGTCACCGGCACCGTGACCCGGAAGGTCCTGCCGTCCACGGGGATGGTCTCCACATCGTCACCAAAGCGGTCGACGATGTGATCCATGACGCTGTTGTCGCAGACGAGCGTCACACGTTGGGGCTCGCCGATGAACATGCCGAACATGGTGTTGACGCGGGTGATGTCAAAGTCCTCCGGCCGGGGCACGACGTCCTCCTCCAGGATGCGGGGCGCCGCGGCGATGCGGTCGATCCGGAAGGGCGTGACCCCGTGCTTCTCCGTGTGGCTCAGCAGGTAGTAATAGTCGCCATTCCAGACCAGCATCCACGGGCTGCACACATACTCCGCGCCGCTGTTTTTCAGCTTCTGCTGCCGGCGGCCGTTGTACTGGAAATACGGAAACGCAATTTGCTTCCTGTTATTGATGGCTTCGTGGATGGCGTCGACGATATAATAAATTTTTTCGTTCTCCGGCTTGATGCGCCCCTCGGCGTAGAGCGTCCGGCGCAGGGCGTCGGCGCTGTGGCGGCTGCCCAGGCGGCCGATCTTCTCCACCAGCTCCTCGCTCTTTTTCGCGGTGATGAACTTGGAGGACTCCACCGCGTCGATGAGCAGCTTCAGCTCCGGCAGGTCGAAGAGCCGGGAGGCGAGATAGTACCTGTTCTGTGTGGACTTGACCGTGTAGATATCCAGTCCGAAGGAGCGCAGCTGCTCCATGTCCTCGTAGATCGTGACCCGGTGGGCCGAGATCCCGAACTCCTCCTGCAGTGCCGCGATCAGCTGATTGGTGCTCAGCGGATGCGCCTCGTCGGTCTGCTCGTATAGGATCTTCGCCAGATATAAAGCCCGCAGATTTTTCGTCGTTTCCATGTGCTCATCTCCTGAAAATGAGATTCTGCTGTTATTCTATCAGAGAGCAGCAATACTGTCAAAAATAATCGACAGGTTCGGAGACACAGTTGCAAGGGAGAAATTGCCATGATATAATTATTAAGAAGATATCGCCTGCTATCAAACAGATAAGTTGCCCACATGTTTGACACCAGATTTTATTCTAAAAAAGAGGAATGAAAGATGAAACGACATGTTTACAGTCTTCCGATGCAGCGTTTTGTCGCGGTGCTGTTGTGCGCGGTCTTCGTGATCGCGTTCTTCCCGATTCAGGCGCAGGCTGCCGGCACAGCGGTGAATGTGGCGGGACAAGTATATGAGCTCACAGGAAAGAGCAACTATGAGATTTCAGCTGCAAATGTTTCCCCGGTGGCTACAACTGCAGCATCTGCCATGGGGATGCTCACGCTCAGTGGTGAGGCTAAGGAAAACGGAGATATGAGCGGTGTTCCCTTTTATTCTGTACGAACGGGGAACCTCACACTCCAGTATGCGGTGAAGCAGTCGCAGCTGAATCTCCCGGAAGAGCAATGGCATCTTGTTGAGGATAGTACCAAAAATGTCGACGGTATCAAGCTGGACAAGAAAATTGGGGTTGGTGCGCTCATTGTGCAGACTTCGGTTGATGGAGAAAACTGGGTCACCGATGTCACGAAGAGCAATGTCCTGACGGCCGATTCCGAATTGAAGGCGCCTTTTTATACGACGAAGGATGTGCAGCTGGATAATGGCTGCTACTATCGCATTCTTGTCGTCTATAAAATGGAGATCAAGACCGGAGAAAAGAAAGTCGGATTTGTTGTAGTCCCGGAGACTGAAGAGAAAAAAGTCGCTGAAGTCTATACCTTCTATGCCGCAAGCAATGATCCCACCAGGAATATCACGGATTCCAACGCAACACCGCGAAAGGAACTTGGGCAAAAGGTCCTGACACTGAAGGACAAGGGCTTTGACGGGAGCAGCCCGGTAGATAAAGGCGACCCGCATTTCGGCTGGGATCTGGGAACCTTCATCGTCAACGGCTATACGCGTGACACGGAGGACAAAGGCATTCCTGTTTTCCTGAAAAATGTGGGAGACAAGGTTGTCCTCTGGTTTAAGCTGGATCAGAATATCAATCAGCTCAATGGAGATTCTGCGCTGTCCATCGCCGAAGATACCGACGGATATGATAAGTATTTTGAAGTGGACGGAACAAACTTCAAACACGGCACACTGATTATCCAGTACACCGACAAGTCGGGGAAGCGGCATACGCCGGTCGTATATACGGACTTCCTGGCAGCCAACGCCCGAACCGGTGCCGATACCCGGGTCCAGCTTTTCGAAGAGGGCGATTACGAGGTCACACTGGACTATGAGATCAAGAACAGTCCCCGGCAGATCGCCGGTGTTTCTGTCGTTCCGACCTATACGAACTATAAGATCTTCTTCGCTTTCAAAATTCGAAACGGGAACTGCATGGTATATCCCTTTGATACCGCCAGCGGAAACGAGCTTTCGGACTTCGCCTGGACGGCGGACGGCTTCCAGCTCGACATGGCGAGATCCCGATATCTGACGATCGACGTGCAGAAGTCTTCCCTGTCCGTGGGCTCCAATGGGCAGGTGAAAGAAGACGTGCGCTTCAACCGTCCTGCGCAGGACGGGGAAAGCTATACCGATGAAGGGATCTATGCCTTCTCGGTAAAGAACCTGTATACGGGCGAAACCACGACCAAGACCATCTATGTGGGCGACAACAAGTATCTGCGGGCGCTGGCCCAGGGAAATCTGACCCTTGCAGCGCTCAATGAGAAGATCGCGGCAGGCGGAAATGTGCAGGCGGACGGCAGCATCCTGATGCCGACGCCGACACCCAAACCAACGCCAACCCCGAAACCGTCGGCGGCACCCAAACCGGCTGCGGTGTCTCCCAAGCCCTGAGACAATACCATCTTTGGATAAGGAGTGACCAGAATGAAAAGGCTGATATCTTTGATTCTGACTTGTGCATTGATGCTCTCTCTTCTTTCTGGATGCGGAGTCAAGCCGGCAGAAGAGAAGGTGGCTGCAGGTGTAGCACCGACTGCAGCGGCCGCGGCAGAGAAAGCGGAGACAGCGAAGGAAACGTCGGTACCTGAAAGCGAGGCAGCAGAAGAAAGCGCTGCTGAGCAGGGACAGGAAGACGGCGCAACGGAAATGGATGATGAAAATGCTGAGGAGCCGGGAGCGCCGACCGAGTATAAAACAATTACCCCTGAGTTTTCTGGCCTCAGCGATCCGGAGTTGCTGACATACCTGGAAGATGATATTTATTCCGAACTTGTCGCTGATCTGGATAGTGACGAGTACTTCGTGGAGAATGTCAGTGCGGTGTATGTCTCCAAAGAGTACCTCGAAGAACTGGCCTATAACTCCAAGACCAATATCTTCTTTGGGTATTCTCTGGAGGATCTGGATGCGCAGTTTCAGGGAACGCGTTATGCATTCACACTGGGGCCTGACGGCGATACTATTGTCCGGCCGTTTGAGGCTTACGACGATACCTATGATACGATTCTGCGAAATGTGGCGATCGGTTCCGGTGTCATTCTGGTTTGCGTAACGGTGTCTGTCGTTTCCGGCGGTGTGGGCGCTCCGGCGGTCAGTATGATCTTCGCTGCATCTGCCAAAACCGGTACGGTCATGGCACTGTCTGGTGGGGCATTTGGCGGAATAACAGCTGGAATTATAAAAATCCTAGAGTCAGAAGACCGCGATGAAATCTTGAAATATACAGCTGTCGGTGGATTAACTGGAGCTTTTATCAGAGTACTTGAATCAGAAGACAGAGATGAAATACTGAAAGCTATGGCTCTAGGCAGTAGCGAAGGATTTATGTGGGGAGCCATCTCAGGCTCACTGAGAGGTGGTATATCGGAAGCTAGTGCGCTGGCAGGTGCGACGCTAAACGGCCTTTCAATGAATGAAGCAGCAATAATTCAAAAAGAATCGAAACTCCCTCTCTCTTTTATCAAGAATTTCCATTCTGTTGAGGAATACGAAATATACAAAACAGCGGGTCTTAATGCTGAACGGATAGGAGGTGTCCTTACTTACTCTCGCCCGATTGATATGGACAGTGTGATTACAGATCGATATGGGCATACAATGACTAATGCTGATCGAATTAGAACATTAAACAATTCACCTGTTGATGCAAATGGTATTCCATATGAATTACATCACATCGGACAGCAGCCGGATTCACCGTTGGCGATTCTTACCAAAGCTGAGCATATGCAAGATGGCCACAATCCGATTCTCCACTTTAGGGCGGAATCAAGTGTGGAACATGGGACGAATTGGAGCAAACAAGTAATTGATTTTTGGATGAACTATTTAGAAAATGTGGGGTAATCATATGTCACAGCAAATAGTAGATAACCTTTCAAAGCTAACTAATTTCAGCTTTACTGGGGCAGCATCAGAAGAATCAATCAATAACGCCCAGCAAGAGTTAAACTTGAAGTTTTCAACAGACTATCGAGAAATTGCTAGCAAATATGGGGCGATTTCGTATACGGGGCATAATCTGACAGGAATTAGCCCTTATCCGGGGAACAATGTGGTCATTGTTACAAAGGAGCAGCGAACTATTAATCCAAATATTCCGGAATCCTTTTATGTTATAGAGGAAGCTCATCTTGATAGCATTGTTGTTTGGCAATCCGCTACCGGAGAAATCTATCAGACGGAGTATGATGGGAAACCCCATCTGATTTACAAATCGTTGGCTGAGTATATTGAAGCGGTTTAACGAGAAGCATTGCTAATCACCTTGGGCCTCCGCCGCCTCTGCCTTTGTGTCATGATAAAGGCGATGCTTGCCGGTATACATCAAGCTCATTCTCCCTCCGGGCAAATAAGGAATAGACGCAAATATGGCACCCGTCGATTGTGGCTGACGGGTGCCATGCTGCAAATCACGCAAGAAATACTGTTTTGCAAAACTGTATGAGAAAAGTTCTTGCAAGGGGTTCAATATGGCCTACGGAAAAGCAATTGAGTTATTCCTTGTAAACGGAACCGCAGATAGTCTTGTCACTGCAGAGCTTTCCAACTGGAACGGCAAAGCCATCAAGATTCCCCGGACGGAAGTTGCAGCCTGCACCCGGGATGATATCAAAGGAGTGGGCGTCTATTTCCTGATTTGCCAGGAGGATGACGGCACAGATTCTGTATACATAGGCGAGGCTGAAAAACATTCAGGATCGTTTGTCGCAGCACCTTCGGGATTATCAGTCCGGGAAAGAGAAGTATTACTGGAATACTGCGGTTGTTTTTGTCGGGCGTGATCTGAACAAAGCGCTGATTCGCTATCTTGAAAATCGCCTTGTGGAGATTGCAAAGGACTGCGGACGGTATGCCATCCTGACAAAGAACACATATAAAAATACCGTTATCAAGGAATCCCAGGTTGCCAGTATGGAAAAGTTCATTGATAACGTGAAGATCCTGGTTAACACGCTTGGCTATAAGGTTCTCATGCCTGTGCCGAAAGCGACAGATGACACGGTGTACCTATACTGCAAGGGATCCGGCGCATCAGCCAAGGGCTTTGTCAGCGCCGGCGGGTTTACTGTCACAAAGGGATCTCTTGTTTCCGATCATACTGTTCCGTCTTTTGAGATAAGAGGGAAGAATTACTACAATCTCAGAAATGCATTGATTCGCGACGGCGTAATTGAAGAGCGGTCCTTTGTCAGAGACTATGAGTTTAATGCCCCCTCTGCCGCATCTGCTGTCATCCTCGGGAGAAGCTCTAACGGGAATGAAGACTGGAAGACCGTTGACGGCGTAAAACTAAAAGAACTCTGATTCTGTGTTTTGGTATGAAATACTATCCAACAGCAAACGAATCGAAATGATTATTTATCAGCCATCAGCCTAGTGAAAAATATGGCCGAGCGGCAAATGAAATCGTCGATGTGAGGATACAAGCTCTGCGCAGGAAGAGGGTAACCCGAATGCCGACGCTTGAATGGATCGGAAAAGATAAAGTCGTCAATCATCATCTGGATGTTCCGTACCTGGTGCTGGAGCGGAAGTACAGCTATGATGAGGACGGCCAGCATGAAGGACAACGGCAGCGAGAACATGATCTTGTATCGTGTTTTAATCGGGTCTGATGCGCCTTTGGGGCGACTTCAATACGACTATATAACAACTTTTTTGACTTTTTTACGAGTTCGATACATCTGTTCGATTGCGGACACCAAGAAGCTCGTTTCGGACGCTGCGCGGTTTCTGAAGACAGTGACGGCTTTCTTAGAGCAATAATACACCGAATAGACGCAAAAAGGCCAGGATTGACGGGAATACCGCCAGCCCTGGCCTCGTATTTTCTGCCATATTTCCTTTATCGTGCCGTCAGTCAGCACGTCCATCATCATCCTGGCTCCCATGCGGAAGGAGTAGATGAAGGTCTCGACATCGGTGAGAATGCTGACTTCCCGACGTTTGATCCCGCGATCGGGCCTGCCGTTTCTCGCAGCTGAGGAAAAAGGCATGGCCCGCTTCCGGTGACCCCGATCAGGCGCAGGCCGCCATGCATACAGGAAACAGTTGAGGACAGGAGCGCTACCTGCTGTTGACCCTTCTGATGGTATCGAGGATGCTTTCGTGGCTCAAACTCCGAGGCTCGAATCGGCAGAGCCTGCAGACGAATTGGAAGATGCCGGCCTGCAGGGCCATGACGAGCACGGTGCCGACCCCGAACGGTGCGCCCAACAGGATGCCGATCACCAATACAAGCGCTTCGATCCCAAACTTCACAGCCCCAATGGGGAGCTTTGGGAGCTTTTTCCCCAGGATGACCATGAGGGTATCGCGCGGTCCGCAACCGAGCGCGGGAGACATGTAGAGAACCGTCGCGAACGAGAGCACGAACTGACCGAGCAGGGTGCAGAAGATGCCGACCGCCATGCTGAGCGGAGAGGGGAGAAAACAAAAGACCTTGATCCAAAGGTCCGAGAAGACCGGGATGAGGAGTATGTTCAGGATGGTGCCCAGGCCGATCTTGCCTTTCCCAATCATATCGACTGCGATGACAATCACACTGATGATGAGGTTGGCGGTGCCGAAGCTGATACCGAAGATATTGCTGAGCCCGATGTTGAACGTGTTCCAGGCGTTGGTGCCGGCGGCCCCGGCCAGAACGCCGAGAGCATTTCCAAGTCCGTAAAGCGCAAGCCCGCTGATGCATACGGCGAAACGTTTGGGATATTCCTTTGTCATTTTCGAAACCTCTTCCGTTTTTTGGCGATCATTAATTAAAGAATAACACAAATGACGGCTGCTAACATTGGACCGTATCCGTATTTCGCATCACGGCCTCCTCACGAATATCTGCCGGGCTTTCATACAGAGCGGATATTCTGCTCCGACAACAGAATGCTCTCTGATTCTGTCAATGCAAAACTTGAATAAAAGCTGACCGGAAGCGGATGCTTTTGTATTATCCGCTTTGGCGTTTTGTTTCCGGAGGGCATTTAGCTGTCCATGCCCGGCGACTGCTGTGATATGCCGCAGCGCACAGCAATATGCTCCTTGCAGTTTCCCATATTTTCTCCCATAAGCAGCTTCTTTTTGCTTATGCCGTAAAACAGGTTTGTTTTGCCTTGAAAAGTGACAAGAAAAACGGACGATTTTGGTTTGACCCATATTTTGACTCTTTATAGAGTTCGCAGCTTGCGTATCTCATGGCGTGTCTTTGTTCATGCGTGAAACACATATTTATCCAGCCGGTCCATGGCCTCCCGGATCCGGGAAAACGGAGAGGCCGCGTTCAGACGGATGTGACAGGGGCCGCCGAAAAAGCGACCGTCCTGCCAGCCGACACCCACGTCCCATCCGGCGCGCAAAAGCTCGTCAAGGGTCATCCCGTGCGCCTTACACCACCGCGTGCAGTCCGCGAAGATCATATAGGTGCCCTCGGGATCCGTCGCCGAGACGCCGTCTACGCTGTTGAGGAAGCGGGAGACGAAGCGGCAGTTCTGTTCGAGTACCTGCATCAGCTCCCCGGTCCATTCCGCGCCGCCGTCGCTGTAGGCGCCGATGAGCGCATGCATGCTCAGCACATTCATCTCGTTGTAGTGGGTCCGGGAGCCGCAGTGGACGACGCGGTCCCGCAGATACTTGTTGTAGATGATATGGTAGCTGCCGATCAGGCCTGCCAGATTGAAGGTCTTGGAGGGGGCGTAGGCGGCGAGCGTGTGCTGTCTGGCCCACTCGTTCACCATCTGGGTGGGGATGTGCCGATGGCCGGGATAGGTGATATCGGCCCAGATCTCGTCGCTTATGACGAGGACCTCGTTCCGCTCGAAGACCTCCATGGCCTTCTCCAGCTCCCAGCGCTCCCAGACCCGACCAGTCGGATTGTGGGGCGAGCACAGGATCGCCAGATGGCAATTGGCAGCCTTGAGCTTGGCATCCATATCCTCATAGTCCATGCGGTACACGCCCGCGGCGTCCCGGACCAGCTCGCTGCGGATCGGCACGCGGCCCAGACCCTCCACATCCTGGCAGAAGCCCACATAGTACGGCGCGTGCATGAAGACCGCCTCCCCCGGACGGCTCAGGGTCTCCACGCAGGAGGTGACGAAGCCATGCACGCCGTTTTCGTAGCCGATGGCCTCCTCGGTCAGCCCGGTCACCCGATGGCGCTCTTCCTGCCAGCGGATGATGGAGCGGGCGTACTCCGGGCGCGGGACGAAGTATCCGAACAGCGGGTGGGCGATGCGCTCGCGCAGGGCGTCGGTGACAGCGGGAGCGGTCGCGAAATTCATGTCCGCCACCCACATGGGGATGGCGTCAAAGCCGTCCCGGGGCGCTGTCGGCTCATAGCCCCAGACCCGCCTGCCGATGTTGTCCACCGCGTTGGCGTCCTTGCCCCGCCGGTCGATCATGGAAGTGAAGTCGTATTTCATGGTGATCGTCTCCGGCCTCCGGGGAGGCCGACTCCTTTTTCAACGTATGATTCGGTCCGCCGCAGAGCGGCGGACCGAATCGCTGCGAATGCTTACACAAATCAGACGAGCGAGGCGAAGGCCTGCTCGAAGTCGGCAATGATATCCTCGGGGTCCTCGAGACCGACGGAGATGCGGACCAGGCCCTCGGAAATGCCGGAGGCCGCCAGCTCCTCCTTGGTGTAGGTGGAGTGGGTCATCGAGGCGGCGTGCTCGACCAGGGTCTCGGCGTCGCCCAGGGACACGGCGATCGTGCACAGCTTCAGTTTGTTGAGCGCCGCGGCCGCGGTGTCGC
>JAUNNC010000198.1 GCA_030531585.1 Eubacteriales bacterium | reverse complement strand
AGCAGGAGCTGCTTCGCAATACCGCCGCGCAGTTTGCCGCGACCTACTGCGAGCCGGAAGCAGCCGAGCTGGACGAGACCCATGAATTCCTTTACGACACCTGGAAAAAAATGGCGCAGGTCGGCCTGCTCCGCGTGAACCACGGAGAAAAATACGGCGGCATCGGCCATGATCCCATCGGCGAGATGATCGTCATCGAGGAGCTGTCCAAGGCCAGCCTGACCCATGGCGCCACCTATGCCCTGCTGGGCAACGGCTTCCCTACCTTCATCGAGATGTTCGGCACCGAGGAGCAGAAAATGGAGTTTATTCCTCCCGTGCTCAACGACGGCATGATCGGCTCCTTCTGCCTCACCGAGCCCGACGCGGGCTCTGACGCCACCGGCATCCGCACCACCTCCCGCCGGGACGGCGACGACTATATCATCAACGGCACCAAGTGCTTCATCACCGCCGGCAACATCGCCGACAAGCACCTCGTCGTCACCATCGCCGACATCAAGGGCGGCGAAAAGGGCTTCAACGGCTTTATAATCGACGCGGATACCCCGGGCGTCTCCGTGGGCAAGGTCGAGAACAAGATGGGCATCCGAGGCCTCCCCACCGCCGAGGTCATTTTTGAAGACGTGCGCGTCCCCGCCTCCCGCATGCTCGGCGGCAGCGCCGGACAGGGCAAGATGATGCACTTTGCCCTGGGCACGCTGGACGCGGCCCGTCTCGGCACCGGCGCCCAGGCCCTCGGCGTGGCCACTGCCGCCTTTGAAAAGGCGCTGGCCTACTCCTCCGAGCGCAAGCAGTTCGGCAAGCCCATCAACGCCAACCAGGGCTTGGCCTGGGAGATCGCCGAGATGGCTACCAAGCTGGACATTTCCCGGCTGCTGATCTACCGCGCCGCCTGGATGGAGCAGCAGGGCATGCCCTACAGCAAGGAAGCCTCCATGGCCAAGCTCTACGCCACCAAGTACGGCCGCGAGGTCGTCAATATGGCGCTGCAGATCCACGGCGGCTATGGCTACATGCACGACTATCCGCTCGAGCGCTACTACCGCGATATCAAGATCACCGAGATCTACGAGGGCTCCTCGGAGATCCAGAAGATCGTCATCGCCAACAACCTGATCCCCCGCGCTCCCCGGAAAAAAGACAAAGATAAGAAATAAGGAGGTATTGAAATGAAAATTCTTGTATGTGTGAAGCAGGTCCCCGATACCTCCGGCAAGGTCGCAACCAATCCCGACGGCACGCTCAACCGCGCCTCCATGCAGACCATCACCAACCCCGACGACATGAATGCCGTCGAGGCCGCTCTGAAGCTGCGCGACGAGCTGGGCTGCAAGGTCTCCGTGGTCACCATGGGCCCCGGCCCCGCCGAGGGCATGCTCCGCGAGCTGCTGGCCATGGGCGCGGACGACGCCTACCTGATCTCTGCCCGTGAGTTCGGCGGCAGCGACACCTACGCCACCTCCCAGATCATCGCCGCCGCGCTGGACACCATCGGCATCGAGCCGGACGACATCGTCTTCTGCGGCCGCCAGGCCATCGACGGCGACACCGCCCAGGTTGGCCCCCAGATCGCCGAGAAGCTCCACCTGCCCCAGGTGACCTATGCCGCCGACATCCACAAGGACGGCGACACCCTGACGGTCCGCCGCGTGCTCGAGGACGGCTACATGACCATCAAGGTCAAGACCCCCTGCCTGATCACCTGCATCAAGGAGCTCAACGAGCCCCGTCTGATGAACGTAACGGACATCTACAGCGCCTATTCCAAGCCGCTGACCGTGCTGGGTTATGACGCGCTCAAGGATCACCCGCTGATCGACGCCACTACCATCGGCCTCAAGGGCTCCCCCACCAACATCCTCGTGTCCTTCACGCCCCCGCAGAAGGGCGCCGGGCAGATGCTAGAGGGCGCCGACATGTCCACCTGCGAGCAGCTCGCCGGTATCCTGGCCGAAAAGCACATTATTTGAGGAAGGAGAAACACCATGGTTGATAATTTCAACAGCACCGATCTGGCTGCTTTCAAAAACGTATGGGTCTTCTGCGAGCAGCGGCAGGGCAGCATGATGCCCACCACCTTCGAGCTGATCTCCGAAGGCCGCAAGCTGGCGGACGAGCTGGGCGTGAAGCTCTGCGGCCTGCTGCTGGGCGACAACGTGGAGGGCATTGCCGCGCAGCTGGGCGGCTACGGCGCCGACGAGGTCATCCTGTGCGACCACCCCCTGCTCAAGGACTACACCACCGACGCCTACGCCAAGGTCATCTGCGATGTGATCTCCGACCTGAAGCCCGAGGTGTTCCTCATCGGCGCGACCAACATCGGCCGCGACCTGGGTCCCCGCTGCGCCGCCCGCCTGCACACGGGCCTGTGCGCCGACTGCACCCACCTGGACGTGGATATGCCCAACTATAAGGCGTTCCTGACCGAGTCCTCCACCCTGGCTGAGGAGAGGATCGAAAAGCTGAACACCGCCCTCGTCATGGGCGAGCGCCACGACGTCTCCCGGGATCTGAAGATGACCCGTCCCGCCTTCGGCGGCAACCTGATGGCCACCATCATCTGCCCCCGCTTCCGCCCCGCCATGGCCACGGTCCGCCCGGGCGTCATGAAGAAGGCTCCCTTTGACCAGACGAAGGCCGACGCGGTACAGATCACCAAATACCCCGTGGAGCTCACTGAGGCCGACATCTGCACCGACGTTACCGAGATCGTGAAGGCTGCAAAGAAGCTGGTCGACCTGGTCGGCGCGGACTTCATCGTGTCCGTGGGCCGCGGCATCAGCAAGGACGTCGAGCTGGGCATCAAGCTGGCCGAGGAGCTGGCCGAGGTGCTCGGCGGCGTGGTGGGCGGTTCCCGTGTCGCCATCGACAACGGCTGGCTCAGCGCCGACCATCAGGTCGGCCAGACCGGCAAGACCGTGCACCCGAAGGTGTACATCGCCCTGGGCATCTCCGGCTCGATCCAGCACAAGGCCGGCATGCAGGAGAGCGAATGCATCATCGCCGTGAACAAGAACGACGCCGCTCCCATCTTCGAGATCGCCGACTACGGCATCTGCGGCGACCTGTTCAAGGT
>JAUNNC010000037.1 GCA_030531585.1 Eubacteriales bacterium | reverse complement strand
TCTCGTCGAAGAGCACCACGCTGTAGGGCTTGCGGCGGATCTTCTCGGTGAGCTGCCCGGCCTCGTCGTAGCCGACGTAGCCCGGGGGCGAGCCGATGATGCGCGAGACGGAGAACTTCTCCATAAACTCCGACATGTCGAGGCGGATCAGGCTCTCGGGCGAGTCGAAGAGGTCCTCGGCCAGGCGCTTGACGAGCTCGGTCTTGCCGACGCCGGTGGGGCCGACGAAGATGAAGGAGACGGGCTTGCGCTTGACCTTGAGTCCCACGCGGCTGCGGCGGATGGCGGCGCAGACGGCGGCGACGGCCTCGTCCTGGCCGACGATGTGGGCCTTGAGCCGCTCGTCGAGCCCGGCCAGGCGCTCGAACTCGTCCTCGCGGATGGAGGAGGCGGGGATCTTGGTCCACAGCTCGATGATGCGGGCCAGATTGTCCATGCTCAGCGAGGGGCGGCGCTTCATTTCCAGCTCCTGCAGCTCTGCCTCATACTGCATCTCTCGGCTTCTGAGCTCGGCGATGCGGGCGTAGCGCTGATCGAGCAGCTCGTCGCTGAGCTGCTGGCCCGCGGGCGCGTCGGCGCTCATCAGGGCCTCGCGCTCGATGCGGATTCTCTCGAGATCTCTCCGGATCTCGGCACGGCGGTTGATGTCGGGATTCTTGAGGTTGACGTCGGAGCAGGCCTCGTCGATCAGGTCGATGGCCTTGTCCGGCAGATAGCGGTCGGTGATGTAACGCTCGCTGAGCAGCACGGCCTGGCGGCACATCTCGTCGGTGATGGCCACGCCGTGGAAGTTCTCGTAATATTTGGCGATGCCGCGCAGGATGGCGATGCTGTCGGCGATCGACGGCTCCGCGACCGTGACGGGCTGGAAACGGCGCTCGCGGTACTCGGTGAATGTCGTGGCGCCGATGACCTGAATTTCGCCGCGGGAGAGCGCGGGCTTGAGGATGTTGGCGGCGTTCATGCTGCCCTCGGCGTCGCCCGCGCCGACGATGGTATGCACCTCGTCGATGACGAGGATGATGTTGCCGTGCTTGCGGATCTCCTCGATCAGGCCTTTCATGCGGCTCTCGAACTGGCCGCGAAACTGCGTCCCGGCGACCAGCGCCGTCAGGTCGAGCAGGAAGACCTCCTTCTCGCGCAGCTTCATCGGGACCCGTCCGTCGGCGATGCGCTGGGCGAGGCCCTCGGCGATGGCGGTCTTGCCGACGCCGGGCTCGCCGATCAGGCAGGGATTGTTCTTCTGGCGGCGGTTGAGGATCTGGATGACGCGCTCAAGCTCCTCCTCGCGGCCGATCATGGCGTCGAGCTTGCCCTCGCGGGCGCGCGCCGTCAGGTCGATGCAGTAGTTGTCGAGGAACTTGCGCTTGGCGGCCTTGGGGGCGCCGTCTGTCTTGCGGGTCTCGCCGGGATTCGACGCCGGGGGCGGGTTGGGCGTGCTGCCCGGACCGCCGAAGAGCCGCGAGAGGAAGGGGAAGGTCGCGGTCTTGCCGTCGTCGTCCGCGCCGGAGTCGGCCTCGTCGACGGGCGTCAGATCCTCGGCGCCGTTGAGCACGTTCATCATCTCGCCGGTCAGGCCGTCGAGATCCTCGTCCGTCAGGCCCATCTTTTCGATCACGTCGTCCACGGGCTTGATGTGCAGCTCGCGCGCGCACTTGAGGCACAGGCCCTCGTTTTTGGCCTTGCCGTTTTCGATTTTGGTAATGAAGACCACCGCGACGTTTTTGCCGCAGCGGGAGCAGAGTGTAGGCTGCATGGAATTCCTCCGAGAACAGGAAAATCAAAGGTTGCTGGTCAGCGTATCGAAGATCAGGAAGAAGCGGCCGAGCGTGGTGTGGGACATGGTGTCCCTGCCGATGAGCACGCCGAGATAGCTCAAAAGCCAGCACAGCAGCACGCAGTAGAGAAAGCCCTTGGCAAAGCCCAGGATCGCGCCGCCGATCTCATCGACGCTCTCCAGATTGGGCAGCCGGAACGAGAGGTTTCCGATGCTGGCCAGCGCCACCATCAAAATCAGGATCAGCAGGAAGCCGATCACCATCGCGCCGACATGGGTAATGGTATCGCACACGACGTCGACGACCGCGTCGGTCATGTTGCTGCCGGTCTCCTCGGCCCGGGCGACGGCCTTGGCCGCCAGCTCCTCGGCCCGTTTTTCGTACAGGCCCAGGTCGCTCAGGCACTCGTAGGCGTAGTCGTAGCGCAGGGAGCTGTCCTGCTTCAGGATATCCTCCAGCGAGTAGTCGCTGTTGCCGTAGCCCATGCGCTCCAGGATCGCGCCGCGGTTCTTGCTCGAATCGACGTAGCCGTCGATGAAGGGCTCGATGGCCGGCACGACCTCGTGCGCGTAGGCGGCGGAGAGGATGCTCGCCCCGAGCAGGGAGATGATGATGGCGAGGATGCCCGCCACGCCGCCGACCACCCCGCGCTTGTAGCCGTTCCAGGTGCACAGGGCGAGCAGGATTATGAGGATGATGTCAATAACAGCTTTCATATGTACCCCTCATCCGTTGCAGATTCGAAGCATGTTGTATTATATCAGCCTTTTGTGAACAAATATAGCGTCCGTCTGCGCAAAAATCAGTGCCGCGCCATCATGTCGCCGACCGCGCCGTCGTACCAGACGCGGTTGAGATAGAGTCCCTGCGGCGGCATGGTGGGTCCGGTCAGGCGGCGGTCGCCCTTTTCGAGCAGGGCCGGGATCTCACCGGGCTCGAGCTTGCCGTAGGAGGCGTAGACCAGCGTGCCGACGATGGCCCGGCACATGTTGTACAGGAAGCCGTCGGCGCAGACGGAGACGGTGATGAGCTCCCCGTCCCGTTCGACGCGGCACCAGTGCACGGTGCGCACGGTGGTCTTCGTCTCGGTGCCGACCGAGCGGACCGCGCGGAAATCGTGCGTGCCCTCGAAGGCCGCGGCGGCCTTCAGCATCCGCTCCGTGTCGAGGCGCTGCGGGTAGAAGCAGACGCGCTTTTCCAGAAACGGATCGCGGATGGTACTGTTCCATATTTTATAGATATATTCCTTCTTTATGCATGAGCCGATGGCATTGAAGCCGTCCCCGGCCTCCGTGGCCTCGAGCACGGCGATATCCTCGGGCAGCCGCGCGTTGAGCGCCAGCGGCAGCCGCTGCAGGGGGATGCGCGTGTCGCTGCGGAAATTCGCGCAGTAGCGCAGGGCGTGCACGCCCGCGTCGGTCCGGCCGCAGCCGACGACGCGCAGCCGCTCGCCGCAGGCCTTGAAGATCGCCTGTTCGAGCGTCTCGGCCACCGTGATGTCGTTTTTCTGCACCTGCCAGCCGTGATAGCGGCTGCCGTCATAGCGCAGGCAAAGAGCGATGTTTTTCATAAGCCTTTCAGAACGATCATCCCTGCGAGGAAGGCCGCGCCCAGCAGCAGGGCGATCCAGTCCCGTCTGTGTATCGAGAGCTGCTTCATGCGCGTCCTGCCCTCGCCGCCGTGGTAACAGCGGCTCTCCATCGCGACGGCGAGCTCGTCGGCGCGCCGGAAGGCCGAGACGAACAGCGGCACGAGGATCGGCAGCAGCGCCCTGGCCCGTCTGACCAGGCCGCCGGTCTCAAAGTCCGCGCCGCGGGCCTTCTGGGCCGACATGATCTTGTCGGTCTCGGAGATGAGCGTGGGGATGAAGCGCAGGGCCATGCTCATCATCATGGTCATCTCGTGCACGGGCAGGTGCAGGGCCTTCAGGGGCTTAAAGAGCAGCTCCAGCCCGTCGGTCAGGGCGATGGGGCTCGTGGTGTAGGTCAGCAGGAAGGTGCCGGAGATGAGCAGCACGATGCGCAGCACCATCTGGCAGGCGCGGGAAACGCCCTCCCGGGTGATGATCCAGCCCGGCAGCACGGGCGTGCCTTCGGTATAGAAGAGGTTGAGCAGGGCCGTGAGCACGATGATGAAGAGCATGGGCTTGACGCCCTTGAACATCGTTTTGGGCGGGATGCGCGAGAGGGCCATGCACACGGCGGTGGCAAGCGCCACGGCGATAAAGCCGGGCCAGCTCACGGCCTGGAACAGGGCCACGATATAGACGATGACGAGCACGATCTTTGTGCGCGGGTCGAGGCGGTGGACGATGCTGTCGCCGGGGAAGTACTGTCCGAGCGTGATATCCTTCAGCATGGCCGTCCCTCCCGCAGCGTGAGCAGCGCCGAGAGCAGCTGCTCATGGGTGAACACGCCCTCCGGCACCGCAAGGCCCCGGCGGCGCAGCGCCACGGCGATCTCGGCGGCGCGCGGCACGCTCAGGCCGATCTCCATCAGGCGCGCGGCCTGCCTGAAGATTTCGGCCGGGGTCCCGTCGAGGACGACGTGTCCGCGGTCGAAGACGATGATGCGCTCGGCGAGCTTTGCCACCTCGTCCATGCTGTGGCTGACGAGCAGCACGGTCGAGCCGCTCTCCTCGCGGTAGCGGCGGATGTTGTCGAGCAACTGCGCGCAGCCCGCGGGGTCGAGCCCCGCCGTCGGCTCGTCGAGGATCAGCACCTCCGGCCGCATGGCGATCACGCCCGCGATGGCGATGCGGCGCTTCTGCCCGCCGGACAGCTCCAGCGGCGAGCGCTCGAACAGGGCCTCGTCGACGCCGGTGAAGCGCGCGGCCTCGCGTACGCGCTCGTCGATCTCGCTGTCGGACAGCTTCATGTTGCGCGGCCCGAAGGCGATATCCCGCCGGACCGTCTCCTCGAAGAGCTGGTACTCCGGGTACTGAAACACCAGGCCGACCTTCCATTTGACGTCGCGCCGGGTATGCTTGTCGCGGTTTATGTCCTCGCCGTCGAGCAGCACGCGCCCCCTCGTCGGCTGCAGCAGCGCGTCGAGGTGCTGGATGAAGGTGGACTTGCCCGAGCCGGTGTGCCCGATCACCGCGGCGAACTGTCCCGCCGGGATCACAAGCGACACGTCCTCGATCGCCGTCTGTTCAAAGGGCGTGCCCGCGCTGTAGACGTGGGTCAGGCCCTCGGTCCTGATTTCCGCCATATCTCTATGCCCTCCGCAGGAGCTCGCGCGCGATCTGGTCCGCGCAGCCCTCGACGTCGAGGCTTTCCTCCGGCAGCGACAGCCCCGCCGCGCGCAGGTCGTGCAGCAGGCGCGTCGTCTCCGGCACGTCCAGGCCCTCGCGCTCCATGAGCGCCCGGTCCGAGAAGATCTCGGCGGGCTTCCCGTCAGCGGCGACGGAGCCGTTTGACAGCACGATGAGCCGGTCGGCGTCGACGCACTCGTCCATGTGGTGGGTGATGAAGACCACCGTCATACCCCTTGCCCTGCAGAGGGCGAAGGCGGTGTCGACGACCTCTTTTCTCCCCTGGGGGTCGAGCATGGCCGTCGGCTCGTCGAGGACGATGATCTCCGGCTGCATGGCGATGACGCCGGCGATGGCCACGCGCTGCTTCTGGCCGCCGGAGAGCAGGTGCGGCGCGTGCATGCGGTAGTCGTACATGCCGACGAGGCGCAGGGAGGCGTCGACGCGCCTGCGGATCTCCCTCGGCTCCACGCCGAGGTTTTCCGGGGCGAAGGCGACGTCATCCTCCACGACGTTGGCGACGATCTGGTTGTCGGGGTTCTGGAACACCATCCCGACGCGGCGGCGCAGCTCCAGCATGCGCGCTTCGTCGGCGGTGTCGATGCCGTCGATCAGCACCCGCCCCGCATCGGGGACGAGGATGGCGTTCATGTGCTTGGCGAGCGTGGATTTGCCCGAGCCGTTGCGGCCGAGCACGGCGACGAAGCTGCCCTTTTCGATCGTGAGATCGACGCCGCACAGGCTCTCCAGCTCGTCGCCGGGGTAGGTATAGTGTACGTTTTCAAAAACGATGATCGGTTCCAACGTTGTCCCTCAACTCTGTTTATCTATGCCGCAATCCCTGTCGGCTTTCCCTTGAGGGGAAGGCATTATTACTCTCTTCTTGCCGCCTTGCCGCTTCTGCCGATCCCGGGCCTGCTTCGCGACGGCCCGCCATCGGCGCGGCTGCGGAGAAAGCTGCCTTCCTTCCTCTGCCCCCGGCAGCGGAAGTCAGCTTTCCCACCTGGCGCTCGCCCCGCAGGGGAGGGCCAGACCGCTCTCGGTAACCGGCAGGCCGAGCTCCTGCGCTTCGGAGCGGCCGCCGAATTTCTTTGTGAAAATGCTCTCGGTCACGTAGCGCAGCGTCGAGGCCGACAGTCCCGTGGTATAGGCGTTGATGAGCACGAACAGCGGCGCGTCCGACAGCACCCCGGCGCACAGCGACACAAAGGGCCAGAGGTTCTGCTCGAGCTTCCAGACCTCGCCGCCGGGGCCGCGCCCGTAGGAGGGCGGGTCCATGATGATCGCGTCGTACCTCCGGCCGCGCCGGAGCTCGCGCTCGACGAACTTGCCGCAGTCGTCGACGATCCAGCGCACCGGGGCGTCCGCGACGCCCGAGGCGGCGGCGTTCTCGCGCCCCCAGGCGACCATGCCCTTCGCCGCGTCGACGTGGCAGACCGAGGCCCCGGCCTTGAGACAGGCGCAGGTGGCCGCGCCCGTGTAGCCGAAGAGGTTGAGCACGCTGATCTCCCGGCCCGCGCCCCGGATCTTCTCCATGGCCCAGTCCCAGTTGGCGGCCTGCTCGGGGAAGAGGCCGGTGTGCTTGAAGTTCATGGGCTTCACGTTGAACGTGAGCTCTTTATAGCGCACGCGCCAGGCCTCGGGCAGGTCGCCGCGGTCCCAGCTGCCGCCCCCGCTCTCGCTGCGGCGGTAGCGGGCGTTGCGGTCGTTCCAGTGCGCGTTCCGGCGCGGCGTGTCCCAGATCGCCTGCGGGTCCGGGCGCACGAGGTAGTATTTCCCCCAGCGCTCGAGCTTTTCGCCCTTCGAGCAGTCGATCAGTTCAAAATCCCGCCATTGATCCGCAATCCACATAGCCGTCTCCGTATCCCGCCGCCAATTATTTATAGTACTCCGATTGTAACTTGTGTATTGTAGCATGGAATCCCCCCGCGGTCAAGACAGCATGAGGCCGCGGCTTTCGCCGCGGCCTCATGTCCTGTATTTCGTCAGTGGCAGTTGAAGTAGTCCACCGCCGTGGAGTCGGTGAGCACCACGTCGCACTTGCCGGCGTAGAGGTACTCGAAGCACTCCATCGTGCCCCCGGCGAGCCTCGTGATCTGCCCGAGGCGCTTCGTGAGCTTGGGATCGGTCTCCAGCGCGAAGCGGGCCTCCGGGGTGGAGGGCATGCACATCTTGCGCCCGTTGAGGCGCATCTTGTTCCAGACCGCCGAGCCGTTGCGCGTCGCGATCACGATGTCGTTGTGGATGTACGGGCCGTAGACCGTATACTGGCCGGAGGCGGCCTCCTTCGGGTCGAGGGCGATGCCGCCCCAGGCCACGTCGATGTTGCCGGAGGAGAGCTCGACGTAGACGTTTTCCTTCTCGATGGGCTGGATCTTCAGCGTCCAGCCGAGCTTCTCGCACACCGCCATCGCAAGCTCCACGTCGAGGCCCCAGTACTCGCCGTTGGACAGGTAGGCGAAGGGGAAGGAGTTGATGTCCAGGCCAATGATCAAATCCTGCGGCTCGGGCGGCACGAGCTTTTCGAGCGCGTCCGCCTGCTTGGCGTAGTTGAGCGCGTTTGCGCCGAGCCACTTGCTCGACAGCGCGTCCACCCTGCCCTCCGCCGCCAGCACGCTCAGGGCGGCGGTGACGTAGAAGTACAGCGGGTCGTTGTTGCGGAAGGCCAGCGAATAATCCTGCTCGATGAGCACCTCGATGGTGTTGACGCCGTAGCGGAAGCGGCTTCTCCCGCAGCCGCACAGGCTCGCCGTCAGGCACAGGACCAGCAGCAGGCTGACCAGTTTTTTTACGGTAGGTGTTTTCAAGCGCTTCATTCTTCCTGTCGTCTGCGGCGCTCCCGCTCCTGCTCCTGCCGCAGCTCCTCCTCGAAGCGGCGGCGGTATTCCTCGTAGCGTTTCCGCTTCTTGCGTTTCTCTCCCGCCGCATACAGCGCGACGACCACGGCCACCAGTACGACGGCACCGATCCCGAGGCTCAGGGCAAGGCGCCTGAGATCCAGCTTCCGCTCGGTCCGCGGCGTCGCCGCAGGCGCCGCGTCAGTCTGGGACCCGGTCTGCTGCGTTCCGGCCTCCGCCGCGGCCGCGGCCGCAGCCTCCTGTGCGGCCTGCTCCGCTTCCCGGCGCGCGGCCTCTTCCTTCTCGGCCTGCGCCTGCCGGTAGCTCTCCAGATTCTCGTCCACCTTCAGGGCATACTCCGTCATCATCACCGCGGCGTCGCCGATCACCTTCTCATAGGAGAGCGCGTCGAGCGTCAGGACCGTGAGGATGATGGGGTTGGGCGTATAGATGATGCCGGCGGTGCCGTTCCAGTTGCGGTTGTTGTTGTCGATGAAGCTGCCGTATTTCTGTGCGATCTCATACTCGGCCATCTGGCTGTTCAGGCCGAAGTAGTGGCCGGGGTTGGCCTTCTTCATGCACGGGATGATGTTGGGGAAGCGCTCCTCGCCGCCGTTGTAGAGCGTCGTGAGCACCTCGGTCAGATAGCGCGCCGAGAAATAGCTGTAGTCCATGTAGTCCGGGTTGTAGGAATCCTCGGGCATGTTGGCGTAGGCCTGGGCCGCCTTGCGCCAGACCTTGTCGTCCCCCTCGCCGAGATAGGCGCGCATCTTGTGGGCGTAGTCGTTGTTCGAGTAGGTGAGGATGTACTCCTCGTACTGCGAGACGGTCATGCCCTCGAACGGGCCGTCCTGGGTCAGCATGCCGGAGCTGACCTGCTCAGCCAGGAGCATCATCAGCGGGATCTTGTACATGCTGCCGGGATAGTACCAGGTGTCGGGGTTGTAGTACCAGGTGTCGCCGGTGGCGGTGTAGACGAAGCCGATGGAGATGTTCTCCTTCTTGAGCTTGTGCGCGGCGATGAAGTCCTCCATCATCTTTTCCAGCTCTTCGTCGTTGAAGATACCGCCGTTGCGCATGGCTTTGACCTCGTCGGCATATTCCTGCGAGATCTCCAGGCCGCCCTCGACCTTGGCCATATCGGCCTCGTCGGCGTACGCGGGGAGCGCGGCGCCGCAGAAGAGCGCCAGCGTCAGCAGCAGGCTCACGATCTTTTTTCTCATACCCGTTCTCTCTTTCCGTCCGGCCCCGGGGGCGGACGCTTCTTGCTGGTTGTTCAGTATATCACAGTCCCGCGTATTTTGGTAGCACGTTTGTAAAAAAACCGAAAATTGGCAGGCTCCGGTTTTTCACCTTGCCTCCCGCCGGTCGGATGGTGTAGAATAGAGAAAAAACAAAAGCGGAGGGAACAGCCATGAAGATGACGTTTCTCGGCGCGGCCCACGAGGTCACGGGGAGCTGCACCTATCTGGAGGTCGGCGACAAGAAGGGCCTGGTGGACTACGGTATGCAGCAGGGGCGCGACCTGTTCGAGAACGAGCCCATCCCCGTCCCCCCGGCGGAGCTGGACTTCGTGCTGCTGACGCACGCGCACATCGACCATGCGGGCCTGCTGCCGCTGCTCTGGAAGCAGGGCTTCCGCGGCGCGGTGTATACGAGCTCCGCCACAGTGCAGCTGTGCGACATCATGCTGCGCGACTCGGCCAACATCCAGCAGCAGGAGGCCGAGTGGAAGAACCGCCGCGCCCAGCGTTCGGGCGCGGAGCCCGTCGAGCCGCTGTACGATCTGGAGGACGTGGACGGCATCATGTCGCGCATGATCCCCTGCCCCTACGACAAGATCGTGCAGGTCAACGACTGCGTCTCCATCCGCCTGACCGATGTGGGCCACCTGCTCGGCTCCGCCGCCATCGAGGTCTGGCTGCGGGAGAACGGCGAGGAGCGCAAGATCTGCTTCTCGGGCGATATCGGGAACCTCGACCAGCCCATCCTGCGCGACCCGATGTTCGTGCGCGACGCGCAGTATCTGGTGATCGAGTCCACCTACGGCGACAGGCTCCACAGCCATGAGCGCGTGGACTATGTGACGGCGCTGGCCTCCCGCATCCAGGAGACGCTGGACAAAGGCGGCAACGTCATCATCCCGGCCTTTGCGGTCGGCCGCACGCAGGAGCTGCTCTACTTCCTGCGCGAGATCAAGGAGCGCGGGCTCGTCACCGGGCACGGGGACTTCCCCGTCTATGTGGACAGCCCTCTGGCCATCGAGGCCACGAGCATCTTCCTGCAATGCGACACCTCGTTTCTGGACGAGGAGGCGCAGGCGCTCATCCGCTCCGGCGTCAACCCCATCTGGTTCGACGGTCTGGAGCTGTCGGTCTCCAAGAGCGACTCGCAGGCCATCAACGAGGACCCCACGCCCAAGGTGGTCCTCTCGGCCAGCGGCATGTGCGACGCCGGCCGTGTGCGCCACCATCTCAAGCACAACCTCTGGCGGCCCGAGTGCCGCGTGCTCTTCGTGGGCTATCAGGCCGAGGGGACGCTGGGCCGCATTCTGGTCGACGGGGTGTCGACGGTCAAGCTCTTCGACGAGACCATCGAGGTCAACGCGGCCATCGACGTGCTGCCCGGCGTCAGCGGCCACGCCGACAAGCTGGGGCTGATCTCCTGGCTCAAGGGCTTCGAGCGGAAGCCCGAGCTGGTCTTTGTCAACCACGGCGACCCCGACGCGGCCGACAGCTTCGTCACGTGTCTGCAGCAGGAGCTGGGCTATCACGCCTTCGCGCCCTACAGCGGCACCTGCTTCGACCTGCTGCGCGGCGAGTTCGAGACCGTGGCCGAGCCGCGGCCCGTCGAGCGGCGCGCCGTGCCGTCCACGAAGGCTGCGCGCATCCTTGCCGAGCTCGTGGCCGCGGCAGAGCGGCTGCTCAAGCTGTGCGTCGCCTCGGAGGGCCGCCCCAACAAGGATCTGCAGCGCTGGACGAAGGAGATCGAGCGCCTGTCGAATGCCATCGAGAAATGAGCGCTCCCTCCGCCCCCTCCGTGCGGAAAAATGCGGAAAGCCGTCGTTTTCCGTTGACATAATACTTTTCCTGTGATACGATGGTTGCTAGCCATACACGGAGACAGGAGGAGCGGACAGGATGGCAAACCCGGTCTTTGACCCCGAAAAGGCGTTGGGCGCAAAACTCACGGAAATGGACAAGCAGGAGCTGTGCACGTTTATGTCGGCCCTGTGCAAGGCGGTTGTGGCGGAGGTCGGCTCGCGCGGACGCCGCGGCGGCATCTACCCCAAGAACATCAGCGTCGGCGAGGACGGGAGCGTCGCGCTCGGTCCTGCGGGCAAGGCCCCCTGGGAGGGGCAGGAGCTCAACTTTGTCGCGCCGGAGCTCTACTGGAACGGTCAGCTCTCCGCCGCCTCGGACGTCTACTCGGCCGGTCTGTTGATGTACTACGCGCTCAGCGGCGGCAAGCTCCCGCTGGAAGGCGAGTTTGAGGACGCGCAGCTGCGCCGCATGGGCGGCGGGAATCCGCGCGCCCCTCAGAGCGCCGGGAAGCGTCTCGGCGCGATCATAGAAAAATCCATCCGCTTCAAAGCGTCCGAGCGCTACCAGACGCTGGAGGAGCTGCGCGCCGTGGTCGACAGCTGCGTCAAGGACCTCTATCTCAACGGCGTGCCGAGCGCCGAGGCCATCTTCAACAAGACCGACGGCGAGCTCAGCGACGTGGAGCGCATGATGGTCGGCATCATCGACCGTGACGAGGACACGGCCATCGGGACGGCGGACGAGTTTCCCGTCGAGCCGCCCGAGGACGGCGTCAAGGTATACAATCCCGCCCAGAAGGGCGGACAAAAGGAGATCCTCTCCGCCTCGCAGGCGCAGATGCTCTCCCGGAAGCTGCGCGAGACCTCTTCTCCCGCGGCTCCCAAGCGCAAGGCGGAGGACGAGCTCGCGCCCGTCACGCTCCAGCGCAGCAGCCCCGCGGTCCAGTACAAGCTGAAAACCGACCGAGAAAGGAAGATTGCAGAAGAGGTGAAAAAGCGCAGAAGAAGACCGCTCGCCGTGATCCTGGTTTTGTGTGCGGTGCTGGTGATGGTGGCGATCATCATGAACGCCATGCTGAAGGATTTTGAACAGGCGCGTTCCCAGACCGACAACAAGCTCGAGCCCGTTGTCGACCCCTACGCCGCCACGATGGCCCCGACCGCGGAGGAGAGCGGCTATCCCATTTCCTACGACGACTTCAACACCACGCCTCCGGGCCCGAATTCGACGATGGAACCGGTGGAGATCCCCGAGATCGAGACGCCGAAAGAGCATGAATACAAGCTTTTCAAGGACGATGTGAGCTGGACGGACGCCCAGAAGAAGTGCGAAGGCATGGGCGGCCATCTGGTCGTTATCGAGAGCGAGGAAGAGCTCGAGCAGATCATCGCGCTGGCCGAGGCCGAGGGCATCAGCCGTGTCTGGATCGGCTGCCGCCGCGGCGGGGACGCTTACGACGATCCCGAGAGCCGTCCCTACCTCTGGGAGGGCAAGGACCCGGGCTTCCAGGGCTATTTCCGCTGGGCCAAGGGCGAGCCGACCTATGTCGACAACGACGACACCGGGCGGCATGACGAGGATTACCTCATGCTCTGGAATCACAATGGCTGGGCCTACAACGACAACCGCGACGATCCCTGCCGTGACTATCCCGACATGTACTCCGGCACCATGGGCTACGTCTGTGAGTTCAACGACTGAGGCTCTCCGAAATAACGAAACAGGACCGCGTTTGCGGTCCTGTTTCGTTATTTTATGAGCTCCGTCACCACATACTGGCACAGCAGCATCCCCGCCGCGGCGGGCACCCACACGAGCGAGCCGGGCACGCTCCTGCGCCCCGGGGGCGGGGCCTCGAGCTGTGCGGGCGTCATCGGCTCCTCCGGGGAATAGGCCACCGGGTGGTGCTCCACGCCCCGCGCGCGCAGCTCCCGGCGGATCACGCGGGCGAAGGTGCAGCCGTAGGTCTTCGCGATGTCGTCGAGCCGGAGCAGCGACGCGTCGCGCTTGTTGCCGGTGCCGAGGGCGGAGACGATGGGGATGCCCCGCTCGCGGCAGCTCATAATGAGGTCTATCTTGCAGGCGACGAGGTCGATGGCGTCCACGACAAAGTCGTAGTCCGAGAAGAAACGCTCCCGGTCGGCGGCCTCGTAGTGTCCGCAGATCTCACGCACCCGGGCGGCAGGGTTGATGTCCCGCACGCGTGCGGCCATGACCGCGGTCTTCTCCGCCCCGAGCGTGGATGTCAGCGCGCAGAGCTGGCGGTTGCAGTTGGAGAGGCTGACGGTGTCGCGGTCGACGAGCGTCAGCCGTCCGATCCCGGCGCGGGCCAGGCCCTCGCAGCACCAGGAGCCGACGCCGCCGAGCCCGAACACCGCCACATGACTGTTGTTCAGCTTCTCCACGGCGTCGCGCCCGAGCAGCATCTCCTCGCGTATCGTCCTCTCGTCCATGGTTCTTCTCCTTTACAAAAGCGCCCGCCTGCCGGCGGGCGCTTGAGACAGTTTTCCTTATCCGACGAACTTCATGCCGAAGCCCTCGCCGGTCGTGTAGGACCCCGTCAGCTCCGAGAGCCAGGACTCCGCGTCGGCGCTGCGCAGGCTCTGCTCGGCGAGCGTGTTGGAGTAGAGCTCGCCCTCGCCGACGTAGTACATGACGTGGTAGCCGGCGTAGCTGCCGCTCTCGCCGTAGACGATCGCGGTGTCGCCCTTGCTGTGGGGCGCAAAGCAGAAGTCGTTGAACTCCTTGACCATCTGGCCCTTGGCGATGTTCTCGTACAGGCCGCCGTTGGTGTTGGAGCCGGTGTCCTCGGAGTACTGCTCGGCCAGCGCGGCGAAGCTCTCCTCGGTCCTGGCCCCGGCCTCATACTCGGCCAGGATCTCCTCGGCCCTGGCCTTTGCCGCGGCCTTGGCCTCGTCGCTGTAGGTCCCGTCCTCGCCGGCCTCGGCCTTGACGAGGATGTGGCGCACGGAGGCGGTCCTGTAGTGATTGTCGTCGCGGCTGAGGAAGACCACGACATAGACGTGGTCGCCGTTCTCCTCCACGGTGACGTCGCCCGCTTTGCGGGAGGCGTCCATCAGCCACTCCTTGGCAAAATAGAGCCCGCTGCCGGAGAGCGTCTGCTCTTCGGCGGTCAGGCCGCTGGCCTCCGCTGCCGCGGACAGGCGCGCGGCGAAATCCTCGCCCCCGGCCGCTTCGTAGGCCTCCCTGACGGCCGCGGCGGTCTTGTCCGCCTCGGCGTGCTGCTCCTCGGTCGCCTCGGCCTCGGCGTTGTCGTGGTCATGCGCCTCGACCTGGACATAGCTGAAGGTGAAGGAGTCGCGCTCGCCGTTGAAGCCCGCGTAAGCCTCCTCGAGCTGCGCGTCGGTATAGGTGAAGGAGTCGGTCGCGGCCTCGAGCGCCTTGCTGGCCAGGGCGCTGTCGAGATAGGCGCCGCGCACCAGCTTCACCGTGACGCCGGTGCCGTAGTTGGCGGCCATCATCTTGTCGGCGCTGCCGTAGCCGTAGGACTTCGCGGCCTCGTCGATCCCGGAGAAGGCGGTCTCGACCGCGGCGGTTTCACTCTCGTCGAGCGTGATGCCGTTGGCCGCGGCGTAGTCGAGCAGCGCGGTGTTCTGGAGCATCATGTTTTTGGCGGCGTCCAGGAAGTAATCCTTCCAGCTCCCCTCGGTGAAGGGGCAGTCCTGCTTGTCCAGGCCCTTGATGCCGTTGGAGGTGTCCAGGCCGAACATGGACGCGTAGCTGCCGTACTGATTGGCGAACGTGAGATACTGATTGGCGTAGTAGTAGTTGACCTCGGCGGTGGAATACTTCCTGTCGCCGACGGAGTATGCCGTGCTCCGGTACACCAGCGGGGAGTTGAGGAGCAGGACCAGCGCGATCAGGACCACGACGGCGACGGTGCCGATGGTCCAGCGGCGTTTGCTTCTGGCCTTTTCCTTCGCCTCTTTTTCAAGGGCGAGCATTTTCTTGTCGGTGCCGGCCTCGCGGGCGGCCTGACGGTTTTTCCTTTCGGTCGATGCGCTCATGGCTTGTTATCTCATCCTTTGCGTAGATACTCGCTGCCGTGCAGCGGTTACAGACTTATGTAGTATAACGCAAAGCTCCGGACGATTCAAGCATAATCGTCCGCGCGGCGTTATTTTTGTTATTTCTATGGAAAGTGCGGTACTGCGCCCCGTCCCCGCCGCATAGAATAAACGGATGCGACTTTGATCGGGAGGGGAAAAAGCATGGATATTGACGATCTGATCTACGGCGACTGCGACCCGGGTCCCAGCAGCCGGTAAGGGAAAACGTCGGCAAGGCCGCCTGGCTTTGCCGACGTCGGTTCTGTCGAGGGATCCTCAATTTTTCGCGCGCATGGACAGGAAGGCGTTGATGAAGCCGTCGAGATCCCCGTTCATGACGTTGTCGATGTTGCCGTTTTCGTACTCGGTCCGGTGGTCCTTCACGAGCTGATAGGGCATGAACACATAGGAGCGGATCTGGCTGCCCCACTCGATCTTCATCTGTACGCCCTTGATGTCGCTGATCTTCTCGAGGTGCTCGCGCTCCTTGATCTCGGCGAGGCGGGCGCGGAGCATATCCTTGCAGTTTTCGAGGTTCTGGAAGTGGCTGCGCTCGACCTGGCTGGACACGACGATGCCCGTCGGGATATGGGTCAGACGCACGGCGGAGGAGGTCTTGTTGACCTTCTGGCCGCCCGCGCCGGAGGAGCGGAACACGTCCATCTTGATATCCTCGTCCCTGAGCTCGATCTCGCTGTCGTTGGCGATCTCGGGCATGACCTCGACCGCGGCGAAGGAGGTGTGGCGCCGGCCGGCCGCGTCGAAGGGGGACACGCGCACGAGGCGGTGGATGCCGTGCTCGCTCTTGAGGAAGCCGTAGGCGTTCTCGCCCTCGATCATGATGGTGGCGCTCTTGAGGCCGGCCTCGTCGCCGTCGAGGTAGTCCATCACCCTGACCTTGTAGCCGTGGCGGTCGGCCCACATGTTGTACATGCGGTAGAGCATGGAGGCCCAGTCCTGCGCCTCGGTGCCGCCGGCGCCGGCGTGGAAGGTGAGGATGGCGTTGTTGGCGTCATACTCGCCGGTCAGCAGCGTGGACAGGCGCATGGCCTCGACCTTCTCGGAGAAGGCGGCGTACTCGGCCTTGAGCTCGTCGAGCATGGAGTCGTCGTTCTCCTCGATGGCCATCTCGCACAGGGCGAAAAGATCGTCCCACGCGGCGCAGAGCCGGTTGTAGTTTTCGACCTTGTCCTTGAGGTTCTTCAGGCGCTTCTGCACCTTCTGGGATCTCTCCACGTCGTTCCAGAAGCCCTCGCGCTCGCTGGCGGCCTCGAGCTCCTCGATCTCCTTTGCGGCGGCCTCCAGCTTGAGCGCGCCGCGCAGCACCTCGAGCGCGGGCTTCGCCGCGTTGAGTTTTGTTTTGTATTCTTCAAATTCCAGCATTCCGGCAGTACCTTTCCTTATAAATTCGTCAGTTTTTATATTATACACAAAAAGCCTCCGCTTGTAAATCGCTTTTTCTTTGCTTTTTCATCTGGATAAAAACGGATTCCACTCTTCCCATTTGTCGATTGGGGTGTTATAATAAGCTGAACAATAAGCTGGAAAAATACCGTCTGTCACATCCGGTTCATCACAAGCCTATGGAGGAACAGAAATATATGATTGCTCACGGCAAGGAAATCGCTGTTTTTACCGGCAATTCCAACCCCGCTCTCGCATCCAGCATCTGCAGCGAGCTCAAGCGCAGCGTCGGCAGCTCGAGCGTCTCGCAGTTTGCGGACGGTGAATGCTCCATCTCGGTGTACGAGCCCGTCCGCGGCAAGGACGTGTTCATCGTCCAGTCCACCTGCAAGCCCGTCAACGACAACCTGATGGAGCTGCTCATCATGATCGACGCCATGCGCAGGGCCTCGGCCGGACGCATCACCGCCGTCATCCCCTACTTCGGCTATGCCCGCCAGGACCGCAAGGCCAAGAGCCGCGATCCCATCTCGGCCAAGCTCGTGGCCAACCTCATCACCGCCGCCGGGGCCGACAGGGTCCTGACCATGGACCTGCACGCCGCCCAGATCCAGGGCTTCTTCGATATCCCCGTGGACAATCTCCAGGGCGGCCACCTGTTCGTCAAGCACTTTGTCGGCAAATTCGGCAAGAGCAACGAGGATGTGATGGTCGTCTCGCCCGACGTGGGCAGCACGGCCCGCGCCCGCGCCTTTGCCATGAAGCTCGGCACCAACATGGCCATCGTCGACAAGCGGCGCGAGCGCGCCAACCAGTCCGAGGTCATGAACATCATCGGCGACGTCTCCGGCAAGA
>JAUNNC010000036.1:12559-17440 GCA_030531585.1 Eubacteriales bacterium | reverse complement strand
CTGTAAATCTGCTGGCAATGCCTTCGGTGGTTCGAATCCACCTTCCCCCACCAAACCGGTACTTGAAAAAGTACCGGTTTTTTTCTGATCATTTATGCACTCCCACCCCTTTGTTCCACCTGCCCTCGGACAAGCCCGGGACAAAACGGGAGAATGACGTCTTGACGATACAGCGGCCGTGATCGATCGCGAGAAGCAAGGAAGCCTTTCCGAACAGAATCATCGTTTTTTCCACAGCACGGCTTGCAGATTTGCAGCCGTTCTGTTTTGCCCGTTTTTCCTGTTGTGAAGAAAACCGTTCTATGGTAAATTGTAATCCAGAAAGAAAGCAATGAATATCGGCAGATCCCGCCGGACTTCACCGGGGATCCGCATGGACTGAAAAGCGCGCAGAACAGGAGGCAGAGCAAAATGACGGACAACAGGCGGCTTGCGAGAGCAAGCTATGAGATCATGGAGCAGCTGCTGGAGGTCGACCGGCTTGATGAAGCGCTTGCGGGGAGTCTGGAGATCATTGTCCGCACGCTCGGCTGCGAGGCGGGGGTGATCTGGTATCTCGATCCGAAGACCGGACGGCTCAGCCCGCTCTTCCATATCGGACCGTCCGATATCTCCGACATCAGCATCGAAAACGGCGTCGGCGTCGAGGGCATTGTTGCGAGCTCCGGCAAGTCTGCCCTGCTTGCGGACGCCGCCTCCGACCCTCGCTTTGAGGGGACCGTGTTCGACGAGGCCGGCTTTACGGCGAAGAGCATGATCTGCGTCCCGCTGAACAACCTCCACGATGTGATCGGCTGCGTGCAGCTCATCAACAAGAAGGACGGCGGCGCTTTCAGTGAGGAGGAGCTGCGGATCTGCGAGCGCATGGCCGCCCTTGCCGCGATCGTGATCGAAGAGAAGGGGCTGAGCGTCGACCACGGCGGGGAGAAGGAGATCATGATCTCCCTGCGCGGCGTCACCAAGGAGTTCCCCTCCGGCGACGGCGTGGTGCAGGTGCTCAAGGGCATCAATCTGGACATCTACAAAAATGAATTCCTGGTCGTGCTGGGGGAGTCCGGCTGCGGCAAATCCACCATGGTGAACATCATCGGCGGGATGGACTCGCTCACGGACGGGCAGCTCCTGATCGACGGGAAGGATTTCTCCCATCCGACAAGCAGGGAGCTCACCGACTTCCGGCGCGCGTATCTGGGCTTTGTCTTCCAGTCCTACAACCTCATGCCGAATCTGACGGCGCAGGAGAACGTACAGTTCATCGCGGATCTCGCCGAGGACCCCATGACTGCCGAGGAGGCCATCGCCAGGGTCGGGCTCACCGACCGCGCGGACAACTTCCCCGCGGCACTCTCGGGCGGCCAGCAGCAGCGGGTCGCCATCGCACGGGCGATCGTCAAGAGACCGCAGATCATCTTTGCCGACGAGCCGACCGCCGCGCTGGATTACCAGACCAGCATCGAGGTACTCTCCATCTTTGAAGAGATCATCAAGGACCGCGGGACGACGGTCGTGATGATCACCCACAACCCGGAGATCGCAAAGATGGCCAACCGCGTCGTCAAGATCAGAAACGGCCGCGTCGGCAGCATCCGTACCAACCTCCATCCTCTGCGCGCAGAGGAGCTCGTCTGGTGAGCGCCCATGACGAGGACACAGTTTCTGGACGCGCGCCGCAATGTGCGTAAGGAGATCGTCGCGTATCTCTCGATCGTGATCATCGGGATGCTGGCGTCGCTCTCCTTTCTCGGCATTGCCTACGCGGCCGCGACGCTCAAGAAGGACGCGCTGAGCTTTTTCAACACCCGCGGCCTGTGGGACCTCGAGGTCGCCTCCACCATGCTGCTGGATGAGGAGGATCTCGAGGCGATCCGTGCTTTGCCCGGCGTGGCGGCGGCAGAGCGCGTCTGGCAGAGCGAAGCCGGGCTGCGCATCGGCGAAAGCGATACGAACGTCAGCGTCATGAGCCTGCCGGGCCGGATCTCAAGGCCGGTGCTTTTGGAGGGCCGATTCCCCGAGACGGCCGCGGAATGCGCCGTGGAAAAAGAACTGCTGGACAGCTGCGGGCTGTCGATCGGGCAGGAGATCACGCTGGACGGCGGCACGGTATACGACATCGACCCGCTGCTTGTCAGGCGCTGCGTGATCACGGGCGTTTTTCAGACCCCGGATCACATCACCTTCATGGTATCGGCCACGCCGTATATCCTTGTACCGGAGGAGAGCTTCGACCGGGAGGGGCTTGACGGCGCCTTCATGAAGGTCCGCATCCGCGTGGAGGGTGCGCCGGAGGACCGGTACGGCGACGCCTATTGGGATACGGTCAGCCCGGTGCAGGACGCGCTGGAGGCCCTCGGAAAGGAGCGCGCCCCGGCGCGCAGCGAAAAGCTCCGCGGCGTGTATCAGACGCAGATCGACGAGGCGCGCTCGCAGCTCGACGAGGGAAAGGCGCAGCTGGAGGAGGCGGAGAACAGGCTTGAGGAGGCCCGGGCGCAGATGGCCGAGGCGGGGGCGTTTCTGGGCTCCGTCCGGGACAAGCTGGACGGGGGCGCAAAGCTTCTGGAGGACGGAGAAAAGCTGATCGCGGAGTACTCACAGCTTGTGCGCGACCTGAAGACCGGGGGCGTCGACTGGGCCAAGAAGAACATCTCGCCGTCCGACCTGCCGGAGTGGTTCCCCCTCTCCTATGAAGCCTTTATCGCCCTGCTCGACGCCGGAGGCAATGAGGCGATCGACTGGGCATGCGGCATCGCCGAAAACAAGCTCGCCGCATACCGGGCGCAGGTCGGCGCGGCCAGGCGCGACTGGTACTACGCGGGCGAGGAGTATCTGGACGCCGTGACCCGTTACGAGCAGGGGCTGAAGCAGCTGGAGGAGGGCGAGCGGCAGTACGCCGAGGGGCAGGCCGCCTGGAACGAAGGCGAGCGAAAGCTTCAGGACGCGCGCAGCAAGCTCGAAGCGATCGCCGGAAGCCGCTGGGTCGTGCTCAATGACCGCTCAAACGTGGGTTTCCTCTACGCCGAGTCCAACTTTGAAAAGCTGTCCTCGCTGAGCATGTCCTTCTCCTCGATCTTTCTGGTGGTCGGCGCGCTGGTGATCTACGCCACGGTCGGCCGCATGGTCGAGCAGCAGCGCAAACTGGTCGGCGCAACCAAGGCCATGGGTCTGTATAACCGCGAGATCCTTGCCAAGTATCTCTACTTCGCCTGTACGGCGACGATGCTGGGCGTGGGGCTGGGCGTCCTGCTCGCCTGGCTGCCGCTGCAGCGCGCGATCCTGAGCTCCTACGAGAAGCTGCTGACATACGGGACCGGAACGAAAAGCTTCCTGATACCGGAGACCGGGCTTGTCGTCGCCGGTGCGATCACGATCTCTGTCCTCGCGGTGTATCTCGCCTGCGGCCAGCTGCTTAAACTGTCCGCGATCGAGCTCATGCAGGGGACGGTGCCCTCCGGCGGGAGGAAGAAGGCCCGCAGATCGGCGAAAAGGAATCTGTATACCCGCCTGATCTTCCGGAATATGCGGACGGATCTGAGCCGCGTCACGGTCACGACCATCAGCATCGCAGGCGGATGCATGCTGATGATGATCGGCTTCACGCTCCGCTACGGCATCACCGGCGTGCCGGACCGCCAGTTCGGCGGCATTCAGACCTACGAGGCGGAGGTGTTCTTCGATCCCGGTCAGAACGCGGACGCCGCCGGAGAGATCGGGGAGATCCTTGCGCAAAACGCGCTCGGCCATGTCAGGGTCTACAAGTCGTCGGGCGCCTTCGAGGCGAACGGGTCGCTCGGCACGCTCACGATGGTCGCGGCCGAGAAGGGAACGCTGGACGGCTTTTTCTCACTGCGCGGCCTGGACGGCGGGACCGCCCTCGAGCTGCCGGACAGCGGCGCGCTGGTCCCCCGGCGTTTTTCGGAGTACTACGGTCTCGGTGTCGGCGACGGCGTGATGGTCTACGACTCGGCGATGGAGCTCTGCAGGCTCGGCATTGCCGGTGTATTCGAGAACTACTACGGCCAGCTCTTTTTCCTGACGCCCCGGAGCTGTGAGCAGGCCTTCGGCGCCGCGCCGGAGCCCAACTGCTTTTTTGTCAAAACCGGCGGGATGAGTCTTGACCGGCTGCGGCAGGCGCTCAAGGAGGTCAGGGGCGTCACGAAGGTCAGCGACGCCAACGCGGACCGGAATGTGATCGGGCAGTTCACCGCGGCGCTCAACTTTGTCGTCTGGCTCAGTCTCTTTCTCGCGGCCATGATGGCCTGCTTCATCGTGGCAAACTTCACCGTGACCTATGTCCAGCGCAAAACCAGAGAGCTGACCATCATGCGCATCAACGGCTTTTCCGCCCGCGCATGCGTCGTCTACTGCGCGGTGGATCTCGCCGTCACGACGCTGCTTGGGACGCTTTTGGGTCTGGTGTTCGGCAATTCTCTGGGACAGGCCATCCTGCGCACCACGGAGACGCCCTATATCCAGATGATCCGGGAGCCCGCCTTGCGGTCCTTCCTGCTCTCGGCGCTCATCACCTGCGGCTTCTCCGTACTCATCGACCTCTTTGCGCTGCGCAGGATCAAGGATCTGAAGCTCGCGGATATCAACACATAGGATGGCCGGAACGCACCGAAGGGAGCTTGTCCGGAGCCTCTGCCCGCGCTATAATGGGTCCGGCTTTGATACAGAGAACGCCGACGACCGGCGGAGCCGTCGCGGATCAAACAGAGAGGGGAAAAGCGTATGAAAAAGAGGATCCTTATCCTGACCCTTGCGATATCCGTTGTCCTTTCCGCGCTTTGCGTGCCGACAGCCGCCGCGGCCGGAAAAACAGCGATGCCGAAGGAATACGCCCCCTGTGATCGAGATGTATTACAGCATCATTTACGGCAACTG
>JAUNNC010000036.1:0-12549 GCA_030531585.1 Eubacteriales bacterium | reverse complement strand
CCGCTGACGGCTGAGGACCTGATGAAGAGGGGCGCCGGCCCGCACCTGATCGAATTCGACGAGGACGAGAAGGAGAGCTTCGGCTGCTGCCTCGAGGACATCAACGGCGACGGAACGCCGGAACTCTTCCTGGGCATCGACAACACGGAGTTCAACGACCAGGTATACCATATACAAGGGACAGCTCAGATGCCTCTATACGGCGACCGGAGAGGACGCCGTATATCTGCTGAAGGACGGCCAGCTCGAATATGAGGTGTGGGGCTCCGACGACATGTACGCCATGTGCGTTTACCGGCTTGACAGGAACGGCAGCGTGTCCGTGACCGACGGCGTGCTGTACGATAAAAGCGCGAAAAAGGGGCCGTACTTCTCCGTTACGCACGACAGCTTCAACGCAGCAAAGGGGAAGGCGATCGCGGAGAGGAAGTATAATCAGAAGCTTGACGCGGTCATGAAGAAGGAAAAGTACCTGCGCTATGACCCGATCATCAACTGGTATCAGGCTTCCTCTCAGTCCGGCGCCGACAGCGGGAAGACGTCTTCCGGCGGCAAGACCAAAACGGGCAGCTCCGGTCCGAAGGTCAATACCGGCGAGGCCGCGACCCTGTACTATACCCATCAGACGACGGTAGACAACACCACCGGCGCCAAAACGGCGAATGTCCTGGTCCCGTACGGGTGGCGGCTCAGTCACAGCATCAACTGGAACTTTATCGACACGACGAGCCCGGGCGTCGCGACCGTCACGCTGACCAGCCCGGACGGCAAGGCCGTCATCAAGCTGATCAGCAACCAGCAGTTCTATGATATGCACAAGAACAGCTCGCACGTCGCGGAGGGGCCGGATATGGGCCTGTATTACACGAATCTCCATTACCCTAACGCCGGCAAGCTGCAGACGCTCGGCCTCCAGTGGGAGGGCTTCTCCGACGCCCGGCTTGTGAAATCCTTTACGGTCCCCGACGGGCTCCTCCGGATCGCGCAGGAAGGGGAAAAGATCAAGCTGCAGAGCGGCACGTCCGGCACGGGGGCCACCCCGCTCGCCAGCGAGGGCACGGTCGCCCAGAAGCTGTATCAGAGCGGCAATCAGTACATCGAGTACCTCACCATGGTCACCGCCGCCGCCTCGCAGGCAAACACCGGCCATGCCGTTCTGACCGCGATCAGCTGGAACGTTCCGCTCAACTGCATGTTCGTCGCCGATTCCAGACAGAGCTATGACCGGTATCGCGACGTATTCCTCAATGTGATCGCCAACTCCGGCTTTACCACCGAATTCCATTTTGTAAACCTCCGATACGGCTCCGTGATCTCCAATCTGATCAGCCAGGGACTGCTGGAGCAGTCGAGGCGCTATCTGCAGTCCGAGTCACGCTCCTGGATCTCGGAATACGAAAGCAGCCCCGGATACGACTCGGACAAGCTTATGAGCCAGTGGAGCGATGTGATCAAGGAGCAGAACGAATACACCACCCTCGACGGGGAAACGATCAAGGTCAGCACGGCCTATGACACGGTCTATCAGGACGGCGATCGGATCTACATGGGACCGGAGGGACAGTCCCCGTACGGCTGGACCAGACTTTACCCGAACTGACCGGAAGGGATACCGCATGGACAGAGAAACAATCAACGCGTATCTCACCGACGCCCTCGCGGAGATCACGGCGGAAAACACGCCGGGTTTTGACAGGTATATGGGGGTTCCCGATCCGTTCAAGGGCCGCGGCCCGGAGCTCGCGGCGAGATCCGCGACGAGGCTTCTGCCGATACGCCAAGCGCACCGCGAGGCGGAGCCCAAAGAAAAGGAGTCTTACCGGGACGCCTGGCAGAACGCGAAAAACGCGCTGCTGCAATGCGGGAAGCTGCTGGAGGAGGATGACTTCGCCGGCGTTCTCACGGGGGTGATCCGCGCGGGGATCAAGGATATGAATCCCGCCGTGGTCGTGATCGACGTCGAACAGGAGAATCTGAAGATCTCCGCGTATGCCAAAGAGGGCCTGTTCAGTCAGCATACCGCAGAGAAGGCGATCGACAAGCTTCTGCAGGCGCTGTGACGGAACAGGAAAAAGGCGGACAGAAAGCAAACAGGAGGGAAAACCATGAAGTATACCATTGACGAAAAACATACGCTGACCATCGGCGGGATCCCGCAGGCGGTGCGCATCCGCTCGACCGACGCCGCGCTGCCCGTGCTGCTGTTCCTGCACGGCGGACCCGGCGTGTGCGACAGACATTGGGTACTGCGGGACCAGTCCGCGCTGGCGGAGACCGCGACTATGGTCTGCTGGGATCAGCGCGGCGCGGGCCTGAGCTGGAGCCCGAAGCTGAAGGCCGGGGACATGCGCATCGACCGCTGCGTGGAAGACGCGCACGAGCTCATCGCGTGGCTGAAGCAGCGCTTCGGCAAGGAATCGGTCTATATCGTCGGACACTCGTGGGGCTCGATCCTCGGCACGCTGTTGTGCCGGAAGTACCCGGAGGACGTGGCTGCCTATATCGGCATGGGCCAGTTCGTCAACGGCCCGGAGAACGAGCGGCTCAGCTACGAGTTCGTGCTGGAGGAGGCCAAAAAGCGCGGCGACAAAAAGGCGCTCCGGGATCTGGAGCGGATCGGCTGGCCGAAGGAGGGGCACTACGCCTCCATCGACGATCTCATGGTGCAGCGCAATCTGATGACGAAGTACGGCGGCGAGGACTACGGCGAGAGCGACGGCATCATGAAGGCCATGATCCTGCCCATCCTCCGCTCCCCGGAGTACAGCCTCGCGGACATGTGGAAGTACTACAAGGGCGCGTTCTTCTGCCTCAACAGCATGTGGGACGAGGTGGTCGACCTCCGCTTTGACCGGTCTGTTCCGGAACTGAAGGTGCCGGTCTATCTGACGGAGGGCCGCCACGACCAGAACACGCCCATCCCGCTGGCGAAGGCCTGGTTCGATCAGCTCAAAGCCCCGCGCAAGGAGTGGATCTGGTTTGAACAATCCGCCCATTCCCCGATCAAGAACGAGCCGGAGCGCTGGGGCGCGACGGTGCGGGACATTCTGCTGAAAGAGGAGGCCGCGAACGGCGGGCGTGCCCCGGAGCACGCGCTGTGATATCTGCCGCCCGCTTCAATCTTTTCTCAATCTTAGGCGTATAAGCTGACGCGGAAAGGCGGCGATACGATGCGGGTCCTGCTGGCGGAGGATGAAAAACGAATGGCGGCGGCCCTCACGGCACTGCTCAGACAGGAGAAATACGACGTGGATCACACGGCGGACGGCGCTTCCGCGCTGGAGGCGCTCAAGAGCGGGGTATATGATCTCGCCGTGCTGGACGTGATGATGCCGGAGCTCAGCGGCTATGAGGTCGCGCGCAGGGCGAGGGCCGGCGGCGTCAAGACGCCGATTTTGATGCTGACGGCGAAAAGCCAGCTCGACGACAAGGTCGAAGGCCTCGACAGCGGCGCGGACGACTATCTCACCAAGCCCTTTGAGACGAAGGAGCTGCTGGCGCGGCTGCGCGCCCTGGGCCGCAGGAGCGCGAGCTTTCAGGACGAGAGCCTGCGCTACGGCGATCTCGTGCTGGACACGCAAAAGGCGATGCTCACCTGCGATACAAGCGGGCAGAGCGTCCGGCTCGGCGAGAAGGAGCTGCGCATCCTGGAATACATGTTCGCCAACCGCGGGCAGATCATGACCCGCGAGCAGCTGGCTGTGAAGATCTGGGGCTTTGAGAACGAGGCCGAGTACAACAACGTGGAGGTCTATATGTCCTTCACGCGCAAGAAGCTGGCCTTCGTCGGCTCGGCGGTCGAGATCAAGGCGGTGCGCGGACTGGGCTACGAACTGAGGGAAAAGCATGTTTAACCGATCGAGAAGAAAGATCATCCTGTCGATCATGAGCTCGCTGATCCTGCTGTTCGTCGTCACGATCTCCGTCATCATGGCCGCAAGCTTCCGGGAGATCCGGCAGAGAAACGCGGAGATGCTGGCGCGGTATGCGCAGCTGTACGATCTCAGACGGGAGCAGGGCAGCCCGGAACCGCTCCCGATGCCGGACGGAATAAACGCCCCGGGGCCGGGCCCGGCCGACCCGCCGCCGGATTATCAGCTCTCCACCTTCTATTCGGTCGCGCTGGCGGAGGACGGAAGCGTCCTTGCGGTGGACAACGGGGAGAAGGCGCTCTACGAGGAGGAGGAGCTGATCCGGATCGCGGAGCAGCTGCTCTCGGAGGGCAGGCCGTCCGGGCGCGTCGGGAACCTGTCCTATGCCGTCAGCCGCAGGGCGGACTGTACGCTGGTCGCGTTTCTGGACGACACGGTGACGCAGAGCAGCATGAGCATGCTCCTGCACAACGTCCTGCTTGTCGGCGGGGCCGCCATCGTGGTTCTGTTCTTCCTCTCCCTGCACCTGTCGAAGCGGATCATCCGGCCGCTGGAGGAAAACGACCGGAGCCAGAAGCGCTTTGTCTCCGATGCGAGCCATGAGCTCAAAACCCCGGTGGCAGTGATCGGGGCCAACGCCGAACTGCTGTCCAGAGAGCTCGGGGAGAACGAGTGGCTGGCGAACATCCGCTATGAAAACGAGCGGATGGGGGAGCTGGTCAGACAGCTGCTGGAGCTGTCCCGGGCGGAGAATGCGGAGACGCCGATGGAGCAGCTCGACCTCTCCCGCGTCGTCACAGGCGAGGTCCTGGCCTTTGAAAGCCTCGCCTTTGAGCAGGGGAAAACGATCGAAAGCGAGATCGAGGACGGCATCCGCATGACCGGGAACCGGAGCCAGCTTGCCCAGCTCGTGTCCGTACTGCTCGATAACGCCGTCCGGCACGCCGGCGGCGGTGAGATCGGGGTCACGCTCCGGCAGCAGGCGCACACGGCCGTGCTGAGCGTGGTCAACGAGGGCGACGAGATCCCGCCGGACAAGCTGGAGCATCTCTTCGACCGCTTTTACCGGCTCGACGAGGCCCGCAGCGGCGAAGGGCAGCACTACGGTCTCGGCCTCTCGATCGCGAAGGCCGTCGCGGAGAAGCACGGCGGGAGCATCGGCGTGACCTGCGCAGACGGGAAGGTCCGCTTCACGGTCTCCCTTCCCGCGAAAAAATAAAGAAAACTTCAATGTTCTTTCAAGCATTCTCCCTTACGATGCGTTCAGCAAACATAAGGGAGACTTTTTTATCAGAAAGCGGGGAGACGCCATGGATGTTCAATACCGCCATGAGTGGAAGCATGAGCTCAACACCGCCGATCTGCTGGTCCTTCGCTCGCGCCTGCGGGCCGTGATGGAGAGCGATCCGCACGCGGTCGACGGGAAATACCACATCCGCAGCCTGTACTTCGACAACCCGGACGACAAGGCCCTGCGCGAGAAGCTCGACGGCGTCAACCTGCGCGAGAAGTTCCGCATCCGGCTCTACAACCGCGACGCCTCCGTCATCCATCTGGAGAAGAAGGGGAAGCGGAACGGACTGGGGACCAAGTTCTCCGCGGATCTGAGCGCGGAGGAGGCGCAGCGCATCGTCGACGGCGATCTCGACTGGATGCTGTCCTCCGGCCGGCCGCTGGTGCAGGAGCTGTACTGTAAGATGCGGTACCAGGGCCTGCGGCCGAAGACCATCGTGGACTATACGCGCGAGCCCTTTATCTTCCGCCCGGGCAACGTCCGCGTCACGCTGGACTACGACATCCGCACCGGGCTGAAGTGCACGGACTTTCTGAATCCCGACGCCGTCACCATCCCCGCCGGGGACGCGCCCATCCTGCTCGAGGTGAAGTGGGACGCGTTCCTGCCCTCCGTCATCCGCGACACGGTATCCGTGCCGGACCGGCGGGTCGGTTCCTTTTCCAAGTACGCACAGTGCCGCATTTACGGATAAACGATCAATAAGGAGAAGCAGCTATGAGTTTCAACGACATCTTCAAATCCAGCTTTCTTGAAAACGTGAACAGCGTCAGCCTTCTGGACATGGCGCTGGCCCTGACGCTGGCCTTCGGCGTCGGCATGTTCATCTTCCTGATCTACAAAAAGACCTACGCGGGCGTCATGTATTCCTCCAGCTTCGGCGTGACGCTGGTGGCGCTGACGATGATCACGACGCTGGTCATCCTCGCCGTCACATCCAACGTGGTTCTGTCGCTCGGCATGGTGGGCGCGCTGTCCATCGTCCGCTTCCGCACCGCCATCAAGGAGCCGCTGGACATCGCCTTCCTGTTCTGGGCCATTGCGGTCGGCATCGTGCTGGCGGCGGGCTTCATCCCGCTGGCGGTCTTTGGCAGCGTGGTGATCGGCCTGATCCTGCTGGTCTTCGCCAACCGCAAATCTCACGCAAATCCCTATATCGTGGTGCTGAGCTGCACCGATCAGGCGGGCGAGGACGCCGCCGTGGCCCTGCTGAAGGAGAACACGAAGCGCTGCGTCTGCAAGAGCAAGACCGTCCGCGCCGGCCAGATCGAGCTGAATCTGGAGGTCCGCCTGAACGATGAGAACACCGACTTCGTCAACCGCCTCTGCGCGCTGGACGGGGTGGAGAGCGCGGTCCTCGTCAGCTACAACGGAGACTACATGGGATAAGGAGGCGTCGTCGTGTCAACGCACAAGCACATCGACCGGATCTGCGTTGCCGTCACGGTGCTGGCCCTGCTGCTGACCGTCCTCTTTATAAACGGCGAGGCGCTGGGACTCAGCGCCTCCGCCCGCACGCCCGCCTACGAGAGCACGCTGTTCGACACCTCGCGCGTCCACACCATCGACATCGTCATCGACGACTGGGACGCGTTTCTGGAGACCGCGACCAGCGAGGAGTACACGGCCTGCAGCGTCGTCATCGACAACGAGGCGGTCAAGAACGTCGCGATCCGCGGCAAGGGCAACACCTCGCTGTCCACGGTGGCGTCGATGGACTCCGAGCGCTACAGCTTCAAGCTCGAATTCGACCACTACGAGACGGGGAAAACCTGGAAGGGCCTGGACAAGCTGTGCCTGAACAACCTCATCCAGGACAACACCTTTATGAAGGACTACCTGGCCTACCGCCTGATGGCCGAATTCGGCGCCGACGCGCCGCTGTGCTCCTATGTCTGGGTCACGGTCAACGGCAAGGCCTGGGGCCTGTACCTGGCGGTGGAGGCCGTCGAGGACAGCTTCCTGGACCGTGTCTACGGCGGCGAGGGCGAGCTCTACAAGCCGGACTCCATGAGCATGGGCGGCGGCGGACCCGGCCACGGCAGGGAGTTCAACATGGACGATTTCCTCGACGAGAACGCGGACGCCATGGGCTTTCCCTGGAGCCGCAGCTCAGACGAAGGAGAATCGGCGGAGACAGATCAGACGGAAAACCGGGGCGCTTTCCCGCAGCCTCCCGGCGGCCAGAGCAGCGAACGGCCGCAGCGGCCCGACGGTGAAAACGGACCGCCCTCCACCCCCTTCGGAGAGAGCGGGGACCGTCCCGAACCGCCCGGCGGTTTCGGCGGCGGCATGCCCGGCGGCATGGGCATGGGCAGCAGCGACGTCAAGCTGCAGTATACGGACGACGACCCGGACAGCTACTCCAACATCTTCGACAACGCCAAGACCACCGTCACCGCGGCGGACAAGACGCGGCTGATCCGCAGCCTGAAGGCCCTCGGCGAGGGGGAAGCCCTCGAGGACGTGCTGGACATTGACGAAGTGCTGCGCTACTTTGTCGTCCACAATTATCTCGTCAACGGCGACAGCTACACCGGCTCCATGATCCACAACTACTATCTGCACGAGGCCGACGGGAAGCTGAGCATGATCCCCTGGGACTACAACCTGGCCTTCGGCACCTTCCAGGGGCGGGACGCTTCCGACGCGGTCAACGATCCCATCGACACCCCGCTGTCCGTCACCGGAGACGGCAGCCGCCCGATGGCGGACTGGATCTTCCGGAGCGAGGCGTACACCGAGCTGTACCATCAATATTTCTCCGAATTTCTGGACAGCGTGGACATCGCCGCGCTGATCGACGAGACGGCTGCGCTCATCGCGCCCTATGTGGAGAAGGACCCGACCGCCTTCTGCACGTACGAGGAATTCGAGACCGGCGTCGCGGCGCTCAAGAGCTTCTGCGAGAAGCGGACGGAGAGCGTCCGCGGCCAGCTCGACGGGACGATCCCCTCCACCGACGAGGGGCAGGAGGCGGACCCCTCCGCACTGGTCGACGCCTCTGGGCTGACGCTCTCCGACATGGGCTCCATGGGCGGCGGAGTCGGCGGGCCCGGCGGAAATGCGCCCTCCGGCTCCGGCGGTCCTCCTTACTTTGACGGGAGCTCGGAGAGCGGCGGCTTCCGTCCGCCCGAGTCGGGCGGCGGGGATGCCCGGCCCTCCGGCCCGGAAGGCGGTCCCGCGTTCGGCGGCGCGCCGGACATGGCTTCCTCCGCACAGGCGGAGAGCGCGGGGCTTCCCTGGCTCCGGCTCGTCCTCTCTGCGGCGGTCCTGACCTTCGGCCTGCTCGCGGCGTTCCTCTACGGGAAAAGATCCTGATCAGAAAACAGCGCCCCTTTCCGCACTGACAGGACAGAGCTGAGCGGGGAAAAGGACTTGACAAGTGACCGTTCGTTCTCTATACTATGAGAGAACGAACGGTCACTTGCGCTTTTGAGGAGGCTATCATGGCAAAGGATACAAAAGAAAGGATCCTGGCGACGGCCCTGGACATGTTTTCGCAGAACGGCTACGCGGGGACGAACATCCGGGAGCTGACCGCGGCCCTCGGCATGGTCAAATCGTCCATGTATAAGCATTTTGAGAGCAAGGAGGCGATCTGGGACGCCCTGCTGGATGAGATGATCGCCTACTATGACGCGCGCTTCGGCTCGCCGGAGCATCTGCCGCCCGTACCGGAGTCGCTGGCGGAGCTTCGGGCGATGACCATGCAGATGGTGAACTTCACGATCCACGATGAGAACGTCATCAAGACAAGAAAGCTCCTGACCATCGAGCAGTTCCGGGACGATCGCGCGCGGGAGCTCGCCACAAAGCATTTCCTCACGGGACTCAAGGAGATGTTTACCCGCCTCTTTGCGGGAATGATGGACAAAGGGCTGCTCCGCCGGGACGACCCCGCGATGCTCGCCTTCGCCTACACCGCGCCGATCTCCGCGCTGATCCATCTGTGCGACCGGGAGCCGGAGAAAACGGGCGGGGCCATGGCGCAGATCGAGGCGTTTGTCGGGCATTTTATCAAAACCTATGGGGTGACGATTCATGAGAAGAAAGAATGACACAGCCGGGAAGCGGCTGCTTTTCCGGACGCTTTTCATCGGGAACGGCGCGGCGTCCGGGCGGAGGTCACTGCGGGATGATTGTTGAACTGCGTGATACGGCGCTTGCCGAGCGGCTTTTCATCGGCTGGGAAGAGACCATGATCTGGTCCTGCCTCCAGAATGTGATGGGCAGCATCTATGTCACGGACAGCGAAAAGCCCGAATCAGCGATGGCATGCGTGGGATGCTTTGCGTTCTTTGCCGGAGAGGCGGATGAGGAGCTTGTGCGCGGAATACCGGAGAGCGTTGCCATCATGGTCCCGCAAAATGAGACATGGGCGGAGCTGATCGAAGCGGATCGGCCGGAAGCAAGGAAGATAGTCCGTTATGCGATGAAGAAGGATACCCGCTTTGACAGGAACGCGCTGCGGAAGATCGCGGACAGTCTCCCCGCCGGGTACCGGCTGAGAAGCCTGGACGGTGCAATGTACGATCTTTGCCTGCAGGAACCCTTTTCCGTCGACTTTGTCTCCTCCTTCGGAAGCAGGGAAAACTATCTTGAACGCGGGCGCGGCGTGGTTGTTTTAAAGGACGGCAGGATTGTGTCCGGCGCATCCTCCTATTCGAGATACCTCGAAGGCATCGAGATCGAGGTCGATACTGCCCCCGAGGAGCGCCGAAAAGGTCTTGCGGGCGCAGCCTGCGCGTCGCTGATCATGAGCTGCCTCGAGGAAGGACTCTATCTGAGCTGGGACGCCCAGAACCTGACGTCCGTCCATCTGGCCGAAAAGCTCGGGTATGAGCTGTCGCATGCCTATGTCGCGTATGAACGGAACGGAAACGGGAGCGCCGCCCGATGACATGGAGGTGAAACAGATGAGGAACAAGAAAATGCTTGCCATCGCTTTGGCAGTGGTCTTCGGCCTGGCGTTTGGACGGAAGAATCCCGCGCTGGGCATCAGCCTGGGCCTGTGCATGGGCGCGGCCTTCGGCCTGTTCTCGAACGAAAGGGAAGAAGCGGAAGCGGAAGCGTCAACTGCGGATCGTGACAGCGCTTTCCCGGTGCGGCCCTTGGAAAAGAGCGAGACGGGGGCTGCGCTGCAGCTCGCGTGGAAGGTGTTCTGCGAGTATGAGTCCCCCGACTATTCGCCCGAGGGGACGGAGGAATTCCGAAAGGCGCTCAACGACGATGAATACCTCAGGGGTCTCGTTTACTACGGCGCGTTCGACGGCGACAGGCTGATCGGCATGCTCGCCATCCGGAAGGAAAAAGCCCACATCTGCCTTTGCTTCGTGGACGGCGCATACCACCGCCAGGGCGTCGGGACGGCGCTGTTCAGGCGGATGCGAAAGGACTTTCCGGGACGAACGATCACGGTCAATTCCTCGCCTTTCGGTGTACCGTTTTACCGCGCCCTCGGGTTCACGCAGACGGACAGTGAGCAGACGATCAACGGCATCCGCTTTACGCCGATGGTGTATAAAGCGTGAAAGAAGGTGTTGAGATGAAGCAGGAAATGACAGGCGGACTCGTTCTGTGTGTGATGGGCCTGGGTCTTTCCTTCGCGCCGCCGGTCTGGCTGTGGACGCTCACGGAAAAGTGGAAAACAAAAGACGGAACCGGGCCGTCGAAAAGCTACGGAATTCTGCTCAAGTCTTTGGGCGTCCTGTTCGCCGCGGCAGGCTGCGCCCTCGCCGTATGGGGAGGTGTAAGCGCATGACGAGAGAGATCGATCCGAAGGCCACGACGAGAGCCGCGGCCTATGCGCTTTGGATGAAGGCCCCGAACCCGATGGTGACCTTCTTCAAGACCCTGGACATCACGAATCTGGTGCGGGTCGGCAAAAAGAAGGGCCTGAAATTCAACATGCTGCTCTGCTGGTGCATCGGGAAAGCCGCCGCTTCTGTTGAAGAGTTCTATCTTCTGCCGGTCGGTGACAAGCTGATGCAGTATGACAGCCTTGCGGTCAATACCATCGTCAAAAACAGGCTTAGGGAACTCAGCTCCTGCGACAACCTGTTCTCGGAGAATCTCGACGGCTTTAACCGGGACTATTTGCGATACACCAAAGAGCTTGCCGAGAGCTGTGCGAACCGGGATCTGTCCGACGAGTGTATGGTCATCGGAACTTCGGCAATTATCGACACGGAGCTTGACGGCGCGGTCGGCATGAACAGCGGGCTTTTCAACAACCCCTTTCTGATCTGGGGCCGATACAGGAAGAGGCTGTTCCGGTATACGCTGCCGGTCTCGTTCCAGTTCCATCACACACAGATGGACGGGGCTCACGCGGGCAGGTTTCTGGAAAACCTGCAAAAGGAAATCAACGATTTGAGAGGATGAATTGAAGATTTCTGCGCCTGCCGTCTCTGCTCTGCCGCGGCGTTCGCCGCGATTCGGGAGGGGACGGGGAAGTTTTTTCACGTTCAATCTGTTCAACAACGGGAGCTTTTCGGAAGCTCCCGTTGTTGCTTCTCATGCGAAAGCGCCGTGCGCCCGACGCGGAGGATCCCTTCCGGGCAGCTTGAACACAGGCTTTCCGATCACAGCTGCACTTTTTTGCGGAGAGAGACATTTTTTTTCTCTTGAGGATGGAAAGCGTCAGAAGATTGTGCTATAATAATAATATCATTTGATCAAGAGGGGGAAAAGACTGCGCTGAGCCGAATGGCTGTAAGAGACATGGATATCCCGAACGTTACAGGGAGGAAAAGCGATATGAAAAAAGTACTCGCTTTTGCGCTTTGCCTGATTATCATATTGTCCGCGGCTCTGCCGCTTACGGCCCGGGCGCAGGGTCCGGATCAAAAGACGGTGCGCGTCGGCTGGTACGAATCGACCTACTGCTACCGGGATGCGAACGGGGAGCGGCGCGGCATCGCCTACGAGTACCAGCGGAGGATCGCCGCGCATACCGGCTGGACCTATGAGTATGTGGAGGACAGCTGGCCGAAGCTGCTGCAGATGCTGATCGACGGTGAGATCGACCTGCTCAGCGACGTCTCCTACAAGGAGGAGCGCGCAGAGCTCGTGCTGTTCCCGACCCTTGCCATGGGCGCGGAGTCGTACTACCTCTACATCGACTCCGACAACACCGATATCAACCCGGAAGACCTTCGGAGCCTGAACGGGAAACGGGTCGGCGTCAACAAGGGCAGCTTTCAGGAGGGCCTGCTCCGGGACTGGACGGCCAAGAACGGCGTATCGGTTCAGATCGTGGAGCTGACGGATGACGAAGCCTATTTCATGGCCTCGCTGGCCCGGGGCGAGCTCGATGCTCTCGTCTCCATGGACAGCTTCGGCGCGCAGGAGCGCGTGGTTCCCGTGACAAAGATCGGC
>JAUNNC010000197.1 GCA_030531585.1 Eubacteriales bacterium | reverse complement strand
CGCTGACCTCCCCCGAGCCGTTCAGTCCGGGCAGCAGCTCCACATAGCAGGCCGATGGGTACAGCGTGACCGACACGGCGTTCACGTTTTCCTCCGGAACGTCCATGATCTGCGAAAAAGGGATCACGAACCGTTCCTGACGCAGCGTGTCCTCCGGCGTGGCGTAGAGCAAAAATAGCTCCGCGCTGCCCTGCAGGATCATCTTTGAGGCGACACGTTTAGTCTCGCCTCGATGCGGGAGGTTGCGGCGCCGAGTACTTCGTCGGTCAGCAGCAGCCGCTCGGCCAGCGCGTTGTCTGCGAGCCTTACCTCCTCGGACACGACGAAATCCTTTTCCGAAACGCAGGCGATGTACCCCAGCGTGGCCTGCTGTTTCAAAAGCTCCAGCGCCCCGGGGTCCTCTGTCTGCGTGGAAAAGTCCATCTGCATCTTTTTATACCCGGTGATCGACGCGGCGATCTCGGCGCGCACCATGAGCTTTCTGGCGTTGACAGGCCGTGTCTCCGCGCTCGAGAGGGCGACCTCGGCGGTAAACTCGTCGGCATCGGCCAGCAGCGGGTCTTCCGCCATGATATTCAGCGGCAGATCCAGTTCCGTCTTCTGCGGGAGGGTCCGCTCCGCTCCGAGATAGAGCACCGTGCAGTGAACGCTCCCCTCCAGCGAGACGCGGCCGCCCCCGAGCGTGCGCGAACGGATATAGATCTCCGCCTGCGTATCCAGCAGCTGCTCCACATCAGGCATAGGATCCGGCACTACCGCCTCGCCGGAGACCTCCTGCGTCAGTACCGTCTTATATACGCGCTCATAGCAGCCGATCGCCGCCTCGTTTTCCCGCTGTTCCATGGACGTCCATCTCCTTATCGTTATTCCCTAAACGATATGTGAGACAGGCCCGGCGTATGTCATTTTCTCCGCCCGGTCAGCAGCCGGTACAAAAACACCGGAAGTCGGATATAGATGACTTTCAATTTCCTCTCCCCTCTCAGCAGCGGCTGTTGAGCCACAGGCCCAGTCCGATGAGTCCCGCGCCGAAGGCGAACCACCAGAAGCCCGAGGGCAGGATCAGTGAAAGAATGATGACAAATCCGGTGACGATGGCGATGCAGCCTACGAGACTGCCCCTGTTTCTCCTGCCGCGCATAAAGATCCCCCCGATGCGTAAATCTTCACATTACAGTTTACGCACTCGGGGGCCGTATGTTCATTATTTGATCTCCCAGTCCTTGACGGCGTTGGCCTCCTCCCACAGCCGGGTGTAGGAGTTGTGACGGGACGGCTGGATCTCTCCGCTGCGCACGGCGTTCAGCACGGCGCAGTCCGGCTCGCTGCGATGGGTGCAGTCGTTGAACCGGCATTGCCCCAGGCGGCTCTCAAACTCCGGAAAGCAGTATTGCAGCTGACCGGGGCGGATGCTCTCCATCTGGTCAAGGTCAAAGGAACCGAAGCCCGGGGTATCGGCTATGTAGCCGCCCGCCGGCAGGGCAAACAGCTCCACGTGCCGCGTGGTGTGGCGGCCCCGGCCGAGCCTGTCGCTGACCTCCCCGGTCCGGAGCTCCAGCGCCGGATCCAACATGTTCAAAAGGCTGCTCTTACCCACGCCGGAGTTGCCCGTAAAGGCGCACACGCGGCCTGAGAGCGCGGCTGATAAAGCGTCGACACCTTCCCGCGTTGCGGCGCTCGTGCGGATCACACTCGCCCCGGCGGCGGTATAGAGCGAGCAGAGCTCCTCGGCAGGGTCGAGATCGGTCTTGTTGACGCACAGGAGAAAATCGCACTCGTGGTATACGGCCAGTGCCCAGACCCTGTCGATGATGAAAGGATCGGTGACCGGATTGACCGCCGCGGCCACCATGACCATCAGGTCGATGTTGGCCACCGCCGGGCGGACGAACCAGTTGCGCCGGGGCAGGATCTCCCGAACGGTTCCGGCGCCGTCGCCCCCGATCTGCAGCGTGACTCTGTCGCCTACCAGGGGGCTTGTGCCGTCGAGCCGGAATTTGCCCCGTGCGCGGCAGGTAACGACGCCGCTTGGCGTCTCCACGTAGTAAAAGCCGCTGAGCGCCTTTACGATCCGGCCCTGTGTCAGATCGCGCTTATCCATCCATGCCGTCCATGTCGTATACGGGCACCGGCTCCGGCGTTGCCGTCGGCGCGGGCGTGGGCGTAGGTTCGGGACCGAGGGATACCTGCAGCCAGATCTGATGGCGGACCTCGATCTCCGTGCCGCCGGGCACAGTCTGCGCGACGACACAGCCCGCGGGGATCGTGTCGTTATACACCTCGCTGATCGGCATGAGGGTGAGGTTATATGCCTCCAGCAGCGTCTCGGCCTCGTGCTGGGTCATCCCGAGGAGCGTGGGCATGATAACGGTCTTGACCTCGGGGCCGACGCTGACGTAGACATGTACCGTCGCCCCGGCCGGGAGCTTCTCGCCGGCCGAGGGGTAGACGTCCACCACGCAATCGACCTCGATGTCGTCAGAGGCAGCGGTCTCCGTGACCACGACAAAACCGAGCCTTTCGAGCTCGGTGCTCGCCTCCCGGTAGTTGCGGCCCACGAGATCGGGGATCTCCGTGAGCATCACGCCGGTGCTGATGGTCAGGCTCACGTCGATGCCCCTGTCCGAGAGCATGTAGCTCTTCCCCGCCTCGGGCTCCTGGTGGATGATGATGCCCTTTTCCACGTTCGGGTCGATCTCATAGGTGACGTTTACGAAATTGAAGGAACCGTTGAAGTTCTTGCTGTTGATGATCGTCTCATAGGAGCTGCCGACAAAATTCGGGATCGTGATGCGCTGTCCGGGTGAGAAGATGTCCTTGAGCAGGTAATTCCACAGGAATATGCCCAGCACCATGATAAAGGCCATCACGCCGAAAATACCGGAGAGCGTGCTCACCGTCTTGGCCCGACGGCGGCGGCGAAGGTAGCTCTCGCGGGACATCTCTCCCAGAGAACTCACAGGGGCAACGTTGCCGCCCACTTCCTCCATAGCTCCGGCCAGCCGCTTACTGAGCTTTTCCAGATCAGCGGACAGCTCGTCCGCGGACTGATAGCGCTTCTCCAGCGCGGGCTCCATGGCCATCATCACGATGGCGGCAAACTCCTCGGGG
>JAUNNC010000035.1 GCA_030531585.1 Eubacteriales bacterium | reverse complement strand
CGAATAATCTTTCAAATAGTTCTTGACACGGGAATGCTCTTGTGCTAGTATCATAAATGTCCGTTGGACAAATTGTTCATTTTGACGAAATGTGAGGAAACAAAAATGAAAAAGATCGTTGCACTTCTTCTGGCTGCGGTGATGGTTTTCGCCTTGGCCGCCTGCGGTTCTTCCGCGCCCGCCTCCACCCCCGCGCCTGCGGCGACCGAGGCTCCCGCCGCCGAGCCCGCCCCTGCTGCCGAGCTCAAAACTGTCGTGCCCGGAAAGCTGACTGTAGCTACCAGCCCGGACTTTGCCCCCTATGAGTTCTATGCCATTGATGCCGATGGCAATCCAACGCTGGCCGGCTTTGATATGGCGCTTGCCGCGTATATAGCGGATTATATGGGCCTTGAGCTTGATATTATCCCCATGGACTTTGACGGTGTCCTCAACGAGTTGGCTGCCGGCGGTGTCGATATCGGTCTGGCAGGCCTGTCTCCTGATCCCAAGCGTGCGGACGCTATGGATTTCTCTGAAGTCTACTATCAGGGAGGCCAGTCCTTTGTAACGGTTAAGGATAAGGCGGAGCTGTTTAAAACCCTGGACGACACCAACAAGGCGGAGTATTCCGTCGGAGCACAAAACGGCTCCATCCAGATGGATCTTGCCAATCAGTACTCTCCCGACGCCGATATTGTCGCACTTGTTAAGGTGACGGATATCATTGCTGAGCTGCTGGGCGGCAAACTGGACGGCGCGTACATTGAGACCGCAGTGGCAGAAAACTATGCCAAGAGTTATCCGGATCTGGCGGTGGTACTGACGGTACCTTATGACTCCGAAGGCTCTGCAGTAGGCGTCGTAAAGGGTAACGCCGAGCTGCTGTCCGCAGTCAACGAGGCGGTTGCCGCCGCTTTGGCAGACGGTTCGATGGATAAGTTCGTGGCGGATGCGAATGAACTGTCCACCGGTGAGATTTTCGAGGGCCTGTTGGAAAACTGAGCGTAGAGCACTTCAACATAATACTGTCATGCAAAGCCCTCCGCGTAAACGGAGGCGCTTTGCATGTTAAAGGAGATATACTATGCTTACTGCACAAGGCTTTTCCAAAGCTTTTGAATACTGGAAGCTCTTCCTGCAGGGCGTTGCCTGCACGGTTTCACTGTCTGCGCTGACGGTCGTCTTCGGGTTTATTCTGGCACTTATCCTGGCGATCTGCCGCATGGGAAAACTGAAGGTCTTGAAAGCCCTTGCAACGGTCTATGTAGAGCTGTTCCGTGCTACGCCTATGGTGGTACAGATCTTCCTGATTTTCTATGTGGTCTTTGATGGGGTAAAGGTGCTGCCGGGCTATAAGCTTTTCGGATTTATCCGCTTCGAACGCTTTTTCCCCGCTGTCGTAGCGCTGTCGCTCAACTCAGGCGCGTATCTGTCAGAGATTATTCGCTCCGGTATTCAGTCCATTGACGGCGGCCAGACCGAGGCAGCCCGCTCTCTCGGACTCAATGCATGGAAAACGATGCGATTCGTAGTGCTGCCGCAGGCGATTAAAAATATCCTTCCGGCAATCGCAAACGAGTTCGTTACGATCATCAAGGAATCTGCCATCTGCTACACCATCGGTGTTCAGGATATTATGTCCGCGGTAAATGCAGTAAAAGGGGCGACTTATCGTATGGGCGAGGCGCTGATCATTGCAACTGCGCTTTACTTCTGCCTTACTTATCCGACGAGCAAGATCATAGCACACTTTGAAAGGAAGATGAGTGTCGGTGACAAACGATAAGCTGATCCAGGTCAAGGACCTGAAAAAACACTATAACAAGGGCGCCATCAAGGCGCTCGACGGGGTGAGCCTGGATATCAACAAAGGGGACGTCATGGTCATCATCGGCCCCTCCGGTTCCGGCAAATCCACCTTTCTGCGCTCGCTGAACCTGCTTGAGGTGCCGACCTCCGGACAGATCATCTTCGAGGGCGTCGATATCACACAGAAGAAGGGGCCCGACGGCAAGAAGCTGGACATCGACAAGCACCGTCAGAAGATGGGTATGGTCTTCCAGCACTTCAACCTCTTCCCGCACAAGACCATCCTGCAGAACATGACCCTCGCGCCGATGAAGGTCAAGGGCGTGCCACAGGCCGAGGCCGAGGCCAAAGCGATCGAGCTTCTGGACCGCGTCGGTCTCGCCGACCGCGCCGGGGCCTATCCCATCCAGCTCTCCGGCGGCCAGAAGCAGCGCGTGGCGATCGTCCGCGCCCTGGCGATGGAGCCGGACGTCATGCTCTTTGACGAGCCGACCTCCGCCCTCGACCCCGAGATGGTGGGCGAGGTGCTGGACGTGATGAAGCGCCTGGCCCGCAACGGCATGACCATGGCGGTCGTGACGCACGAGATGGGCTTCGCGCGCGAGGTGGGCAACCGCGTCGTATTCATGGACGAGGGAAAAATCCTCGAGGAGGGGACCCCGTGGGCGGTCTTCAACAATCCCCAGAATCCACGTCTGCAGGACTTCCTGTCCAAGGTGCTGTGATGGACGACGCGTGGAAAGCCGCGGCCCTCGCCTCGGTGGACGCACACGCGGCGCTCTGCGTCGAGGTGGCCGACCGCATCTGGGAAAACCCCGAGCTGTCGTTGAAGGAATACGCCGCCGCGGCGCTCTACTGCGAGAAGCTGCGGGAGCTGGGCTTCACGGTGACGGAGAAGCTCTGCGGCATCGAAACCGCCTTCTGCGGCTCCTTCGGCAGCGGGCGTCCGGTCATCGGCATCCTCGGCGAGTTCGACGCGCTCAGCGGCCTGAGCCAGAAGGCGGGAGCCGTCGCGCCCGACCCGGTGACGCCGGGGGCGGCCGGACACGGGTGCGGACACAATCTGCTGGGCGCAGGCTCGCTGGCCGCCGCGGTCGCGGTCAAGGAGTTTCTGGAACAGAGCGGAAAGCCCGGCACGGTGATCTTTTACGGCTGTCCCGGCGAAGAGGGCGGCGCCTCCAAGGCCTACATGGCCCGCGAGGGGCTGTGGAAGCAGCTCGACGCCGCGCTCTGCTGGCACCCGGGCGACGCCAACCAGACCATGAGCGGCACCAACAACTCCTGCATTCAGGTGCTGTACAAGTTCAAGGGCATCCCGGCTCACGCGGCGGCCGATCCGTTCAACGGGCGCAGCGCGCTGGACGCGGTGGAGCTGATGAATGTCGGCGTGCAGTTTTTGCGCGAACACATGACCGACGACTGCCGCATCCACTACGCCATCACCGACACGGGCGGCGTCTCGCCGAACGTGGTGCAGGCGAACGCCTCGGTGCTGTACATGGTGCGCGCCAACAAGGTGGCGGACTCGATCGCGCTGCAGGCGCGGGTCGACGACATCGCAAAGGGCGCGGCGCTGATGACCGGCACGACGTTTGAGCGCGTGTTCATCGACGGTACGGCGGAGCTGCTGCCGAACTTCACCATCGAAAAGGCGCTGTACGACAATCTCTGCGCTTTCGGCGTGCCTGAATATGACGAGGCGGACCTGGCTCTGGCCTCTGCGCTGAAAAAGACGTGGAAGGGCAGCGGCATCGCCGGGATCGACGGCGTGCGCCACGACCCGGCGTATGCGAAAACCGTCAAGGCGCTGAGTGAAAACGGAACAAAGCCCATCAACGACTTCATCCCGCCCCTCTGGTCCTCGACAGAGTTCAGCCCCGGCAGCTCGGACGTCGGCGATGTGAGCTGGCTGACGCCGACCTCACAGATCGTGACGACCTGCTGGCCCGCGGGGGTGCCGGGACACTCCTGGCAGATCGTGGCCTGCGGCAAGAGCGCGCTGGCCCACAAGGGCATGCTGCTCGCCGCGAAGGTGCTGGCCGCCACGGCGATCGATCTGCTGACCGACGAGGCGCTGCTCGCGGCGGCGAAGGCGGAATTCGCCGAGCGCGCATCCGACGGTTATGTCTGCCCGATCGAACCGGGCGCAGTCCCGATCGCGCTGTAACGCGGAACCATAAGAGAAGTGGTATTAGCACTCGCAATATGCGAGTGCTAATATTCATATTCTATTCATAATATATGCTATATTTCTTCATAATTGTGTTGTATCTTATATACAGAATCAAACGAGAAAGATAATGTTTGATTCGAGAATAATATAGTAACATATTTGTTTGGAGGTATAGATCATGTTTGAACTCATTCCTTTTGATCGTCACATCCGCAGCGCCGCGAGCTTTGACCCCTTCCGCGTGCTCGACGAGATGGACCGCAGACTGATGACCAGCGTCCCCGCTGTGACCGCTTTCCGTACCGACGTGCTCGATACCGGCGACGCCTTCAAGCTCGAGTGCGAGCTGCCCGGCTTCAAGAAGGAGGACATCAAGCTCGACGTCGAGAACGACTGCCTGACCATCAGCGCCGAGCGCAAGGCCGAGACGAAGGACGAGAAGGAGAACTACGTCAAGCGCGAGCGCATTTACGGCTCCTTCACCCGCTGCTTCGACGTGTCCGGCATTAATGTGGACGGCATCGAAGCCAGCTACACCGACGGTATGCTGAACGTCACGCTGCCGAAGAAGGCCGCCGAGATTCCCGCCAGCCGCCGTCTCGAGATCAAGTAAACCCAGTTGGAACCAGCACCGCCCCGGAAATTGCTCCGGGGCGGTAACTTTTTGTTACAAAAATGTAAAATTTAGCGTCCCTCGCTTGCCGACGGCGGAGCGGCGTGTTACAATAACGTCACCATTATGGAATCCTATCGGATTGGAGCGTTTCAACATGAACGCGAATATGAAAAAAATGCTCGTCATCCTTGTGGTTCTGGCCTCTGTCCTGGCCGGATGCGCCGCGACGATGAATGATGACTTCCTTCCGGATACCCAGGCGCTGCCCTTCGCCACGCCCACACCCATCCCGCAGCTGACGCTGAAGGATGTCCCCTCGACGTCGAAGCCCGCTTCTTCGAACGCGCAGGGACATGCGCCCGCTCCGACGCCGACGGCAAAGCCCATCTCGCCCGAGGTGGTCAAGCTGCTCGGCCGCAATCTGGACGTCTGGCGTGAGACGCAGGAGCGTCCCGGCATGGACGGGCGTCTGGTCATCCCCTCCGCGGGGATCGACGTGGCTCTCTTCTCGTCTGGCGACGGGGAATCGGTAGACGATATGCGGCAGCGCGTGACGGACGCGTATGACAGCGCGCTTTTGTACTACGACGGGCTGGGCTTCGTCATTGCCGACCACAGCAATCAGGCCTTTGCTTCGCTGCCTCTGGTCCGCAGCGGCGACACGGCATATATTCTCGAGGGCAACAGCATCCTGACGCTCACCTGCAATTTTGCGATCAGGGGCGTCAACACCGGCGCGGGCATCACCGATGCGGACGGCGATCCCGTAACGCAGGATGCGCTGTTCACCTGCTATACCTGCGGCGAGGACTGGACGCAGATCCACATCGTGGGCCTCAAGGAGGCGGACGAGGATCTGTTCGCCATCTCCCGGGACGCGGATATGCCGGGCGGCTGGCGCTATGCGAACAACGCCCTGAACGAGGTCGCAAAGCAGCAGATCGAGGAGGCCAGAGAGCTGGCGGCGCAGCGGGCCGCCGAAGCGGCGAGGGCCGCCGCGGCCGAACAGCAGCAACAGGGCGAAGACCTCTATAACTGAACCGAAAAACGGAAAACCGGCGGTGAAGCGAAGGCTTCATCGCCGGTTTTTACGTTATTGCAGCCCGAGCAGCCGCAGCGTCAGCGGGTCCCGTCTGCCGCCGTAGAACTTGTCGAGCACCTTGCCGAAGACCGGCTGGTCGGGCGCGGCCAGCTCGAACAGCGTCATGCTCGAGCAGAGCTTGAGATCGTCCGGGTAGCCCATGACGACGCCCGGGTCCGAGCAGGGCAGCGCCAGCAGCGCCTCCGAGATCTCCACAAGGCGGGGGCCGAGAACGGGATGGGCCATGTAATCCTTCGCCTGCTCGAGGTCTCGGATCCCGTAATACTGCGCCGTGGGGCTGTAGCCCAGCCCGTCGAGCTGCGGGAAGATGTACCAGATCCAGTGGCTGCGCTTGCGCCCGCCGCGGATCTCCGCAAGGGCGTCGTCGTAGTCTCGCGCCTGGGCGGAGACGTATTTGTCCAGCCCGCGTTCATCGTAATACATCTTCAGTCCTCCCGGGCGAGCAGCGCTTCGAGCGCCGCGATACGCTGGCAGAGGCAGAAGACCTCCATGCTCATGTTCAGGTCGCCGAAGGAGAGGAAGGTGGGCGCGATGCGGATGTTCTTGTCCTCGGGATCGAGCCCGTAGGGGAAGGCGGCGCCCGCGGGGGTGAGCTTCACGCCCGCGTCGGCGCAGAGCTGCACACAGCGCGCCGCGGTGCCGGGCAGGCCGTCGTAGCTGATGAAGTAGCCGCCGTTCGGGTTGGTCCAGCTGCCGATCTCAAAGTCCTTCAGCCCGCTCTCCAGCGCGGCGAGCGTAAAATCGAACTTGGGCCGGAGGTAATCGGCCTGCTTTTTCATGTGGGCCTTGACGCCCTCGACGCTCTTGAGGTAGCGCACATGGCGCAGCTGGTTGATCTTGTCGTAGCCGATGGTCTGCACGGACATCTGCCGCAGCAGGTGCTTGACGTTGTGCTCGCTCGCGGCGAAGACCGCCACGCCCGCGCCGGAGAAGGTCACCTTGCTCGTGGACATGAACTCGTAGACCAGATCCTCGCTGCCGTACTCCTTGCAGGCGTCGAAGATGTTGAGCAGCTCGTCGTCCTTCTCGCGGAAGCCGTGGACCATGTAGGCGTTGTCCCAGAAGATGCGGAAGTCGTCGGCGGCAGGCTTGAGTGCGGCGAAAGCGCGCACGGTCTCGTCGGAGTACGTATAGCCCTGCGGGTTGGAGTACTTCGGCACGCACCAGATGCCCTTGACGGAGGGGTCGGACTCGGCGTACTGCCGCACCAGATCCATGTCGGGGCCGGTGGGGGACATAGGGATGGAGATCATCTCCACGCCGAACTCCTCGCAGATGCGAAAGTGCCTGTCATAGCCGGGCACGGGGCAGAGGAAGCGCAGATGCCCCTGCTGGCCCCACGGCTTGCTGCCGCCGTAGACGCCGAGCACCAGCGCCTTGATGAAGCTGTCGTACATCAGACAGAGGCTGGACTGCCCGCCCATGATGACGTTCTGCATCGGGACGCCGAGGATCGCACCGAAGAGCTCCTTGGCCTCGTCGACGCCGGCGAGCTCGCCGTAGTTGCGCACGTCGGTGCCCTTGCGGGTGTAGATGAGGTCATAGGGGTTCTGGCTGAGCATATCCATGCTGAGATTGAGCTGTGTGGGGTCGGGCTTGCCGCGGGACATGTCGAGCTTGAGGCCGCACTCGCGGACCCTGGCGTACTGCGCCTGCAGCGGCTCGAGCTCTGCGCGGCGCTGCTCATCGGTGAGTGTGAGATAGGAATTCATGTTCTAAAACCTCGCATTGAAGTATTGCATTTCAGTCTATGTGAAAGCTCCGGACCATGCGCGCAGCCGCCCGTCAAAAGACCTCCGGCCGGAAGCCGTGCCCGTCGAAGACCTGATACTCCGTAAAGCCGCAGGCACGGGCAAGCGCCTCCGCCGCGTCGAAGCCGCAGACGATCCCGTCGGCGGCGTGGGCGTCGGAGCAGATACAGATCCGCCCGCCGATCCCGCGCAGATGGCGCAGCAGCTCCGGCGCGGGGTAGGGCGTCGTACGGTACCCGCGGCTGATGGCGCCGGTGTTGATCTCGAAGATCTTCCCGGCCGCGCTGAGCGTCTCCATCGCCGCGAACGCCGCGTCCCGGTAGACGGGGGAGGCCGTGTCATACAGCGGCTTGCGCTCGTTGTACTTGGTGAGCAGGTCGAGGTGCCCGACGACGGAGATCTCGTCGAAACCGGCCAGCGCGGTCAGCTGCCCGAAGTAGGCTTCGGCGGCCCGGTCCGGGGAGCCGAACTGCGCGATCACCGCCTCGGCGTCCGCCTGGGTGTTGTCAACGGGAAAGGCGCCCAGAAAGTGGCACGAGCCGATGATGTAGTCGTAGGGCGGGACGGTACGCCGCATGGCGTGCAGGTCGTATTCAAGGCCACAGAAGACCTCGATGCGCCCGGCGAAGCGCTCGCGCAGCGCATGCATCGCATCCAGAAACACAGGCTCGTTCTCCGCAGAACAGCACCAGGCGTCCTCGCCGGGGATGGGGCAGTGCAGGGAGATCCCGATCGAGCGCAGGCCCGCCCGCTCGGCGGCCAGGACCATCGTCTCGGGAGCGTCGGCGCCGTCGTCAAAGGTGGTGTGACAGTGCAGATTCTGACGGATCACGCGCATTTCCCCCCTTTCCGGAATAATACTGTATTCTAGCGGGGAATCTGCCTGCTGTCAAGCATCAGGAGGCTAAAACCTCATCAAAGGCCCTGCGGATGCTCTCCTTGATAACGTCGTAGCTGTGGGTGAAGTGCGCCTCGTAGAGCTTCCTGCCCTCAAAGAAGAGGCTGGGAACACTGTAGTAGTCGCGGCTCTCGGCGAGCTCGGGCTGTTCGCTTTCCTCGATCCAGTTGAGCTCGAGCGAGGCGTAGGCGGGATTCTCCTCACAGAGTTCCGCGACGGCCTTGCGGGCGTTGATGCAATAGGGGCAGGAGGCCAGGTAGAAGATCTCGATTGTTTTCATGGGAAAAGCTCCTCTCTCTCTGTCTTGAAAAGTGGAAAACGCGCAGGCGGGAAACCGCCTGCGCGGATCGTTATCCGACGGTATCAGTAGTTCTCGGCGTTGATCTCGAAATAGGCCTGCGGATGGGCGCAGACGGGGCAGATCTCGGGCGCCTGCGTGCCGACCACGATGTGCCCGCAGTTGCGGCACTCCCAGACCTTGACCTCACTTTTGGCGAAGACGGCCTGCGTCTCCACGTTGTTCAGCAGCGCGCGGTAGCGCTCCTCGTGGTGCTTCTCGATGGCGGCCACGCCGCGGAACTTTGCGGCCAGCTCCGGGAAGCCCTCGGCCTCGGCGGTGACGGCAAAGCCCTCGTACATATCAGTCCACTCGTAGTTCTCGCCGTCGGCCGCCGCCGCGAGGTTTTCCGCGGTGCTGCCGATCCCGTTCAGCTCCTTGAACCAGAGCTTGGCGTGCTCCTTCTCGTTCTCGGCGGTCTTGAGGAAGAGCGCCGCGATCTGCTCGAAGCCCTCCTTCTTGGCCTTGGAGGCGAAGTAGGTGTATTTGTTCCTGGCCTGGGATTCGCCCGCAAAGGCGGCCTCCAGGTTCTTCTCGGTCTGGGTTCCGGCGTAGGGATTCTTGGCCATGTTGTGATCCTCCTTTTTTCGTTAGGGTTCCCATTTTTTCTAGGTAAAATCCATTTTAGCAGGGAAAAACGGCTTGTCAAGCCTGAGAAATACAAAAGCCCCGCGCCCGGAAGCGTGTCCGGACACAGGGCTTTTCAAACGGTTCTATCCGAAGAGCAGCGCGCTTGCGATCCCGAAGTAGACCAGCAGGCTGAGCGCGTCCACGATCGTGGTGATGAACGGGCTTGCCATGACGGCGGGGTCGAAGCCGAGACTCTTGGCGAGCATCGGCAGCGTGCAGCCGACCATCTTGGCGATCAGCACGGTGACGGCCATCGTGGCGCAGACCACGAAGGCGGTCATGATGGAGATGCCGCTGTTGCCCAGCAGCAGCCGGTCGAAGAGCATGATCTTCAAAAAGCACAGGCTCGCCAGCGCCACGCCGCAGAGCACGGCGGTCTTGATCTCCTTCCATACGACCGCGGGCAGATCGTTCAGCTCCAGCTCGCCCAGCGAGAGGGCGCGGATGACCGTGACCGAGGCCTGAGAGCCGGAGTTGCCGCCGGTGTCCATGAGCATGGGTATGAAGGCGGTCAGCACGACCTGGGCGGCGAGGGCGTTTTCAAAGTTGCTGATGATCATGCCCGTGAAGGTGGCCGAAACCATCAGCAGCATCAGCCAGGGGATGCGGTGCTTGAACAGGTCCCAGGCGTTGGAGCGCAGATAGGTCTTCTCCGAGGGGAGCATACCGGCCATCTTCTGGATATCCTCGGTGGTCTCTTCGACAAGGACGTCCATGGCGTCGTCGAAGGTCACGATACCGACCATGCGCTGGTCGGTATCGACGACCGGCAGGGCGAGGAAGTTGTACTTGGAGAGCATCTGCGCGACTTCCTCCTGGTCGGTGAGGGTCGTCACGGAGATGACGTTTTCGTCCATGATCTCGGAGACGGGGGTATTGTCGTCCGAGGCCAAGAGCAGGTCCTTGACGGAGACGGTGCCGAGCAGCCGTCTGTCCTTGGTGACATAGCAGGTGTAGATGGTCTCCTTGTCCACGCCGGTGCGGCGGATGCGCTGGATGGCCTCCGCGACGCTCATCTGCGGCCGCAGGGAGACGTACTCCGTGGTCATGATGGACCCGGCGGAGTTCTCGGGATAGCGCAGGATCTCATTGATCTCCTTGCGCATTTCGGGGTCGGCCTGGGCGAGGATGCGTTTGACCACGCTGGCGGGCATCTCCTCGACCAGATCGGCGGCGTCGTCGACGTAGAGCTCGCTGACGACCTCGCGCAGCTCGCGGTCGGAGAAGCCGCGGATCAGGTGCTCCTGCAGCTCCGGGCTGAGCTCGGTAAAGGTTTCCGCGGCCAGCTCCTTCGGCAGCAGGCGAAAGAGCAGAGGCGTACGGTCCTGGTCCAGATCCTCGAACACGGCGGCGATGTCCGCCCCGTTCATGGTGACCATGACGTCCTTGAGGGTCTGGTATTTCTTTTCCTCCAGCAGCTTGTTGAGGGTCTTGTCAAAGCTGATGGTGTGTTCTGCCATCGGTGGTTCCTCCTTCGTTGATTCGTTCAGGGTGGGAAGCCGACACGCAGACCAAAGTGTTCAGTTATCCGATCGGGCGGAAACGCGGCGCTTTCCGTGATCGACTTCGGCCTGCTGATGCGCCTGTACTTCCAGCGTCCATGACGTTTCCTCCTTTGTTATTCGGTGATTTGGGAATTGATCCCTAATCCTTATTATACCTCCTGCGCGCGGGGTGCGTCAACCCAAAAAACCGCTTGAAAAAGCACACGCTGTCCTGTATAGTGGGATCGAGGTGAGGGATATGCGCGTTAAATGCGACTACTGCGGAAACTACATCGAGGATACCGACAAGAACTGCCCGCGCTGCGGCGCGCCGAACGACCGCATGCAGCGCAGCGGTACGAAGGTGCCCAAGACGATCGAAGAGCTCAAGGCCTTCTGTGCGTCCCACCATCTCCCGCTGGAGCAGATGCGCTTCTTCCTGGGCGAGGACTACCGCGAACCCCGCGCGTTCGGCATCTACAAGGACGGGGAGGGCAACTTTGTCGTCTACAAGAACAAGTCCGACGGCAGCCGCACCGTCCGCTACCGCGGCACGGACGAGGCCTACGCCGTCAACGAGCTCTATCAGAAGATGAAGAGCGAGATCAGCAATCAGCGCGCCCGCCAGAGCAAGGGCGGCGGCAAGCAGAGCGGGGGCAAGAGCAAGAGCAAGGAGAGCGGCATGAGCCTGGTTGCGATGCTGCTCGCGGTCTACCTCGGCATCAACATCATCCCGAAGCTGATCAACCGCTTCGTGCCGGATCCTCCGCCTACCGGATATTATACCTACGAGGACACCTATTACTATAACCAGAACGACGACTGGTACTACTTCGACACGGACTCTGGCAGCTGGTCGCCCACGGAAGTGCCCGCGACCCTGGGCGACAACTACGCGCAGTATTTCGAATCCTCGAGCTACACCGGCAGCGAGGCCCCGCAGGACTTCAGCGAGAGCGCCTATTATGTCGAGCCGGATTACGACGAGGACTGGGATGACGACGACTGGGACTGGGACTCGAGCGACAGCTGGGACAGCGACTCCACCGACTGGGACAGCGACTGGTAAGACTGGTATGAACAGAACATACGAAAAAGCAGGCAGCCGCGGCTGCCTGCTTTTTCATGTTTCTGCCCACTCATTCCTCCGCGAGCAGCTGCTCGACGGTCTCACGCTCGGGCATCGAGCGGATTGCGCCTTTCTTCGTCGTGACGAACCAGGCTGCGGTGTTGGCAAAGCGCAGCATCGCACGCAGATCGTCCCAGCTCAGGCTGTCCAGCCCGTGCTCGAGCACGAAGTTCAGCACGCTTGCGCAGAAGGTGTCGCCCGCGCCGGTGGTCTCGATGACGCCGCCGCGCTTGCAGGCGGGCACGAAGACGCGCTCCTCGCCGTAGTAGGCGTAGCTTCCGTCTGCCCCGGCGGTGACGTCGAAGAGGCGGATGTTCGGAAAGCGGCCGCGCAGGATGGCGGCGCCCTTGTCGAAATCGCTCTCGCCGGTCATGAACAGCAGCTCGTTGTCGGCGATCTTGAGCACGTCGCAGCGGGCAAGGCCCCATTCGATCGCGGCCTTGGCGTCGTCCTCGGTTTTCCAGAGCGGGAGGCGGAGGTTCGGGTCAAAGGAGATCAGTGCCCCGGCCTCCTTCGCCAGCTTCACGGCCTTTTCGGTGGCCGCGCGGCAGGGCTCGTCCGTCAGCGAGAGCGTACCGAAGTGGAAGATGCGGCAGCCGGTCAGCAGCTCTTCGTCCAGTTCCTCGGGCCGCAGCAGGATGTCGGCGCCCGGCTTGCGGTAGAAGCTGAAGTCGCGGTCGCCGTTGGGGAAGGTGTGCACCACGGCGAGCGTGGTGGGGATCTCCCGGTCCCGCATCAGGCCGCGGGTGTCGATCCCGGCCTCCTCCACGGTCCTCGCGAGCATGTCGCCGAAGCTGTCGGCGCCGACCTTGCCGACGAAGGCGCAGCGCTTGCCGAGCTTGCGCAGCATGGCCAGCACGTTGGCCGGCGCGCCGCCGGGGTTGGCCTCAAAGAGCAGGTTGCCCTGCTCGCTCAGCCCGTTCTGCGTAAAGTCGACCAGAAGCTCGCCCAGGGCGACAACGTCAAATGCTTTATTCTCCATGGTTTGGATCTCCTTAGCGTGTCAGATATCGTACGGCGGTCTCGACCCGGTCACCGTCCAGAAGAATGAGACCGTAGCTGGGCCGGGTCGTGGGGCCGATGCTGCCGGGGTTGAGCAGCTCCATCCCCATGGTCCTGTCCCGAAAGGGCTGGTGCGTGTGGCCGAACAGCACCACGTCGGCGTTTTCCGCAAGCGCTGCCTCACACAGCTCCCGGTAGATCGGATCGTGCTTGACTGAGTAGAGGTGGCCGTGCGTGGCGAAGATGCGCACTCCGCCCGCGGCGCAGGTCAGGGCGCGGGGCAGGGTCGAGCGCAGATCGCAGTTGCCGCGCACCGCGTTGACCGGAAGCGAGGGGAAGCGCCGCTGCAGGCGTGTCAGGTCATACTCCCCGTCGCCGAGGAAGAAGCACAGCGCGGGGGTTTCGAGCCGGACGGCCCGGATCATGTGGTCCACGTCGCCGTGGGAATCGGAAAAAACAATGAATTTCATGCGTCTCATACACGGAGCCGCCGTGTGCGCGGCGGCTCCGTGTTTTGTTGGATTCGGGCGGAATGCTTACAGCGTGACCTCGTCGCTCATGAGATCGGCCACGAGCTTGGGCTTGACGGCGGCGACGTTCGTCTCGCGCACCTTCTGCCTGAGCGGCAGCACCGCGCGCGGGGAGACGGACAGCTCGTCCACGCCGATGGAGAGGAAGGTCTCCGTCAGCTCGAGGTCGGCGCCGAGCTCGCCGCAGATGCCGCACCAGATGCCCTCCTTGTGGGCGTTGGCCGCGACCATCTTGATCAGGCGCAGCACGGCGGGATGGTGGGCGTTGAAGAAGCGGCCGAGGTCATTGTTCTGCCGGTCGCAGGCCAGGGTGTACTGGGTGAGGTCGTTGGTGCCGATGGAGAAGAAGTCGACGATCTTGGCGAGCCTGTCGCTGATGATGGCGGCGGCGGGGGTCTCGATCATGATGCCGACGTCGACCTCGTCGGAGTAGGGGATGCCTTCGGCCTTGAGCTCCTTCTTGACGAGCTCGCACATCTTCTTGGCCTCCTTGACCTCCCAGACGGAGGTGACCATCGGGAACATGATGGACAGTCTGCCGTAGGCGGAGGCGCGGTAGAGGGCGCGCAGCTGGGTCTTGAAGATCTCGGGGCGGTTGAGGCAGATGCGCAGCGCGCGGTTGCCGAGGGCGGGGTTCTCCTCCTTGGGGAGCTTGAAGTACTCGATCATCTTGTCGGCGCCGATATCCAGCGTGCGGATGACGACCTCCTTGCCCTCCATATCGGCGAGGACCTTCTTGTAGGCCTCAAACTGGTAATCCTCACTGGGATAGTCGTCGCAGTTGAGATAGAGGAACTCGCTGCGGAACAGGCCGATGCCGCCGCCGTCGTTGGCGAGCACGGAGTGCACGTCCTCGGGATTGCCGATGTTGCAGTAGATGCGGACCTGCTGGCCGTCCTTGGAGACGTTGGGCAGACCCTTGAGCTGGTTGAGCAGCTCCTGACGTTTGATCAGCTCGGCCCGCTTGGCCATCAGACGATCGCGCGTGGGCTCGTCGGGATCGATGACCACGTTGCCGGTGCCGCCGTCGACAATGACGTCGCGGCCCTCAAACTCGGCCTTGAGCTGATCACCGATGCCGATGATGGCGGGGATGCCCATGGTGCGGGCGAGGATCGCGGTGTGGCTGGAGCCGGAGCCGCCCTCGGTGATAAAGCCGAGGATCTTGGACTTGTCGAGCTGGACGGTCTCGCTGGGGGCGAGGTCGTCGGCGGCGAGGATGACGGGGACCTCGGAGTCGATGCCGCCCTGCACCACGCCCAGCAGGATGCCGACGATGCGGCCGGAGACGTCCTTGACGTCGGCGGCGCGGGCCTGCATGTAGCTGTCGTCCATCGCAGCGAACATCTCCGCGAACTGGGCGCCGGTGTCGGTGACGACGGCCTCGGCGTTGCGGCCCTCTTCCTTGATCCCGGCCTCGATGGCCTCCTCGTAGTCGAGGTCCTCGCACATCATCTGGTGGGTCTCGAACAGGAGAGCGGCCTCGTCGCCGGCCTCGGCTCTGGCCTTCTCGGCGAGCTCGCCGAGCTGGTCGATCGCCTTGGCCTGCGCGGCCTTGAAGCGGGCCCATTCGGCCTCGCGGTCGGTAACCTCAAAACGGCGGATGGTGCTCTTGACGCGCTGGTAGAAGTAAAGGGGACCCGCGGCGACGCCGGTGGATACGCCCTTGCCCTGGATAGAGATCATAGCAGTATTCTCCTTCAATCAATAATCGAGCTTATTTCAGTCCGCACTCGACGCCCTCAAGGTCGTCGGAGTTGGTCAGCAGCATCACGACGCAGTCGCTGTAGCCGGCGGCCTTGATGGCGGCGCTGTCGAAGCCCAGCAGCTTCTGCCCGGCCTTGACCTCGTCGCCCTCGGCAACGAAGGCGGTGAAGCCCTCGCCGTTCATGTTGACGGTGTTGACGCCGATGTGGATCAGCACCTCCATGCCGTTGGCCTCGAGGGTGACGGCGTGCTTGGTGTCAAACACCGAGGTGACAGTGGCGTCAAAGGGCGCAACGACCACGTTGCCGGTCGGCTCGACGCCGATGCCGTCGCCGAGGATGCCGGTGGCGAAGGTCTCGTCGGGGATGTCCTCACGGGCGATGACCTTGCCCTCGGCCGGCTGCAGCAGCTCGCCCGCGGCACAGCGGACGACGGAGGGCATGGGCTCGGCCGGGACCTCGGGGGCGGGCTCGGCCTTCTTGGCGGGCGCGTCCTCCTTCCAGATGAACCAGGTCAGACCGAAGGCGATGCCGGAGGAGATCAGCAGCTCGAGCAGGTACATGGGGACGTTGTTGACGGCAGGGATGCCGGGGATACCGGTCACGCCGTAGGTGGTGGCGCCGAACTTCACAACCTCGCCGGCGGCGTTGGTGCCGTGCATCCAGGAGGCGAAGAGGGAGCCGACCGCGCCACCGATCATGCCGCAGATGAAGGGCTTCATGAAGCGGAAGTTGATACCGAAGATGGCGGGCTCGGTGATGCCGAGGGAGGCGGAGAGAGACGAGGGGAGCGCGACGCTCTTGGTCTTCTGGTTCTTGACCTTCAGGGCGACGGCCAGGCAGGCGCCGAACTGCGCGAAGTTGGCGGCGGAGGCGATGGGCATCCAGAAGTTGACGCCGGTGGAGGAGATCATGCCGGCCTCGATGACGTTGTACATGTGGTGCAGGCCCATGACGACGGTGAACGGGTAGATCGCGCCCATGATGGCGGCGCCCACGCCGTAGCCGACGGTAATGAGCTTCTCGGCGCCGGTGAGCACCCAGCCTTCAAACACGGAGAACACGGGTCCGATGATCGTGAAGGTGAGGAAGGCGGTGACAAGCACGGTGCACAGCGGGGTGACGAAGAGGTCGATCATCTCGGGCACGTGTTTATGCAGCCATTTTTCGACGGTACACATCAACAATACCGCTAAAATGACGGGGATGACGTGGCCCTGATAGCCGACCTGGGAGATGGTGATGAAGCCGAGATCCCAGACCTCCGGCTGGTTGGTGGGGGTGACGGTCCAGGCGTTCATCAACGCGGGGTGGACCATCATCAGACCGATGACGGCGCCGAGGAAGATGTTGCCGCCGAAGACGCGCGCGGAGCTGATGGCGACGAGCACGGGCAGCAGGGCGAAGGCGGTGTTGGCGACCAGATCGAGGAAGCCGAACCAGCCGGTGTTCTGGAAGCCGTCGACGAATTTCGGGATCGCCTCGACAATGCCCATCATCAGGCCGGAGGCCACGATGGCGGGCAGAATGGGGACGAACACGTCGCCCGGGGTCTTGAGGATCTTTTTCCACAGGGGCATGCGAGAGGCAGCGGCGGCCTTGACGTCGGCCTTGGAGGCCGCAGTGAGTCCGGTGACCGCGAGGAACTCGTCATAGACCTTGTTGACGGTGCCGGTGCCGATGATGAGCTGGAGCTGGCCGTTGGAATCAAACAGGCCCTTCACGCCTTCAACTTCCTCGAGGGCCTTGGTGTCGATCTTACTGTTGTCAGCGATGACAAGGCGAAGGCGGGTGGCACAGTGTGCCGCACTGATGATATTCTCTTTTCCGCCGAGATGGGAAAAGATCTCCTCAGCGCATTTGCGGTAGTCAAGCGCCATAATAGTCTCTCCTTTGCAAAAATCCTTTTTTCCAAACAGCGGCCCTCCTGACGGGGGGCCGCTTTCTTGGCTATATTCTACATCAATTTGCTGACGATGGCAAGCGGGAAGAACGGGGCCGCGTAAAAAATCAGGGCTCGTTTTTGTCGCTTTTTACCAAACCGAGCTTGCTCAAGCCCCAGGCGAGGCCGTCCTCCTCCACGGCGGGGCAGACCAGATCGCTCTTGCGCTGGAGCTGCGGGCTGCCGTTTGCCATGCAGACGCTGGTGCCGACGGTCTCGATCATCTCCAGGTCGTTCATGCTGTCGCCGAAGCCGACCGTATCCTCGATCGAAAAATCGAGCGCCTCGGCCATGCGCCGGATGCCGAGCCCCTTGTCGAACTTGCGGTTGATGAGCTCGCCGTTGATGCAGTTGGCGGCGGCCACATCCTGCACGAGGAAGTAAAACTCCTTTTCCAGCGCCTCGATCGCGGGCGCGAGTTGGTCGACCGAGGAGC
>JAUNNC010000034.1 GCA_030531585.1 Eubacteriales bacterium | reverse complement strand
GTACTCTTGAAAAGCTTTATCGCGGTGGCGGAGGAAAAGAGCTTCTCCTCGGCCGCCAAAAACCTCTTCATCTCCCAGCAGACGCTGTCCAAGCAGATCGCCAAGCTTGAGGAGGATCTGGGCACCACGCTGTTCATCCGCAGCCGCCCGCTCGCCCTGACGCCCGACGGCGGCCACCTGCTGCCGATCGCCAAGGAGATCCTGCAGCTCAAGCAGCAGTTCGAGGAGAGCTCGAGCCGCAGCTTCTCGGGCTCGCACTACATCCACCTCGGCATCGAGCATACCATCGCGCGCGCCATCCTGCCGCGGGTGCTGCCCTCCTTCCTGCGCGAGCACCCCGACACCTTCCTCAAGCTGAGCGAGGAGTCGCCCGACGTGATGCAGAAGTCCATCTCCTACGACGGGGTGGATCTGGTGATCGGCTCGCTCGGCAGCGTACCGGAGAAGTTCGAGGCCATCCCGCTGTGCCGGAAAGACCATCTGCTGGTGGTGCCGAAAGCGCTGATGGCCGAGCTCGCAGGCGAAAGGCTTCCGGAGCTGCGCGAGCGCTTCTCCGAGAGCGCCGACCTCAGCTTCTTCGAGAAGGCGCCCTTCATCAAGATCCCGCGCCAGTCTTCGGGCGGGCGCGCGCTGTCGAGCTACCTGAAATATTATGACATCAACCCCCGCTTCGTGTGCGAGCTGACCAACATCGAAAACGCCTTCCAGCTCGCCAACGCGGGGATCGGGGTGTTCATCTACGCGCGCGTGTTCTGGGACATGCTCTCCCCCGAGCTGCAGCGGGACTACCTGAAAAACATCTACATCTTCCCCCTGCCCTATCTGCCGGACATCGAGGACGTGTGCGCCTACTACAACCGCGAGGTCGGCCTGCACGGCATGACGCAGGAGCTGTTCGAGGCCGTGCGCGCCTTCTTCGAGGCCTACAAGAGCGGCGCGCAGATCAACCGCGACGGCACGGGCTGACGGGAAGAGCAGATAACAACGCAAAGCGCCCGGCCAAAGGCCGGGCGTTCAATGTGCAGACAAACCCGGTTGTTTGTCATCTCGAGCGGAGGCGTAGCCGGAGTCGAGAGATCTAAAACGTTGGCAGTCCTCACTTTTTGGATCTCTCCACTCGCTTCGCTCGGTCGAGATGACACGATAAGGGGACTTTGTCTACAGTCTCAAACCGCACAGGCGTGTGCCTGTGCGGTTTTACGTTATATCATATCAATAGAAGGTCGCGACGGCCTGCTCGGGGGGCTCGCAGGGCTCGTGGCCGATGTAGGTCAGCACCGGGCCCTTGCGCCCGTAGGCCGGAGAGAAGCGGAAGTTGATCTTCGCGGTGAGGACCATCCAGCCCTCGTCCGTGACCGTGTCGGCCTTGTCCCACTTGCAGACCAGGGCCGCAAACTGGATATCCTCCACGCAGCAGGTCATGACGTGGCGGCCGATCACGAAGGTGTTGGGCGGCAGGCGTCTGCGCACCAGGGACTTGCCCTTGAAGCGCACGGTCTTGCCCTCGTACTTCTTGGGCTCCTCGCTCATGTCGCGGTACCACTCGGCGTAGTCGTCGTCGCCGATCTCCACAATGGGCGCGTTGAGGTCGAAGGGCAGCGGGTCCTCGATATCGTCGTAGACCACCTTGCCGTCGGGGGCCTCATAGGCGATGTCCGCGCGGCGGGAGACGGCACGCACCAGCTTGTGGTACTCCATCTTGTCCATCGCGGGGGTGAAGCGGTTGAAGACCACGAGCTCGCAGCTCTTGAGCTTGTCGTAGACGAGGTTGCGCATGTTGCTGTTGTAGCTCAGGATCGTGCGCGCGTCGGCAAACATGAACTCCTGATACACCATCCAGCCGTCGGGCATGGCGCCATACAGGGCGTCGAGCAGCCACATGCCGTTGTATTCGATCACGACGCGCTCGCAGCGGGTCTCCCTCGCCCAGCGTGCAAGGTTTTCCTGCGTCAGCTCGCTCTGGTCCTGCAGCACGCGGATCTGCACGCTGCCGTCCGCGAACTGGTCGGGGGCGTATTCCTCCTCGCCCTCCTCGCAGACCAGCAGCAGGGTGCGCTCCCCGTTGCAGAAGCGCTTGTCCTCCAGCGTCTCCTGGATGAATCTGGTCTTGCCGCCCTCGAGAAAGCCCGTGAACAGATAGACGGGCATGTTCCGGGGCTCGGCGGCGCGTCTGTCAGCCAAGGTCGAACAGCTCCTTCAGGGCGCCTTCGTTCAGCTTCGAGCCGATCACGCAGAAGCGGCCGGTGACCGCCGCGGCGCCGCGGCGCAGGTCGATCTCGCCCGGGACGAAGTCGAAGTAGAGCCATCCGCCGTCGCTCGCGTCCAGGATGCCCTTGGCGCGCAGGACGGTGCCGAACTTCTCCGCGTTGTCGAGCTGCCTGAGGATCGCGCGCAGCTTTTCCTCGGTGAACTTCTTCGGCGTCTCCATGCCCCAGCTCGTAAAGATCTCGTCGGCGTGGTGATGGTGATGGTGGTGATGCTCGTGCTCGTCGTCGTCATCGTCGTCATGGTGATGATGGTGGCACTCGCACTCCGGATCGTCGCACTCCTCGCCGTCCTCGTGGTGGTGATGGTGATGCTCATGCTCCTCGTCATCATCGTCATGGTGGTGATGGTGGTGCTCGTGCTCCTCGTCATCATCGTCGTGGTGGTGATGGTGGCACTCGCACTCCGGATCGTCGCACTCGTCCCCGTCGTGATGGTGGTGATGGTGCTCGTGCTCGTGCTTGAGCTCCTCCATCTGGGCGCGCAGGCCGTTTTCGTCCATCGCAGAGAGGATCTGCGCCCCGCTGAGCTGCTCCCAGGGGGTGGTGATGAGTCCGGCCTCGGCGTTGATGGCCTTGAGAAGCTCCGCCGCCTCGGCGACCTTCTCGGGCTTGACGGTGTCGGTGCGGCTGAGGACCAGCAGGTCCGCGCTCGCGACCTGGTCGTTGAAGAACTCGCCGAAGTTGCGCATGTACATCTTGGCCTTGCCGGCGTCGACGACGGTGACCTTCGCGCCGATGTGCGCGCCCTCGACGCGCTCCACCGCGGCGGCGACGTCGGAGAGCTTGCCCACGCCCGAGGGCTCGATGAGGATGCGGTCGGGGGCGAAGTCAGCCATCACTTTCTTGAGGGCCTTGGTGAAGTCGCCCACCAGCGTGCAGCAGATGCAGCCGGAGTTCATCTCGGTGATCTGTACGCCCGCGTCCTGCAGGAAGCCGCCGTCGATGGCGATCTCGCCGAACTCGTTCTCGATGAGGACGAGCTTCTCGCCCTGATAGCCCTCCGCGATCAGCTTGCGGATGAGGGTGGTCTTTCCGGCGCCGAGAAAGCCGGAGAAGATGTCTATTCTGGTCATGGTGTTCTGAAACTTCCTTCCATGTATAATTTACCGTTTATGTATTATATCACCGCTGTCAATGCCCCATCCGTCCCGAAGCCCGGCGGACGGGGCCGGGAGCGAAAAGCTTTACCGATTGTTCACAAACGAAAGGGAAGCGCCCGCAGGCGCTTCCCTTTTTTACGCTTTTTCCCGGATCGGGTGGCGGATGACGGTCTTCCATTTTTCGGGAGGGACCTTCCGCGCGTCGGACAGGTAGATCTCATGGTGGAGCCGCCCGGGGCCGAGGTCGTTTTCATAGCCCCGTTCCGCGAGGAAGCGGTCCATGAGCGCCACGGTCGCGGGCTCGTCGTCGAAGGGGCCGTTGTGCATGATCTGGACGCACAGGCCCTCGTCCACCGTCAGGAATTCCGCCGCGGAGCAGTCCAGCTTTTTCTTCTTCCCGGCGGTCTCCGCGGCCCAGCGGAGGTCCGCCTGCGTTACGAAGTCGGGCAGACGGATCACCGAGATCCAGCGGAAGGCGGCCTTGTCGGAATAATCGATCCCGTCCCTGCCCTCCTGCTCCCAGAAGCCCTCGAGCGGCGGGACCACGTATTCGTAGAAGCCCCGGATGCGGTAGTCCGTCTTATAGCTCATTTTCAGCGTGTACGCCACCGCGTACAGCACGGCGATGGCCCGCTGGTATGCGCCGTCCGGCTCGTTGGGGTCGCCCGTTCCCCGCACGGCGATGTAGTTGGCCGCCGGGACCGTCACGAGCTCCGGCTTGTTCTTCGGCAGATAGAACTCCCTGTATTCCTTTTTGAAATCAAAGGCCATGCGCTCGTTTATTCAAAATCCAGCACGCGCTTCATGCGCACGAGCGTGAGGCGGTTGCGGATGGCGGCGGAGATGTCCAGCATCTCATCCGCGAGCGAGGGGTCGATGCCGATATGCTCGGGCAGGTACTTGCAGCCGCAGTCGGCGTAGAGCTTCTCCATCTCCTCGACAGAGGGCAGCGCGTCCAGCATGGTCTTGATTTCCGGCCAGTGGTCGACGATGTTCTGCGGATCGAAGGTGCCGAGCACGTCGTTTGCGTTCTCCTTCATAATGCCCGGGGCGAGGCGGTCGCCGAACTTCTCGCGCACCCACTCCTCCGTCAGCGGCGTAAAGGGCTTCGCCTTCGGGGTCAGAGCAGCGAGGCGGTGGTACTCTTTGATGCAGGCGAAGGTGCCGACGCCCACGCACTCGCCGTGGATGCCCTCGGCCTTCTCGAAGCGCGGGGGATGCATCTCGACCAGATGGGCCATCAGGTGCTCGGCGCCGGAGGCCGCGCGCGAGTGGTCCAGCAGCTGCATGGTCAGGCCGCTCTCCATCTGGGCCATGGTCATGGCCTCGTGGTCGGCCTCGCCGGTGGCGGCGTACTTGTCCGCCGCGTCGCGCATCAGCTTCAGCGCGTGCTCCGCGAGCTCCGCCACCATCGGGCAGTAGTACTCGCCGTCGACCAGATGGGAGATGCGCCAGTCGGCCAGGGAGATGTACTTGGCCAGGATGTCGTTGATGCCGCTGGCGATCAGGCGCTTGGGCGCGCCCTTGATGATGTCCAGATCGGCCACGACCAGCACCGGCGCGCACATCGGCGTGGACTTCTTCTGCCCGTTGAGGATCGCCGAGCAGATATTCGCCGTGAAGCCGTCGGACGAGGCCAGGGTCGGGATCGCCACAAAGGGGATACCCAGCTTGTAGGCCGGATAGCGGCCGAAGTCCATGATGGTGCCGGCGCCGACGGCCACGATGACCTCGGGACGGTCCAACTCCTCCATCATTTTCTCGATCTGCACATCCTCGGCGCGCAGGCCGTTGGGGTCCAGGATGATGTTCTGATCGGCCCGGATGCGCTGGCCCTCGGTCAGCTTCCAGGTGATCTGGTCGTAGACGACGGTGCGGCGCCCGGTCAGACCGAGCTCCTCCATATACTCTTCAAAATGCGCGAGAGCCTTCTCTTCGACCACGACCTTGCGGGTCTCGAGCGTGTGTACCCGGCCGCATACGCACTTGCCGGTGTACTGTTCACAATTCATGATCATGGACATTTCCTCCTTTATTCTGCCGGATCGAGTCTGATCCTTTCAAGTTGACGGGCTGGCCGGGCCCTCGGTCCCGGGAGCCTTTTTCACGGTGATCCCGCCTCCGCATCGCCGCGGAGCACACAGCGTTTCAGGCCGCCGCAGGCTTTGATGAAGCCCAGGTAGAGCACATAAGCCAGAATACATATTCCGAATGTACAGAGGATGCAGAGGATAAACCGCAGGCAGAACACGCCGGGCCGGTCATACAGGAGCCGTACCCAGTCTGTCTTGCTCCACAGGTTCCAGACAAGTCTGTTTTCATGGACGGCATAGACCATGAACACGCCCTTGCCCAGGAAATTGATCGCCCTGCTGTCCGGCACCCGGAGGCGGCGGAAGCGTTCGAAGCCTGCGACGGAGATCAGGATGATCAGGATGGAGTTCGTCGAATAGGACGGGATGATCTGGAGAAAGGGCGTCGACGGGTCCGCCTGGATGAGAGAGAGCGTCTGTGTGCGGTAGGAGAAGAAGGCCAGCCCGTAACAGGCCAGGATCGTGAGCGTCAGCACAAACGCGCGTACGTTCCGGAACGGCTCGTATTTCCTGAGGTAGCCTCCCAGGCAGAAGAAAAACACGCCGGCGGCGAGCTCATGCAGGCGATAGCTGAGCTCGATGATCATCTTGTCGATCCAGCCGATCGAGATCGCGGCGAACAGCACAAGCAGAAACGTCCTGTAAGAATCCCGGCTCAGCGTTTCGAGGAAGCGGTTCAGGAACAGGTCCGCCAAAACGATGATGGCGATATAGTAGCCCAGGAACCAGTACTCCTCGTTAAAGTCCGAAACGACCACCGTCTGGACGTTCAAATCCGGCCGGAAGCGTACAAAGGCGGCCGAAACGAGGAGCATCAGCACCACGGCGAAGCCCAGCTGCTTCAGCAATTCCCCGATCTTCCCGCCAAGCCGGAACTTCTTCCCGGATGCCGCCATAAAAAAGCCCGAGATCAGGATAAACAGATTGTTGCCGATCGAACCGAAGCCCGCCAAAACCTCCGGGACCAGCAGCTTGGAATAAAACATCGGAGAATTGAACAGCTCCCCCTCGCGCATGATCCTGTCCAGAGGGGGCCGGATCGCGCTGTTCCAGATGTGGAAGCCGATGATGAGGAACATCGCAGCGATCCGCAGCAGCTCGAACGTGGAGTTTCGCTTTTTCCCTTCCTGAATCCTGTTCATCTCTCTCTCCTTCAAGAAGGCCGACGTTTTTCTGAAACGCGGAAAAACGCCGGCCTGTGAGAAACGATATTGATGATCAGCGCTTGCTGAACTGGGGAGCGCGGCGGGCGGCCTTGAGACCGTACTTCTTGCGCTCTTTCATTCTGGGGTCGCGGGTGAGGAAGCCGGCGGCCTTGAGGGCGGCGCGGTAGCTCTCGTCGACGACGATCAGAGCACGGGCGATGCCGTGGCGGATGGCGCCGGCCTGGCCGGAGACACCGCCGCCGGTGACGGTCGCTTCGATGTCGACCTTGCCGAGGGTGTTGGTGGTGACCAGGGGCTGACGCACGATGAGCTTCAGGGTCTCGAGACCGAAGTAATCGTCGATGTCACGGCCGTTGACGGTGATGACGCCGCTGCCGTTGGGGATGAGGTGGACGCGGGCAACAGAGGCCTTTCTGCGGCCGGTGCCGTACATATAGGGCTTCTTGGTCTTGTAGGTAGCCATCTTTCTTTACCTCCTTCTCAGCGATCCCAGACTTCGGGCTTCTGGGCGGCGTGGGTGTGCTCCGCGCCGGGGAAGATGCGCAGACGCTTGAGCTGCCACTGGGCGATGGTGTTCTTCTGCAGCATGCCGCGCACGGCCAGCCGCATCGCGAGCTCGGGCTTCTTCTGCATCAGGGTCTTGTACTGGGTCTCCTTCAGGCCGCCGGGATAACCGGAGTGGGTACGGTAGTACTTCTGCTCCAGCTTCTTGCCGGTGAGGACGGCGTCCTTCGCGTTGATGATGATGACATAGTCGCCGCAGTCAACGTTCGGGGTGTAATCGGTCTTGAGCTTGCCGCGGAGCAGATCGGCCGCGAGAGCCGCGGTCTTGCCCATGGGCTTGCCGGCTGCATCAAGGACGTACCATTTGCGCTCAACGGACTCCTTGGTAAGCATGGTTGTGGACATAGTCTTGCCTCCATATACTAATCTAATGATTTGACGGTTCAGGCGCGCGGCGCTTCCCGCGGCGCGCTCACCTTTTATACCACAGGATGTCCGGCCTGTCAACAGCAATTTTAATTCTGATTTTCAAATCTCGCAAATCCTCTTGATTCTTCTTCAAATCTCATCCGTTCTTTCTTTCATCTTTTTAAAAACGGCTTTGACAATCGAGGCGCTTGATCGTACAATGGACAGCGACTTCACCGGAAGAGGGGATCCCCATGAACAAGGCGCTCAACGACTTTACCGGCACCGTGCGGCGGGCCGTGGACGATTACGAGATGATCCGGGCTGGCGACCGCATCGCGGTCGGCGTCTCCGGCGGGAAGGACAGTCTGGTCCTGCTGCTGGCGCTCAACCACCTGCGCAGCTTCTATCCCCAGCCCTTTGAGCTCGAGGCGATCACGGTCGAGCTCGGCTTCGAGGGCATGGATTTCACGCCGGTCGCGGCGCTGTGCGAAGAGCTCAGCGTACCGTACACCCGGCTGAAGACCGATATCCGGGAGATCGTCTTCGACGTGCGGCAGGAGGACAACCCCTGCTCGCTCTGCGCCAAGATGCGCCGCGGCGCGCTCAACGATGCCATCCGCGAGCGCGGCATCCAAAAGCTCGCCCTCGGCCACCACTTCGACGACGCGGTGGAGACCTTCCTGCTCAGTCTGCTGTTCGAGGGGCGCATCAGCTGCTTCCGCCCGGTGACCTATCTCGACCGCTCGGGCGTGACGCAGATCCGGCCGCTGGTTTACGCCGGGGAGCAGAAGATCGCAAAGCTCGCCGACGAGCTGCGGCTGCCGGTCGTGGAAAACCCCTGTCCGCAGGACAAGGGCAGCAAGCGTTACGAGGTCAAGCAGCTTTTGAAAACGATGAGCGCCGACTACCCGGACATGAAGTCCAAGATCTTCGGCGCCATGCAGCGAGCTCCTCTCCCCGGCTGGCAGCCGAGGGAGAACTGGCGGCTGAACCGATGAATCGAAACGAGCCCCGGCGGATTGCCGCGCCGGTTCAAAATACGAAGCAACGGGCGCGTTGCAAAATGTAAATCCCAGCCCGTCATTCCGAGCCAGTCCTCAGACTGGCGTGGGAATCCGTCTTCTTTTCAAAGGGAAACGGATTCCCACGGCCCCTTACGGGGCCTCGCAATGACAAGGCGGTGCATTTTGCAACGCGCTCCGTCTTTCCTTTATTCGATTTTTACCAGACGGATCCCCTCTCCGTCGCAGACGGCGCGGAGCACATCCCCCGCGGCGGCGCTCCCGTCCAGCAGCATCTGCGCGCCGCGGTCGGTGATCTCGCGCCGGACCACCCGGCGCAGCGGACGCGCTCCGTAGTCGGCGCTCTGCCCGAGCGCGGCGAGGCGGCGCGCGCTCTCCTCGGGCACCTCGAGGCGCAGGCCGAGCGCTTCAAAGCGCCGGGCCACCTGCTCCAGCAGATTTCGCGTGATGGCGAGCAGATCCTCCGCGTCCAGGCGGCGGAAGACGACGATCTCATCCACGCGGTTGAGGAACTCCGGCCGGAAGGTGCGGCGCAGCTCCGCGCGCACCGCCTCGCGCATGGCGCCGTCGCCCGTCTCCCCGGAGGCGAAGCCGAGCGGTACGCGGCTGTCGGTGATGGAGCGCGCCCCGACGTTGGAGGTGATCACCACCACCGTGTTGGAGAAGTCCACCCGCCGCCCGGTCGAGTCGGTGAGATGTCCGTCGTCCATGATCTGCAGCAGGATGCTCCACACATCCTCGTGGGCCTTCTCGATCTCGTCGAAGAGCACCACCGACCAGGGGCGGCGGCGCACCTTCTCGGTGAGCTGCCCGCCGTCCTCGTAGCCGACATAGCCCGGCGGCGAGCCGATCAGACGGCTGACCGAGTGCTTCTCCATATACTCGGACATGTCGAGGCGGATCATGGCGTCACGGCTCCCGAAGACCGCCTCGGCCAGGGCGCGGCAGAGCTCGGTCTTGCCCACGCCGGTCGGCCCGCAGAAAAGGAAGGAGCCCACCGGACGCGCCGGGTCCTTGAGCCCGACGCGGCCGCGCCGGATGGCCCGCGCGACCGCGGAGACCGCCTCCTCCTGGCCGATGACGCGGCGGCGCAGTCTGTCCTCCAGCCCGGTCAGGCGCTCGCTCTCGCTTTTGGTCAGGTCTGTCACGGGGATACCCGTCCAGTCGGAGAGCACGCGGGCCACGTCCTCCTTCTCCGCCGTCCGGCCGCCCGCGACGTGCACCGCCGCCGCGGCCTCGTCCACAAGGTCGATGGCCTTGTCAGGCAGATAGCGGTCGCTGAGATAGCGCACCGAGAGCGTGCAGGCCGCCTCCAGCACCGTGTCCGGCAGGGTGACGCCGTGGTGCCGTTCGAGCGCCGGGCGCAGAGAGCGCAGCATCTCGAAGGCCCGCGCGCTGTCCGGCTCCCGGACCTGCACCGGCTGGAAGCGCCGCTCGAGCGCGGCGTCCTTCTCAATGTGCCGCCGGTATTCCTCGGGCGTAGTGGCGCCGATGATCTGCACCTCCCCCCGCCCGAGCGCGGGCTTGAGGATGTTCGCCGCGTCGATCGCGCCCTCGGCGCTGCCCGCCCCGACGATGGTGTGCAGCTCGTCGATGAAGAGGATCACGTCCCCCGCCCGCCGTACGTCGCGCAGCACGGACTTGACCCGATCCTCAAAGTCGCCCCGGTACTTGGTCCCGGCCAGCAGGGCCGGGACATCGAGCGAGACGATGCGCTTGCGCCGCAGCTCTCCGGGCGCCCGCCCGCTGGCCACCAGCACCGCCAGCCCCTCGGCCACGGCGGTCTTGCCGACGCCCGGCTCGCCCACCAGGACGGGGTTGTTTTTGCTGCGCCGCGCGAGGATCTGGATGGCGCGGCCGATCTCCGTTTCCCGGCCAACGACAGGGTCGATCGCCCCCGAGGCCGCCAGCTCCGTCAGATCCCGGCTGTACTGATCGAGGATGCGCGTCTCGCTGTGCCGGATCGGAGTGCGCAGCGCGCCCGTCTGGGTGCGGCCGCGGGAGTCGGGATTGCCGAACACGGCGAGGATCTCCGTGTAGATGCCGTTGGCGTCGGCTCCGGCCGCAGCCAGCACCCGCATCGCGCCGCAGTCGGGGTCGCGCAGGATGCCGAGCAGCAGGTGCTCGGTCCCGATGCCGGGGCAGCGCAGCGCGGCCGCCTCGCGCCCCGCGCGCTCCAGGACCGCGCGCGCGTTGGCCGTCAGCCCCTGGACCGGGACCCCGGGGCAGCCTACCCCCTGCTCACGGGCGATCAGCCGCCGGAGCTGCTCCCGCTCGAGGCCCTGCCCGCGCAGGATGTGCGCGCCGAGGCCCTCGCGCTCGGCCAGGATGCCGAGCAGCAGATGCTCGGTCCCGACGCTGCTGTGCCCCAGCTCTCCGGCGCAGGCGCGTGCGCTCTCGATGGCGAGCTCCGCCCGCTGTGTAAACTTCTCGTTGCTCTTGATAGGTCAACCCTCCCCGTCGCATTATCTACCCGCGCCGGCGCCGAAACGCACGAATCGGGGCGTCGGGCGCGGCAGATTCGGACCGCCGCGGTCTGTGTCCGCCGCGTCCGGGAAGAGTATCCCCAATTGCTTTTCAAAATAATAGCTTTTTCATAGATTTGTAATTGATTTTCAAGCGAGTTGTGTTACAATGAGTCCAAGACCACAGAGGTCAAACTACATACGGAGGTATCATCATGGCTTTTGTTATTACCGATGAGTGCCTGTCCTGCGGCTCCTGCGCGGCTCAGTGCCCTGCCGAAGCGATCGACATGGGCGATCTGCACTACGAGATCGACCAGAGCAAGTGCCTGGAGTGCGGCGCCTGCGCTGCCCAGTGCCCTGCTGAGGCCATTGTCTCGGAGTAATCCTGACAAGAGAAAAACGGGGACGATTTCATCGTCCCCGTTTTTCATATTTGAAATGAGGTTTATAATGTCCGATTTTGAATCGCTCTGGCCGGGCGGGCCGGTCTTCCGGCAGGCGGCGCATTTCCGCCTGGGGACCGACACCGTACTGCTGGCCGACTTCGTCAAAGCCGAAGGACGCCGACACGGGATCGACCTCGGCTGCGCCTCGGGCGCGCTGATGCTGCTCCTGCTCGCACGCGCCCCGCGCCTGCGCATGACGGGGATCGAGCTTGCGGCGGAGGCGGCCGAACGCGCGCGGGAGAACATGGCGGCGAACGGCCTCGAGGGGCGCAGCGAGATCATCACCGGCGATCTGCGCGCCCACCGTGCGCTCTTCGCCGCGGGCAGCTTCGACCTCGTTGCCGTCAATCCCCCCTACTATCCCGCGGGCAGCGGTCTTGTCAGCGCCGACCCCGAACGGGCCGCGGCGCGGGGCGAGCTGACGTGCACCCTCGCCGACATCTGCGAGGCGGCGTCCTTTCTCTGCCGTACGGGCGGGAGCGTGTGCCTCGTCCACAAGCCGGAGCGCCTGAGCGAGCTGTTCTGCGCGCTCACGGCGGCGGGGATCGAGCCCAAGCGTCTGCGGCTCGTGTGTCCGCGCCCGGCGGCCGCGCCGAGTCTCGTCCTGGTCGAGGGGCGGCGCGGCGGGCATCCGGGGCTGGTCATCGAACCGCCCCTGCTGCTGCGGGACGACGACGGTGCCGACAGCGCCGAGCTCCGCCGCATCCTTCACACATAAAAAGAGCCCTGTGACATCACAGGGCTCTTTTTATGCGTCGTGCATCAATACAGCTCTTTCAGCTTTTCGATGCAGTCCGGACAAACGTTCTTGCCGCGATAGCTGACGATCTTTTTCGTGCTCTCACAAAAAACGCAGGCCGCCTGATACTTGCGGAGAATAATGCTGTCCCCTTCCACATAGATTTCAAGGGAATCCTTCTCTCCGATGTTGAGGGTGCGGCGCATTTCAATGGGCAGAACGATACGGCCAAGTTCATCAACTCTGCGTACGATACCGGTGGACTTCACACATGATCACTCCTTCAACGCCGGCGTAAGTGTGCGCAAATTATGCTCAAAAATTGACATTTTATGGAATAAAATCCTAAAATGCTAAATATTTATACCATCTTATATCATTGTTTCGGGAAAAAATCAAGTGTCTGGAGCAACAACCCGTGAATGTTCATAGTTTGTTCTTTTATCATAGCACGGACAAAACAGAACTGGAGGCTGCCCCATGGGACCTGCGCTGATCGTTTTGTATGCGTTCTCTCTGCTCTCGGCCGCGCTGCTCGGCCGGGAGGCGGAGGCGGGTCGCGCGCTGCTGGAGGGCGCGCAGGCCGCGCTGCCCTTTGCGGTGCAGCTGGCCGGCGGGCTGTGTCTGTGGAGCGGCGTGACGGAGCTGCTCGAGCGCGCCGGGGCCGCGGCGGGTTTGTCCCGGCTGCTCGCCCCGGTGCTGCGGCGGCTCTTCCCGCGGGGCGCGGCGGACCCCGAGACGCTCTCCGCCCTGTCGGAGAACGTCTCCGCGAACCTGCTGGGGCTCGGCAACGCGGCCACGCCCGCGGGCATACGGGCCGCGAAGGGCCTGCACCGTCTCGGCGTGCGGGATGAGCTGTGTCTGCTCGTGGTGCTCAACACCGCCTCCGTCCAGCTCTTCCCAGCGGCGGCGGGCTCGCTGCGCGCCGCGCTCGGCGCCTCCTCGCCCTTCGATATCGTCCCCGCCGTCTGGCTCTGCTCCGCCTGCTCCCTGCTCGCGGGCTTGTCGGCCGCGGCCCTGCTGAGAAGGCTGTGGCGCTGAGGACGCTGACGCCGCTCGCGGTGCCGGGGCTTGTGCTGCTGGGGATGCTCGCGGCGTACCGCTCGGGCGCGGACGTCTTTGAGGCGCTGACCGCCGGGGCGCGCAAGGGGCTGGAGACGACGCTCGCAGTCGCGCCGGCGCTGCTGGCGCTCTTCCCCGCGGTCTGGCTGCTGCGCGCCTCGGGCCTGCCGGAGCTGCTCGGGCGGCTGCTCGATCCCCTGCTCGCACGGCTCGGAATCCCCGGGGAGACGGCGCTGCTCCTGCTGCTGCGCCCGCTCTCGGGAAGCGGGGCCCTCTCCGCCGCGGCGGACATCATCACACAGGCCGGGCCGGATTCTCTCGCCGGGCGCACCGCAGCGGTGATGCTCGGCTCGAGCGAGACGACCTTTTACGTCATTGCGGTATACTTCTCGGCGGCGGGCGTACGCGAGAGCCGCTGGGCCATCCCCGCGGCCCTGTGCGCGGATCTGGCCTGCTGGCTCTCGGCGGCCTGGGTCTGCCGTCTGCTTTGGGCATGACGAATTTCCTCGTTCGGCCCACTTGCCAACATTCACAGAATATAGTATACTTATTGTATGAATGAAGTCACGGGCATTCAACAGACGACCCGAGAAGCGGCGGCTGAAATGAGACAGACAGGCTGAAGCGTTCCCTTTTTGCCTCGATCGTACAGGACGTTGTAAACATACAACCTTTACGGGAATGCGGTAAAGGCTGTATGTTTTTGCTTTTTTCCGGTCCGCGCGCAAGCTGCCGAAGCCTGCCTGAAGGAGGCGTAAATATGAAATGTTATGTGAAACCCTCTGAGCGGGAAAAGGATACCCTTTTTGTCAGCTATTGCCATGCCGATGCGGCGCGGGTCTTTCCGATCATCGAAAGGCTTGCGATCGAGGGCTTTCATGTGTGGTACGACACCGGGGTGCACCCCGGCGAGGAGTGGCCGGAGACGATCGCGCGGCACATGATCGACGCAAAGGTCTGTGTGGCGATGATCTCCGAGGCGGCGGCGGAATCCCATCACTGCCGCAACGAGCTGACCTTTGCCGTCTCCAACAGCATGCCGCTTCTGTCGATCCTGCTGGAGGATTTCAAGATGCCGCTGGGTATGCAGCTGCAGCTCAGCAACGCCCGCTATATTCGGAAATACGAGGAGACGGACGAGGCCTTCTATGCCGAGCTGCTCGGCTCGCCGGTCCTGACCCCCTTCCGCGACGCCGACAGCGGGGCGGACGAGGAGGCGCTGGCGCTGTGGAGCCGGCACGCCGAGGAATACAGCGCGGCGGCAGGCAGCAGCATGCAGGAGCTCGAGCCCTCCCTGGCCGCTTTTGCGGCGGCGTCGCCCGCGGCGGACGAGGAGGACGATGACGAGCAGACCATCCTGTTCGTCGAGTCGCCCGCCGGGGGAGACGCGCACACGGTCATGGGCATCCAGTATAATCCGGCGCTGCTTCTGCGCGTCAGGACCGGGGAGATCTTCCATCTCAAGAGTGAGCGGACCGTGCTCGGCCGGAGCAAAGCCAAGGCGGACATCGCCTTCCCCGACAACCCGGAGATCAGCGGGAAGCACGCGGAGATCTGGGAGAGGGGGAGCAGCTTCCTCCTGCGCAACTACAATCCCACGAATGCGACCGTGGTCAACGGGCAGGTCCTGCAGGCCAACGCCAGTGCGGAGCTCCGGCCCTGCTCCGAGATCCTGCTGGCGGACGAGCAGCTGTTCCTGCTCTTCGGGGAAGCCTACGAAAACGTGTTTGACGAGCAGAAGCTCTGTCTGCTCAAAAGCAGGGACACGGGAGAGACCAGGGTCCTGGCCGAGGACAGCCTTCCGCTGGACCGGCGCCACAAATGGCGCGGCGACGTTCTCGGCGACCAGCGCATCCACCGGAGCGGCCACGCCGAGATCTATCGTGAGAACGGGCGGATCTGCGTGCGGGACCTCGGCTCCCGCCACGGGACCTTCCTCAACGGCCGCCAGCTCGAGCCGAACGTCGGCGCCGAGCTGCACGACAACGATATCATCACGGTCGTGGAAACGGAATTCCTCTATTATGAGATCAGCACGGGAGCGTGAGTCCGCAGGCGGGAAGCTCCGCCGCGCGGCACGCTTTGACGCCGCAAGCCCGGGAAAGGACCTGATGCCATGAATCTCAGTCTCTCATACTATTCCGGTCTCGGAAAAAGGAAAAACAACGAGGACGCAGTCTCCGTTCTCGAGAGCGTGAACGGCGTGCTGGCCGTCGTCGCGGACGGGCTCGGCGGTCAGGAGAACGGCGAGCTGGCCTCCCGCGAGGCGGTGAAGACCCTCATCGATCGTCTCTCCGGGGAGAGCATTTCTCCCCGAAAGCTGACCGACGCCATCCTGGAGGCGAACGAAAGGATCTGCGCGCTCCACGCCGACCACCCCGGCGCGCAGACGACGATCGCCGCGGTCTGGCTCGGAGACGGCTTCGCGGAGGCCATCCATGTGGGCGACACCCGGATCTATCAGTTTCGCGGGGATTCGATCCTCTACCAGTCGGCGGATCACAGCATCGCGCAGCTGGGCGTGCTGGCGGGGGATATCAAGCCCGGAGAGGTCAGGACCAACCGGGACCGGAACAAGCTGTTCCGGGTCCTCGGGGACAAGCGTGTGCCCAAGATCGCGGAGAAGCTGCTGGATATCCAGCCCGGTGACCGGCTGCTGCTCTGCAGCGACGGCTTCTGGGAGGGGATCCTGGAGGCGGACATGCTGCGCTGTGCCAGGCTGACGGACAACGCGGAGCAATGGCTGCGGAAAATGCGGGAGATCGCGGAGCCCGTCGCCAGTGACAACAACACGGCGATTGCGATCGTGATCAGAGAGTAAGGGTACGGGATATGAGCGCTTATTGTGATTACTGCATGTCCCCGCTCCCGGACTCGGCCGAGGTCTGCCCGCACTGCGGGAGATCGCCCCATGTGGAGAGCGCAAAGCACCTGCTCGCGCCGGGCACTCTTCTGCGGGACCGCTACCTGCTGGGCAGAGCGCTCGGGCAGGGCGGCTTCGGCATCACCTATATCGGGCGGGACGAGCTGCTGAACATGCGCGTCGCCGTCAAGGAGTTCTACCCCAACGGCTATGCCTACCGCGATCACGCCGTGTCCAATGCGATCACGATCACGGCCAGCGGCCAGGACTTCTTCCGCGACGGCAAGCGGAAATTCCTCCACGAGGCGCGGACCCTGGCCCGCTTCTCCGGGGAGCCGGGCATCGTCAGCGTCCACGACTTTTTTGAGGACAACAACACGGCCTACATCGTCATGGAGTACCTGGACGGTCTGACCATGAAGCGCTATGTGGCCGAAAACGGGAAGATCCCCGCCGACAGGCTGATGCGGGCGGCGCTGCCGCTGATGCGGGCGCTGGGAAAGGTCCACGCCCAGGGGATCATCCACCGGGACATCAGCCCCGACAACATCATCGTGCTGGAGGACGGGAGCCTGAAGCTCCTGGACTTCGGCGCGGCGCGCGAGGTCGGCGGCGACAAGAGCATGTCCGTCATGCTCAAGCCGGGCTACGCGCCGGAGGAGCAGTACCGCAGCAAAGGCAATCAGGGGCCCTGGACCGACATCTACGCCCTGTGCGCGACGCTGTACTTCTGCCTGACCGGCGTCCGGCCGGAGGAGTCCGTCGAGCGTGCGATGAACCCGAACAACACGCTCCGTCTGCCGTCGGCGCTCGGCGCCCAGATCACGCCCGATCTGGAGAGCGTCCTGCAGCGCGGCCTTGCCGTGCGCGCAGCCGACCGCTACCAGTCCATGGAGGAGCTGGCGAACGCCCTGTTCCGCAGGAAGCCGTCCGACCAGCAGCTGTCGATCGAGAGCAGCGGCGTGTCGGCCCGGCCTGCGGCGGAGGCGTCCGGAGATGAGGAGGACGATCTGACCGTTCTGGCAGAGCCCTCCGGATTCCAGGAGGGCCCTGCGCTCCACACGATGGGGTCCCTCGGGGATGCGGACGGTCTGACCTCCCTGCAGGAGGGGCCGGAGGACGCGGAGGGGGCGCATGTCCCGGCGGACGGCGCCACGGTCCTGGACACCGGGCGAGTGCCGTCTGCCGCCTCTGCCTCCGACACGAGGCGAAAAAAGAAAAAGCCGCCCCTCTGGGCGGGCGCGGCGGCCTTGGCCGTGCTGGCGCTGATCGGCGTCCTCGCCTTCGGCTCCCGCGGGAAACGTCCCGCGGCGGAGGATGTGGTCCCTGTGGTCCTGACGGCCGGTCCGGAGATCTCCGCCCTGCCCGGGTCCGCGTCCACGGCGGAACCGACGTCCGAGCCCTCACCG
>JAUNNC010000196.1 GCA_030531585.1 Eubacteriales bacterium | reverse complement strand
GACCCCGACGAGCGCTGCCTGCCCATCGGCGTCGCCATGCAGTGCGCGCTGGCGCTGGACCGGATGGGCATGCTCGGGGCGGAGGATCGATAAAAACAGCGCAGGGACGGTTTTCGCCGTCCCTGCGTTGTTTTATACCAGCTGCGCCAGCATCGCCGCGCAGCCCTCATGGATCTGATCGTAGACTTCCCCGAACCGGCCGGTGTACCAGGGATCGTCGATGCCCTGGTCCCGCCCCGCGAAGGACAGCAGCAGCCGCATCTTGCCCTCGGGGTCGCCCCCGCAGATGCGCCGCATGTTGCGCAGGTTGACCGCCTCCATGCCGATCAGGTAATCGTAGCGGGCGTAATCCGACTTCTCCATGTGCCGCGCCGCGTGGCCCGCACAGCCGATGCCGTGCCGCGCCAGCTCCCGCACCGCCGGGGGGTAGACCGGATTGCCGATCTCCTCGTAGCTGGTGGCCGCGGAGGCGATCTCGAACCGCCGCTCCAGCCCCGCCTGCTTCACCATGTCCTTCATCACATATTCCGCCATGGGCGAACGGCAGATGTTGCCGTGGCACACGAACAGTATCCTCGTCATCCTCACACCTCATTCGCTTTCCGATATCCCAATACTATCATGAGATTGCCTTTTTTTCAATACCGGCTGTCGATTTTGCCGTATTGAAATATGGGCGAATATCGGCTATAATCGGAGTAGTACAAATGCAAGGAGGCAACCACATGGCACGCAAATCCGCCTGGGAAAAATACGACGCCGCTTCGCTTCAGCGCATCGACGGCTTCGCGAAGGAATACCGCGCGTTCATCGATCAGGGCAAGACCGAGAGGGAGTGCGTCGCCCTCGCCCGGCAGGCCGCGGAGGCCGCGGGCTTCACAGACCTGGAGCAGGCCCTGCGGGAGGGCAAAAAGCTCAACCCCGGCGACAGGGTCTACCGCTGCTGGATGAACAAGTCCATCGTGCTGTTCATCGTGGGCGAGCGAGCGCTGCGGGAGGGCATGCGCATCCTCGGGGCGCACATCGATTCCCCCCGCATCGACCTGAAGCAGAACCCCCTCTACGAGGAGGACGGCCTGGCCTATCTGGACACCCAGTATTACGGCGGCATCAAGAAATACCAGTGGGTGGCCCTGCCCCTGGCGCTGCACGGCGTGGTGGTGCGCATCGACGGCAGCGTGCTGACGGTCTCCATCGGCGAATCGGAGGAGGACCCGGTGTTCTGCATCTCCGACCTGCTGCCCCACCTGGCGCAAGACCAGCTGAAGCTGGACGGCGAGAAGCTGATCGACGGCGAGGCGCTGAACCTGATCGTGGGCGGCTACCCGCTGCCCGGCGACGAGAAGGAGCCCGTGAAGGCCAACGTGCTGAAGCTGCTCAAGCGCAAGTACAACATCGAGGAGGAGGACTTCATCTCCGCCGAGCTGGAGCTGGTGCCCGCGGGCAAGTCCCGGGACATGGGCTTCGACGGCAGCATGATCCTGGGCTACGGCCACGACGACCGGGTCTGCGCCTACCCCTCCATGCGGGCCGTGCTGGACTACAAGGGCACCCCCGCCCATACCCTGTGCGCCGTGCTCACCGACAAGGAGGAGATCGGCTCCGTGGGCGCCACCGGCATGCGCAGCCACTACTTCGAGAACATCGTGTCGGAGCTGCTGGCCTGCACCGCCAAGTACAGCGAATTCTACGTCAAGCGCGCCCTGTCCAACAGCCGCATGCTCTCCAGCGACGTCAGCGCCGGCTACGATCCCAACTACGCCTCCGTCTTTGAAAAGAAAAACGCCGCCTTCCTTGGCAGCGGCGTGTGCTTCAACAAGTACACCGGCGGGCGCGGCAAGGCGTCCTCCAGCGACGCCAACGCCGAGTTCATCGGCGAGCTGCGGCGCATCATGCGGGACGGCGGCGTGACCTACCAGTTCGCGGAGCTGGGCAAGGTGGACGTGGGCGGCGGCGGCACCATCGCCTACATGTGCGCCAAATACTGCATGAACGTCATCGACTGCGGCGTGCCGGTGCTGTCCATGCACGCCCCCTGGGAGATCATCAGCAAGGTCGACCTGTACGAGGCCTATCGCTGCTACTGCGCCTTCCTGAGAGGATGACCCCACAGAAAGCCCCCTGTCGGCATTCCGGCAGGGGGTATTTTCTGTTTTGGGTTTTATCCTTCGATCATGATGACCTTCTTTTCGGGGATCTTCCTTTCTTCCTTCTTCGGGATGTTCAGGCTCAGCACGCCGTGCTCCAGCTTCGCGCCGATGTCGGCCTCCGTGAGCGCGTCGCCCACGTAGAAGCTGCGCTGCATCGTGCCGGCGTAGCGCTCCTGGCGGATGACCTTGCCCTTCTTCGTGGTCTCGTCCTTGTCCAGGCCCTTCGCGGCGGTCACGGTCAGGTAGCCGTTCTGCAGCTCCAGCGTGATGTCCTCCTTCTTGAAGCCCGGCAGGTCGATGTCCACTTCAAAGTGATCCTCGTGCTCGTGCACGTCCGTCTTCATTTCACGGGCGGCGTTCTTGCCGTACAGCTGGCGGTCCATGCGCCGCATCTCGCGGTCCCAGTCGCCAAAGAATTCATCAAACAGGTTTTCACCAAAGATACTCGGCATCAACATAATTCTTACCTCCTTTGACCGGCTACACCCCTGTGTGCGCCCTTGCGGGCTCGCCGCATCGTGTCGGTCATCTATGTTGGTCATACCGTTGCGAACCTCCGGGGCACTCTCTTTCCTTCCCCCTCGGTTCGACTATAATTATACTCATTTTGTTAGCACTGTCAAGAGGTGAGTGCTAATTTGACGGTAAACTATTCGTGAACAGTTTTGCAGAGAAAGATTCATTGCAGAATTAATCGATGCAGAGCAGGTTTACGGTTCTTTTTTATGGTGACCATTCGGTTCCGCGGCAAATTATTTTTTGAGTGTGGAGTGTGGAGTGAGGAGTTGTGGTGCAAATCCTGACGGATTTGTTCTAATTGAAACGATGATCGTTTCGTTATTACGATAATTCGTGGCCTTATGTCAAAAGAAATCCGAAAAGCAGTCGCGCCAATTCGCGAAGCGAAAGCGCGACCAGCCCGGGCAACGATCCCTCAGGATCGGCCCGGCGCTGCCGCCGACCCGCTTTGCGTGGGCGGCGGTGCGTATAAGGATTGTCCGGTTTCAGGACATCGGTAATGGAAAGTTTCAGGACATCGGTAAGTATTTGTGTCAGCACATAGGTAAGC
>JAUNNC010000033.1 GCA_030531585.1 Eubacteriales bacterium | reverse complement strand
CGTGGACGATCTCGCGGCGGACGGCATCAAGATCGGCGTGCAGCAGGATACCACCGGCGACATCTACGCCACCGGCGACTTCGGCGAGGACCACATGGCCCGCTTCAACCAGGGCGCCGACGCGGTGCAGGCCCTGCTGACCGGCAAATGCAGCGCCGTCATCATCGACAACAGCCCCGCCGAGACCTTCGTGGCCCAGAACGCGGGATTGAAGATCCTCCCCACCGCCTACGCCGAGGAGGCCTACGGCTTTGAGCTGAGCTACGACAACGAGCCTCTGTACAACGAGGTCAACGGTGCGCTCGAGGCGCTGCTTGCCGACGGCACGGTCCAGTCCATCATCGACACCTACATCAACGCCGGCTGACAGGCGGACACAGCACCCGGGGGCGCCTCGGCGTCCCCGGGATTTATGACTTCCGGAGGTCCTGACCATGGCAGAAGCCTTTGCCAAAATCAAAGAGAGCTTTATCTTCAACTTCATCGAGGGCGCCCGGTGGAAGTACATCACGAACGGCCTGCTCGTCACGCTGAAGGTCACCTTCTTCGCGCTGCTGCTCGGCATTGCGATCGGCGTGGTGGTCGCGATGATCCGCTCCTCCTACGACCAGACGAAGGACGAAATGCAGCCCGGTTTCGGCAAGACGCTGATGACGGGGCTCAACAACCTCGCCCGCCTGTATCTGACGGTCATCCGCGGCACGCCGGTCGTTGTCCAGCTGCTGATCGGTTATTTTGTGATCTTCGTCTCGACGACCAACACGGTCTTTGTCGCGTCCATGGTGTTCGGCATCAACTCCGGCGCGTACATCACCGAGATCATCCGCGGCGGCATCATGAGCATCGACCCCGGCCAGTTCGAGGCGGGGCGGAGCATCGGCTTCAACTACATCCAGACGATGCGGCACATCATCATCCCGCAGGCCTTCAAGAACGTGCTGCCCTCGCTGGCCAACGAGTTCATCGCCCTGTTGAAGGAGACCGCCGTCTGCGGCTACATCGGGCTGATGGATCTGACCAAGGGCGGCGACGTCATCCGCGGCCGCACCTTCTCGGCCTTCATGCCCCTGATCGCGGTGGCCCTGATCTATCTGCTGCTGGTCATCTTCTTCAGCTGGCTGATCGGCAAACTGGAAAGGAGGCTGAGGAGCAGTGAGCGCTGAGATCATCATCTCCGTCAAGGACCTGCAGAAGCACTTCAACGCCGGCGCGGTGCACGCGCTCAACGGCGTATCCGTCGACATTGAAAAGAGCGAGGTGCTCGTCGTCATCGGCCCCTCCGGCTCCGGCAAGTCGACCTTTCTGCGCTGCCTGAACCTGCTCGAGCGGCCCACGGGCGGCTCGGTCGTCTTTGAGGGCACCGACATCACCGCTCCGCGCGTGAACATCAATCTCTACCGCCGCCGCATGGGCATGGTCTTCCAGCACTTCAACCTGTTTCCGCACATGACGGTGCTGAAAAACCTGACCCTCGGCCCGACGGAGCTTCTGAAGAAGAGCCCGGCGGAGGCGGAGAAAAAGGCCATGCAGCTGCTCGAACGCGTGGGTCTTTCCGACCGCGCCGGCGCCTATCCCTCCCAGCTCTCCGGCGGCCAGAAGCAGCGCATCGCCATTGTGCGCGCCCTGTGCATGGAGCCGGACGTCATGCTCTTCGACGAGCCGACCTCGGCCCTGGACCCCGAGATGGTGGGCGAGGTGCTGGACGTGATGAAGGAGCTGGCGAAGGTGGGCATGACCATGGTCGTCGTGACGCACGAGATGGGCTTTGCCCGCGAGGTCGCGGACCGTGTCCTGTTCATGGACGAGGGCGTCATCGTCGAGCAGGGCACGCCGGAGGAGATCTTCGACCACCCGCAGAGCGAGAGGCTGCAGAGCTTTTTGTCGAAGGTGCTGTGAGGGCGGAAAAACAATCATAGGGGGAGACAGGCATGAACCTGCACGGAAGGGATTTTCTGACGCTGCTGGACTTTACGCCCGGGGAGATCCTGGGTCTGCTGGATCTGGCGGCCGAGCTCAAGGCGAAGAAAAAGGCGGGCGTCCCGCACCGGCTGCACGAGGGCAAGAACATCGCCCTGATCTTTGAGAAGACCAGTACCCGCACCCGCTGCTCCTTCGAGGTGGCGGCCCGCGACCTCGGCATGGGCGTGACGGTCCTCGACCCTGCGGGCTCGCAGATCGGGAAGAAGGAGAGCATCGCCGACACCGCGCGCGTCCTCTCGCGCATGTTCGACGGCATCGAGTACCGCGGTTACGGGCAGGCGATCGTCGAGGAGCTCGCGCAGTACGCCTCCGTCCCGGTGTGGAACGGCCTGACCAACGAGTTTCACCCGACGCAGGTCCTGGCGGACCTGCTCACGATCCGCGAGCATTTCGGACGCCTCGAGGGGATCAAGCTCGTCTACCTCGGGGACGCACGCTACAACATGGGCGACTCGCTGATGGTGGGCTGCGCGAAGATGGGGATGCATTTCACCGCCGCGGCGCCGGAGGCGTACTTCCCGGACGGGGCGCTGATCGAAACATGTCAGGCCGTTGCCGGGGAGACCGGCGCGGTGCTCACGTTTGAGAGCGATCCCGTCAAGGCCGTACAGGGCGCGGACGTGCTGGTCACGGACGTCTGGGTCTCGATGGGCGAGCCGATGGAGGTCTGGGCCGAGCGCATTGCGGCCCTTGCCCCCTATCAGGTCAACGGGGCCCTGATGGACGCGGCGGGGGAGCAGGCGGTGTTCCTCCACTGTCTGCCCGCCTTCCACGATCTCAAGACCGGCATCGGCCGCGAGATGGGCGAGCGCTTCGGCAGGACCGCCATGGAGGTCACAGACGAGGTGTTCGAGGGACCGCAATCCCTCGTGTTCGACGAGGCCGAGAACCGGCTGCACACGATCAAAGCGGTCATGGCCGCCACGCTGTGACGAAAACGATGAAAAAGGCTTATCTTGTACTATCCGACGGACGCGCTTTCGAGGGCGTCCGCATCGGCGCAGAGGGGGACGGACTCGGCGAGCTGGTGTTCACCACCGGCATGACCGGCTATCTCGAGACCCTGACCGACCCCAGCTACGCGGGTCAGATCATCCTGCAGACTTTCCCGCTGATCGGCAATTACGGAGTCATCCCGGCGGACTTTGAGGGGCGCTGCCTTGCCCGCGGCTATGTGGTGCGCGAGCTCTGCGCCGCCCCGTCCAACTTCCGCAGCGAATACCCGCTGGACGCCTTCCTGAAGGAACGCGGCGTCCCCGGCATCTGCGGCGTGGACACCCGCGCCCTCACGCGCATCCTCCGCGAGGAGGGCGTGATGAACGCGCTTATATGCGACGAAAAACCGGCGGAGCTCACGGCCGTGCGGTCCTACGCGGTGCGCTTCGGCGTGCGCGAGGCGAGCTGCAGGGAGGCGTACACCGTCCCCGCCGCGGGAAAGGAGCGCTTTCACGCTGCCCTGCTGGACTACGGCGCCAAGCACCATATCGTGGAGAGCCTGACCGAACGCGGCTGCCGCGTGACGGTCCTGCCGCACGACACTCCGGCGGAGGACGTGCTGGCCCTGTGCCCCGACGGGCTCATGCTCTCCAACGGCCCCGGCGACCCGAAGGAGAACGTCTTTGAGATCGCACAGCTCAAAGAGCTCATGGGCAGGCTGCCGGTCTTCGGCATCTGTCTGGGGCACCAGCTCGCGGCGCTGGCCCTCGGCGGGGAGACCGTCAAGCTCAAGTACGGCCACCGCGGGGCCAACCAGCCGGTGAAGGACCTGAAAACCGGGCGCTGCTTCATCACCAGCCAGAATCACGGCTATGCGGTGCTGGCCGAGAGCGTCTCGGACGCAGGACAGCTCCGGTATATCAACGCAAACGACGGCAGCTGCGAGGGCCTGGACTATCCCGGAATGCGCTGCTTCACCGTGCAGTTTCACCCCGAGGCCAGCGCGGGCCCGCACGACACGGGCTTTCTGTTCGACCGCTTTGTCGGCATGATGGGAGGCGGGGACGATGCCTAAGAATCCGAATATCCGGAAGGTGCTGGTCATCGGCTCCGGCCCCATCGTGATCGGCCAGGCGGCGGAGTTCGACTACGCCGGGGCGCAGGCCTGCCGCGTGCTCCGGGAGGAGGGCGTGCGCACCGTGCTGGTCAACTCCAACCCCGCTACCATCATGACCGACAAGCACCTCGCGGATGCGATCTACCTCGAGCCCCTGACGGCGGAGACCCTGCGCCGCATCATCGCGCTCGAGCGCCCGGACGGCCTGCTCGCCGGACTCGGCGGGCAGACGGGTCTGACGCTCGCCATGCAGCTGACAAGGGACGGGACGCTGGAAAAGTACGGCGTGAAGCTGCTCGGCTCCGGCATCGACGCCATCGAGCGGGCCGAGGACCGGGAGCGCTTTCGCGAGACGCTGGCGGAGATGGGCCAGCCCGTCATCCCCTCGGCCACGGCGGAGGATGTCGAAACGGCGCTGGAGATCGCCGAGCGCATCGGCTACCCGGTCATTGTGCGCCCGGCCTACACGCTGGGCGGCACGGGCGGCGGCATCGCCGCGGACGCGGACGAGCTTGGGCAGATCGCGCGGCAGGGTCTGGACCTCTCGCCCATCACGCAGATTCTGGTGGAGAAGTGCGTCTCCGGCTGGAAGGAGATCGAGTTTGAGACCATGCGCGACTGTGCCGGGAACGTGATCGCGGTCTGCTCCATGGAGAACGTGGACCCGGTCGGCATCCACACCGGCGATTCCATCGTCGTGGCCCCGGCGCTGACGCTCGCAGACAGGGAATACCAGATGCTGCGCTCGGCGGCGCTGAACATCGTGACCGCCATCGGCATCGAGGGCGGCTGCAACGTGCAGTTTGCGCTGAACCCGGACAGCTTCGAGTACGCCGTCATCGAGGTCAACCCCCGCGTGTCGCGTTCCTCGGCCCTGGCCTCGAAGGCGACCGGCTACCCGATCGCCAAGATGTCCGCGCGCATCGCCCTGGGCTACACCCTCGACGAGATCAAAAACGACATCACGGGCAAAACCTGCGCCTGCTTCGAGCCGACGATCGACTATGTGGTGGTGAAGTTCCCCAAGTGGCCGTTTGAGAAGTTCCACGGGGCCAGCCGGAGGCTCGGCACCCAGATGAAGGCCACCGGCGAGGTCATGGCCATCGCCGCCTCCTTCGAGATGGCGCTGATGAAGGCCGTGCGCGGCGCGGAGCTCGGGCTTGACACGCTCAACGCCCCGCCCCTGTCCGACGCGCCCCTCGCCGAACGGCTCGCCGCGCAGGACGACCGGCGCATCTTCACGGTTTTCGAGGCGCTGAAGGCCGGCGTCGGTGTGGACGAGATCCATGCGATCACCAAGATCGACCGCTGGTTCCTGTGGAAGCTGCAGGGCCTTGCGGCGTTCGAGGAGCGGCTGCGGGGCGGGAGCCTCACGGAGGAGGACTATAAAAAGGCCAAACGCCTCGGCTATACGGACGAGGCGCTGTGCAGGCTCTGCGGGCTGGAGCGCGTCCCCGGCCTTGCGATGAGCTACAAGATGGTCGACACCTGCGCCGCCGAGTTTGAGGCCGAGACCCCCTATTTCTATTCCGGCTTCGACTTGGAGTGCGAGAGCCGTCTTTTCCCGCGCTCCGGCAGGCCCGTGGTGATGGTGCTGGGCTCCGGCCCGATCCGCATCGGTCAGGGCATCGAGTTCGACTATTCCTCGGTGCACTGCGTCTGGACTCTGCGGGAACTGGGCTATGACGTGGTCATCGTCAACAACAACCCCGAAACCGTCTCCACCGACTACGACACGGCGGACCGGCTCTACTTCGAGCCCCTGTGCCGGGAGGACGTCTGGAACATCGTGCAGCTGGAGAAGCCTGTGGGCGTGGTCGTGGCCTTCGGCGGGCAGACGGCCATCAAGCTGACGGAGTTTCTGGACAAAAAGGGCGTGCACATCCTCGGCACCTCCGCCGACAGCATCGACACCGCCGAGGACCGCGCCCGCTTCGACGCCCTGCTCGAGCGCTTCGGCATCCGCCGTCCGAAGGGGAAGGGCGTGCTCACGCTCGACGAGGCGCTCGACGCCGCCGAGGAGCTGGGCTACCCCGTGCTGCTGCGCCCGAGCTACGTCATCGGCGGGCAGAACATGTGCATCTCCCGCGACCGCGCGAGCACCGAGACCTACATGCGCGGCATTCTCGCCCAAGGCATCGAAAACCCCGTGCTGGTGGACAAGTACATGCCCGGCACGGAGCTGGAGGTGGACGTGATTTCCGACGGGGAGGACGTGCTGATCCCCGGCATCATGGAGCATGTCGAGCGGGCCGGCGTCCACAGCGGCGACTCCATCGCCGTCTACCCGCCCTGGAACCTCAGCGACAAGTTCCTGCACCGCATCGCGGAGGTGTCGGAAAAGCTCGCCCTCGCCCTCGGGACCAAGGGCCTCGTGAACATCCAGTACCTCATCTGGCAGGACGAGCTCTACGTCATCGAGGTCAACCCCCGCGCCTCCCGCACCGTGCCCTACATCAGCAAGGTCACGGGTGTGCCGATGGTGGACCTCGCCTCCCGGATCATGCTGGGCGCGAAGCTCCGGGACCTCGGCCGGGGGACGGGCCTATGGCGCACGCCGCCCTACTATGCGGTCAAGGTGCCGGTCTTCTCCTTTGAAAAGCTCTCCGACGCGAATTCCATCCTCGGCCCCGAGATGAAATCCACCGGCGAGGTGCTGGGGCTGGGCCGGACCCTGGCGGAGGCGCTGTTCAAGGGCCTGACCGCGGCGGGCTTTATGCTCCCGGCGGACTGCGGGGACCGGCAGGGCGTGCTGCTGAGCGTCGAGAACGAGGACAGCCAGGAGATCCTCTCCCTCGCGCGGCGCTTCTTTGACCTGGGGCTTACGCTCTACGCCACGCGGGACACGGCGGACGCCATCGCCTCGCTCGGCATCCCGGTCGAGGCCGTCCCCAACGCCGGGGAGAGCGGCGGGATCGAAGCGCTCCTGGACAGCGGCGCGCTCCGGTACATCGTCTACACCGGCGCGGTCAAGGACGGCACCATGGGCGACTACATCGCCCTGCACCGCCGGGCCATGCAGCGCGGCGTGCCCTGCCTGACCTCGCTCGACACGGCGGGCGCGCTGGCCGAGATCATCGCCAGCCGCTTCCACGAGAGCAGCACCGAGCTCGTGGACATCAACGCCATGCGCTCGAATCGCCAGACCGTCCGCTTCACCAAGATGCAGGACTGCGGCAACGACTACATCTTCATCGAGAACTTCGACGGCGCGATCACCTGTCCCGAGTCCCTGTGCGTGAGCCTCTGCCGGGCGCACACCGGTGTCGGCAGCGACGGCATCGTACTCATCGAGCGCTCCGAAATCGCCGACGTCAAAATGCGCTCCTTCAACCGCGACGGCAGCGAGGGCAGAATGGCGGGCAACAACATCCGCTGCGTGGCAAAATACGTCTACGACCGCGGCATCGTCCCAAAGGAGGAGATGAGCGTGGAGACGGGCAGCGGCGTCAAGGCCCTGCGGCTGTTCCTGCGCGACGGCCTTGTCGGCTCCGTGGAGGCGGACATGGGCAGAGCGTCCCTGAAGCCGGCAGAGATCCCCGCGCTCCTTGACGCGGAGGCTGCCGTCGACATCCCCGTCGTCATCGGCGGCCGGAGCTGGCACGTCACCTGCGTCAACGTCGGCAACCCGCACTGCGTGGTCTTCTGCGACAAGATCGACGTTCTCGATCTCGAAAGCATCGGTCCGCAGTTCGAGCACGCCGCCATCTTCCCGGATCGGGTCAACACCGAGTTTGTGCGCGTCGTGAACCGGCACACCCTGCGCATGCGGGTCTGGGAGCGCGGCAGCGGCGAGACCCTCGCCTGTGGCACCGGCGCCTGCGCCGCGGCGGTGGCCGCCTGCGAAAACGGCCTGTGCGACAAGGGGAGCGACATCCGGGTCATCCTTGCCGGCGGCGAGCTCACGGTCAACTATACCGACGGGCGCGTCCTGCTCACCGGCGGTGCCGGCGTCGTCTTCGAGGGCAGCTTTCAATACTGATTCCGCTTCCGCGGCAAAACCGGGACGGAACGGCGCTGTGCCGTTCCGTCCCGGTTCCCTGCTTGAGCAGCCGGCGCGTTCTCCGACGGCCGCCTGCCGTACCGTTCGTTTTTCCTTACAGGCGCCTGTCGGAGACGGTCAGCTCGCCTTTGCTGATGCGGTCATACAGCGCCTCCTTGGGGATCGGCCTGCCGAACAGATAGCCCTGCAGGCGGGTGCAGCCGCTCTTGTTCAGGAATTCCGCCTGCACCTTTGTCTCCACGCCTTCGGTCAGGGTAAGCATGTTGATCCTGTTTGCCATGTTGATGATGCAGTCGATGAGCGTTCTCGCTTTTTCGCTGCTTTCGAGGTTGGACAGGAAGCGCATGTCGATCTTGATCACGTCGAACTGATAATCCTTCAGGACGTTGAGGGAGGAATACCCGCTTCCGAAATCGTCCAGCCACAGGGAGTAGCCCAGCTCCTTGATGCGGTTCATGGCGTTGTTGAGCAGGGTGAAGTTGTCCGTGAGGGCGCTCTCGGTCACCTCGACGTGGATCAGCTCTTTGTCGATCCCGTATTTTGCGGCCAGATCATCCAGCTCCGTGACCGCGTCCATCAGCTCGAAATCCAGTCTGGAGAAGTTCAGCGAGATGGGCACGACCGGCCTGCCGGCGTCGATGGCCTCCCGCAGATCTCTGCACGCGGCTTCGAAGATCGCCTTGTCCAGCTTGTGGATCAGACGGTATTCCTCCAGCACCGGGATGAATTCATTCGGGAGCAGCTGCCCGTATACCGGGTCCATCCAGCGGGCCAGCACCTCGCAGCCGCAGACCTCCTCCGTATCCGACCACACGACCGGCTGATAGAAGGGGACGATCCAGCCGTATTTCACGGCGTTGTCGATGTTGTTGATGATATACAGTCTCTTGTGATACGCCTCGCTCATCGTCTTGTCGTATTCGATGCAGACGGTCTGGAAGCGGTTTTTGATCATGTGGGCGGCATAGCGCGCCCTGTCGATGGACATGCGCGGGTCCTCTCTGTTGCTGTTGAGATGGTATACGCCGCAGTTGATGCCCAGCAGGATCTCGTCGTCGTAATCATGGACCAGATCGTTCAATGCGTTCAGTCTGTCGGTCAGGCCGTCGGTTTTTGTCATCACGACGAAGTGGTCGTCGGCCTGCCTGGCGAACAGCGAGCCGCGGAAGGCGTCGGACAGATACTTTCCGAACGTGATCAGAAACCGGTCGCCCTCTTCAAAGCCTCTTTGATCGTTGAAGGCCTTGAAGTTGTGGACGTCGAGGAACAGCAGGACGTTCTCGGCGAAATCGCCGGTGAGATTCCGGATCCTTTCCTCGGCGAGCTCGGAGAAGTACGAGTAGTTATACAGGCCGGTCAGCTGATCCTCCTTGGCGCTCTTCTCCAGCGCTTTGGATTTTCTGGCTTCGTTCAGGCGTCCGTGATAGATGGCAAAACAGATGGTTGAGAGGGAGATGAAGAAGGTGATGTAGTTGACCGAGTCGCCGGAGATGATCTTCTGGACAACGCCGCTGATCACGATGTCCTGCTTCTGGAAGGTCAGTCCGCCCTGATAGGTCAGCAGGATCTTGTAGAACCCCATGAAGCAGGCGCCGAGGATCAGTATGGTGACATACGGGCGATAGATCAGCAGGCAGCCGACGTACAGAACCATCGTCAGAAAGCAGATGATCTCCTTGCCGCCCCAGAAATCGCTGTACGAGACGAAGATGCCGAAGGCGAGGCAGACCAGCGTGAAGGCAATGATGGCCACATGCTCCAGAACGACGATGTTTTTGTTTTTGAGATACTTGAACAGGACGTAGGTCACGATCGCCGCGCCGATCACGAACAGAAAGACGTAAACCGAGACGAGCATGGCGTTCATGATCGACGCCATCACCGGCGTGATCGAATCGCTTGGCTTTGTAAAGGACTCCAGACCCAGCACCGCGGTATAGAGCATACAGGCCGTACCGACGGTAAACAGCGCGATGAACCTGCCCTTCGAGAGCTTTCCGTCTCTGTCGTAGAACATGCAGAACAGCATCAGTCCCAGACCGATCAGCAGGAACAGCCAGTATTTGGACGTGTATTTCACGAACAGATCGAACAGGTTTCCGCCCGCCTGATATTTGGGGATGATCTTGGAATACGTCTACCGGGCCAGCATCCACAGCTCGAGCAGGACGACGATAAAGCCCATATAGCTGCAGCTGCGGATATTGGAATCGTGCAGGTAGTCGTTTTCATATTGGCCCAGTTTTTCGAAACCGAGTATTCTCGAGAGGAAAGCGGAGACTTTGTTCATTTTGAAAACTCCCTCTTTGACACGTTGACCCGGGGCGGCGGCCAAGCGAACCGGGCCTCCCGCTGAAGACGGTCGGATCACGGCGCGGAGAAAAACACTTCCCCAATTATTTTATCATGCGGGCCGCGTCAGTTCAATCCCTTTTTCAATCCCCTCCGATGAAAGGATTCTCCTGCCGCGTCGGAGGAAATTTATTTTTGTTGGTTTATTCTGGACACGAATGAACCGCTATGGTATAATCATCCCAATAAAAAAGATAGGAAAGACACAGCTCCGGCGGGAGGATCGGATGAAAGCCGGATGGTCATCAGCATTTGTTTGGAACGAAATCACTTTTATTTCAGGAGGTAAGCATGGGAAAGAACACTTATGGCTGCGGCCAGGTCATTTTCCGGGAAGGGGATCCCGGAGACAGCATGTTTGAAGTCTACACAGGCAAGGTCGGCGTGTACGCCAACTATGGAACTGCGGACGAGAAGCTCCTGACGAACTATTTCCCGGGAAAATACTTCGGCGAGATGGGTCTGCTGGACCACGCCCCGCGTTCGGCGACGGCGGTGGCGATGGAGGACAACACGTGCCTGGGTGAGATCACGGAAGAGAACTTCGCCGACTTTTTCCGGGAGAATCCTTCCAGAGTCCTGATGGTCATGCAGACGCTGAGCCATAATCTGCGCTTCAGGACCAATGAATATCTGAAGGTTTGCCGCGAAATCCACGACATGGCGGAAAAGGAGGGGCAGGAATGAGCGTAAAAGAGTTCAAGAAGAATGAGATCATCTTCAAGCAGGGCGACTTTTCGCCGGTGATGTACGATATCCTTGCCGGACAGGTGGGGATCTTCGCGGCCTACGGTACCGAAAACGAGAAGCAGATCACCGTTCTCGGAGAGGGACAGCTTCTCGGCGAGATGGGGCTCATCGAGGCCTATCCGAGAAGCGCCACCGCAGTAGCGATGGAGGACGGCGTGAAGCTGCGGGAGATCGGCGAGAAGGAGTTTTCGGCATACTTCTCCGAACAGCCCGAGCGCGTTCTGCTGATCATGCGGCAGCTCAGCGCTCGTCTGCGTGATCGTACGGCGGATTACCAGAAGGCCCTCGACACCCTGAACGAAATGAAGGGGACCAAGGGAACGCCGGACAAACGCAGCAAGTCTCTGCGTGACCGTATCAAGGAATTCTTCGACCTCTATGCCGAAGCCATGGCGATGAACACCCTGGACCGCTGCGACGGGTTGAATCCCAACGACCCCTTCTTCTTTATCGACTGACCGAACAATACAACGTTGAGACGGCTTCCATCCGCGACGGGAGGGAAGCCGTCTTTGAAACAGCGAGGAGAGACCCGGCATGGATAAACAGGTATTCATCCACAACCGCATCATCGAGGATATGTCGGAGGGCGTTCTGACGATCGGCTTTGACGGGATCGTCGAATCCGCGAACCGGGCTGCGCTGACCATCATGGAGAAGGAAAGCGGCGAGCTCGTCGGACTATCCTTTGCGCGGGTTTTTCTCACGGATGAACGGAACGACGCGTTCGTTCAGTGCGTGCTCGACGCCGTCTACGGAAAAGGACAGGGACAGGAGGGCTATGCGGTCTATCAGGGGAGAGAGAGCCTCAAGCATCTGCGGATCGTGTCCTCCTATCTGCGGGACGGGGAGACGCCTGTCGGCGTGGTGCTCGTCATCAGCGATATCACCGAACTGACGGAGCTGCGCGACGCGGTCCGCGCTGCGGAGACCATCCGCGGCCTCAACCGACAGCTTGAACTGCGCAACCGCGTGCTGCAGGAGACCTTCGGCCGCTATCTGTCAGATGATATTGTGCGTGAGATCCTGGATTCTCCCGGGGGCTGGAGACTCGGCGGGCACAGGCAGCGGCTCACGATCCTGATGAGCGATCTGCGCGGGTTCACGGCCATCTCCGAAAGGATGGAGCCGCAGGATCTGATCAGCATGCTCAACCACTATTTCAGCGAGATGTATGAGGAGATCGAGCGGCATCACGGAACGCTGATCGAGTTCGTGGGCGACGGCATGCTCGTGATCTTCGGCGCGCCGGTCAAAACCGAGACGCATGCCGCCGACACCGTGGCCGCGGCCCTCGGGATGCAGCGGCGCATGAAAGAGGTCAATCGCTGGAACGCAGAACGGGGCTTCGAGCCGCTCAGCATGGGGATCGGGATCAACACCGACGACGTGAGCCAGGGCAATAGCGGCTCTGAGCCCCGGACCAAGTACGGCGTTTTGGGTCCGGCTGTGAATCTGGTCGGCCGTATCGAGAGCTACACCACGGGCGGGCAGGTCCTGATCTCGCCGGGGACAAAGGACGCGATCCAAACTGAACTGCGGATCCGGCAGACGCTCCGGGTCTCTCCGAAGGGCGTCAAGGGAGAGATCCCCCTTTACGACGTTGTCGGGATCGGAGCGCCCTACGGGATCGAAACGGAACGCAGCGAGGAGGAGCCGCAGACGCTGCCGGAGCCTGTGCCCGTACGCTTCGGGCTCCTCGAGGGGAAGCGGGTGAATAAAAGCGGCCTCGAGGGCCGTCTGCTCGCCTGCTCGGAAACCGGCGCCGTCTTGGAAACGGAGGAGAAGCTTGAGCTGTTCGATAATCTGAGCCTCGACATCGGAGAAAATCTGTACGCCAAGGTGACAGAGCGCGAGGGAGGACGCTGCCGGATCACCTTCACGGCGAAGCCTCCGTGCTTCTCGGTCTGGGCAGAAAGTCTCATGGGAAAACAGGGTTGAAGCTTCCCCGTATTATTCCGTGGCGGCTGCGGTTTTGCGTGCATAAAACGAAAATAGCTTGATCAACCTCACTCGGGATCGGGTGGGGCAGTTCTTTCATTGATGACTGTCTGCAGAAGACCGACCGACTTACGTTCTGCCGCGTCGGAGGAAATTTATTTTCCCCTTGCCCCGGATGCACGGATTTGGTAATATAAATATTAACCGTATTTCCCGACCGAACTTTTTTGAAGAAGGCCCCCGTATCCGCGCGACGGAGCGTTCCCGTCCGGCCGGCGGCAGCGGGGAAGCGAAGCGCCGGTCCGACACCCGAAGAAGCTGTGAGGTGGCTTATGACGATTCAGGAAAAGATCTTGAACAAGATCGCCGATGCACTGCTGGCGGACTATACGAGCGTCTACTATGTCAACGCGCTGACGAACGAATACTACTGGTATTCCGTGAACCCGGAGTACCGCTCCCTCAATCTCGAACAGGGCGGCGACGACTTTTTCAAGGACATTGTCCGGGACTGCAGGCTGGTGGTCCATCCCGAGGATCAGCACATTTTTCTGCAGGATATCCGGAAGGAGAAGCTGCTCGGCGACATGAAGAAGGGGTCGATGCAGAGCATCGAGTACCGTCTGATGCTCAACGGCGTGCCGACCTGGCATTCGCTCCGGCTGATCCGCGGTCTGGATGACAAGACGGATTACTTCGTGCTCGGCGTCAAGAACATTGACGCGCTGCACCGGCGGAGAGAGAACGAGAAGGAGATCGAACGGCAGAAGGAGATCTTCGACCAGATCACCGACAGCCTTGCCGAGCAGTACGACACGCTGTATTACATCGATCTTGCGACCAGTACGTATCTTGAGATCTCTTCCACGGATGAGTATAAAAGACTGAACGTCCCGGCGACGGGGAACGACTTCTTTGCCGAGAGCAGAAGGAGCATCCGGAAGTATGTCCACCCCGAGGACCAGGAGAAGGCGATGCGTCTGCACTACAAGGACGTGATGCTGGACAACCTGAAGGACCGCAAGTCGTTCTCACTCTCCTGGCGTCTGGTCGTGGACGGCCGGGTCCGGCACATCCGGCATACGGAGATCATGGCCCGGGACAAAAAGCACATCATCGTCTGCATCAAGAATATCGACAACGAGGTGCAGGCGAAGCTCGCGCAGAAGGAGGACCGGAAGAGGAGCGTCACCTTTACGCAGATTGCGGAGACGCTGGCGTCCCACTATGACCTGATCTATTACATCGACTGTAAGACCGCATATTACGCGGAGCTCTCCGCAAGGAGGAAATCCGGCGAGCTGAAGATCCAGGAGGAGGGGGAGGATTTCTTTGCGACTGCCTGGAAGAATGCGGGCCGGCTGATCTATTCCGAGGACAGGGACAGGATCCGCCTTTTCCTCGACAGGGACAATCTGATCTCCCGGCTTGAGGGCAGGCGGCAGCTGACCGAGGATTACCGCATGGTGCTTGACGGCGGAAAGACGCAGTATACGCGCATGACGGTGACCTACTCCTCGGATCAGAGTCATTTCATCATCTGCGTCGAGAACCGCGAAGAGGACGTGCGCAGGGAGAAGGAGCATCTGGCGGCCCTCTCCACGGCCAACGAGATGGCCCGGCGCGACGAGCTGACCGGCACGAAGAACAAGACGGCCTATCATGAGATGGAGAAGGAGCTGCAGAGGCTGGCGGAAGATGGGAGCGAGCCCTTCGGCATCGTGGTCTGCGACATCAACGGCCTCAAGACGGTCAACGACACCGAGGGGCACAAGGCGGGGGACAACTATATCAGGGCCGCCTGCAAGCTGGTCTGCCGCATCTTCCATCACAGCCCGGTGTTCCGCGTCGGCGGGGATGAGTTTGTCGTGGTCCTGCGGGGCCAGGACTATGCGAACCGGGCGGCCCTGATCTCCGCTCTGCGGAGGCAGGTGGAAAAGAACACCCGCGCCGGGGAGGGACCGGTGGTCGCCTCGGGGCTTGCGGAGTTCCAGCAGGTGAAGGACCGCTGTGTCGAGGACGTGTTCAACCGCGCGGACAACCAGATGTATGAGGACAAGACGCGCCTGAAGAGAGAGAAACTTTTGCAGGAGACCCATTCTCTCAAGGAGAAGGCGGTGGTCCGGGCCATCAGCGAGGACAGGCGGCTCATGCTGGAGAGGCTGTACAGGGCGTTCGAGACGGTCTCGGACGGGACCTATGTGTTCCTCTGCGACATGAAGTATGACTTTTCCCGCTGGTCGAAGAACGCGGTGGACACCTTCGGCCTTCCCGCCGAGTACATGTACGGGGCGGGGGACATCTGGGAGAACTGCATCCATCCGGAGGACCGGGCGGCCTATCACAAGGGCATCGACGAGATCTTCTCCGGGAACGCCTCGGGCCACGACATGCAGTACCGGGCCAGACGCATCACGGGCGAATATGAGGTGTGTACCTGCCGCGGCGTCGTGATCTGGGACCCCGCAGGCGAGCCGGACTACTTTGTCGGCACCATACGCAATCACGGCGTGCAGGGACATGTCGACGCGCTGACCGGGCTGAGGAACCAGTACGGCTTCTTCGAGGATCTGGACGGCTGCCTCAGGCGGAAAACGGAATTCAGCGTGATGCTGTTCGGCATCAGCAGATTCTCCGAGATCAACGAGATGTACGGGTATCAATTCGGCAACCGTGTGCTGCAGCGCTATGCCAGGAAGGCGTTCGAGGTGACGGAGAACAGGGGACATATCTACCGGATCGACGGGACCAAGTTCGCCGTGATCAGCAGCCTGCTCTCCGTTGGGGAGATGCGGAAGAGATACGACGGCTTCCGCGCGTTCCTCCATGAGAGCTTTCAGGTGGACGGCAGGAAGCTCCTGCTCGACCTGCACGGCGGCGCGCTGCGGGTGGATCACTTTGACGTCGATTCCCAGACGGTATACGCCTGCCTGAATTTTGCCAACGAGGAATCCAAGCTCCGCCGCCAGGGAGACCTGGTGGAGTTTCAAAATGACCTGAACGGGGAAAGCCAGCAGCGGCTGGAAAAGCTGCACGCGATCCGCGCCTCGATCATGCGCGGCTACGATGGCTTTTATCTGCTGTATCAGCCGGTGTTGGAGGCGAAGACGGAGAGACTGATCGGGGCGGAGGCGCTGCTCCGCTGGAAAAACGAGGTCTACGGCGTGGTGCCGCCGGATCAGTTCCTGCCGCTTCTGGAGTCCGACCCGCTGTTTCCCGAGCTCGGGGAGTGGATCATCCGGGAATCCATCCTTGCGGCCGGGCAGGTCCTCAGACAGGACCCCGACTATATCGTCAATGTCAACCTGTCCTATACGCAGCTGGAGAAGCCGGGTTTTGTGGATATGGTGATGCGTATCCTCAAGGAACTCGAATACCCGCCCGAGCATCTCTGCTTTGAGGTGACGGAGCGGTGCCGGCTGCTGGATATGGATCTGCTGAAAAATGTGCTCGCCGACATCAAGGCCAGGGGCATGCTGGTCGCGCTGGACGATTTCGGGACCGGGTTCTCCTCGGTCGGCATCCTCAAGGAGATCCCGTTCGACATCATCAAGATCGACCGCAGCTTTGTCCGGAGGATCGAAACCAACGAGATCGACCGGCAGCTCATCCGTATCATTGCGGACCTCGCCGCGATCTTCGGCGCGAAGGTCTGCGTCGAGGGGATCGAGACGGAGGGTATGCGGGATATCCTGAAGCAGTACCATGTCGAGAGCTTTCAGGGCTATTACTACGCCAAGCCCCTGCCGATCGGGGACTTCCTGGAGTGGGAGAAGCACTTCCGCTGATCGGCGGCATACCGATCCCCCTGTCGGCGGAACGCACCCGCGCGCCGGTCTCGGACCCGAGACCGGCGCGCGTTTCCGTCAAGCGCGGGCCAGCCGAAATGTCTTATATTTTTGTCACTAAATTGTTGTAAATTTGAAATGACCGCGTTATAATGGCTTCAAACCAATCGAAAAGCGGAGGGAAAGTCATGTCAGCCACGATTCTTGACATCGCACGCCGCTGCGGCGTATCTCCCGGGATCGTCAACAGGGTGCTCGTCAGCGGCCGGGAGGAGATCGGCGAAGAGGCGCGCGAAGCGATCCTGGCCGCCGCGAAGGAGCTGGGATATGAGGCGTCCTGCCGTGCCCACAGTCTGGGCGTTCTGTTTATGGATGAGGGCGCGAAGGGACTGACGCATCCCTTTTTCGCCTCGATCCTGAATTCGTTCAAGATCGCGGCCGAGGCAAAGGGCTACGACGTCACCTTTATCAACCACCGCATCGGCGGCAGCGTGATGACCTATTTGGAATACTGTCAGTACCGCGGTCTGGACGGCGTGTGCATCGCGTGCATCGATTTTGCGGACCCCCAGGTGGTCGAGCTGGTGAACAGCGGCATCCCCTGCGTCACGGTGGACCATATCTACAAGAGGATCCCGGCCGTCCTGTCGGACAACGAGAACGGCGTGCAGCGGCTGGTGGAGTATGCCATCGCACTGGGTCACAGGAAGATCGCCATGATCCACGGGCACAACAACTCCGTCGTCACCCGCACGAGGATCGGACAGTTTTACCAGACCATGCGCTTTCATGATCTCCCCGTCCCGGACGACTATGTCTGCAGCGGCCTGTACGGCGATATCGAGCTGACGCGCGAATCCGTCGCCGCGCTGCTCCGCCTGCCGGACCCGCCGACCTGCATCCTGCTGCCCGACGATCTGTGCTATCTGGGCGCGCAGGAGGCGGCGCGGGAGCTGGGGCTCCGCATCCCGGAGGACGTGTCCTTTGCCGGATATGACGGGATCCCCGTCATGCAGTCGATCAGACCGAGGCTGACCACGGTCCGCCAGAAGAGCGACGTGATCGGAGAGGAGGCGGCAAGGCTGCTGATCTCCCGGATCGAGGACGGGAAGAGCGCCTCCAGGCTGCCGGTGTTCGTGCCGGTCGAGCTCCTCAACGGCGGCACCGTCGGCAGCGTTGGCTGAATCAATCCGGACATGTTCATGAGATTGTCAAAAAACGCTGCGTAAAGGCTGGATGACAGAGCCACAGGGGAG
>JAUNNC010000032.1:16573-18272 GCA_030531585.1 Eubacteriales bacterium | reverse complement strand
GATGTACATCAGCGAGAAGATGGCGCCGAGACCCGTGGAGAAGATGTTGCCGAGCAGCAGGCTGCTCAGCTGGTTCACCGCGTCGTAGCGGCTGGACAGCTCGCCGGAGGCGTACTTGCGGAAGAAGTTGGCCGGCAGGTTCATCACGCGCATCATCATCGCCGCCTCGACCGAGAGCGAGGTCTTGATCTCCAGGCGGTTCATCATCAGCGCGCGCACGCCGTCAAGCAGTTGCGTGGAGATGATCACCGAGAGCGTGAACGCCGCCGTGCCGAGCAGCAGCGAGAGATTTTTGCTCTGCAGCACGAAGCCGGTCAGCGCCTTGTTGGCGTTGGTCATCAGCATGCCGACGAGCGTCGCGACGAAGGTCAGCACCACGATGGAGACGATGTCCCCCGCGCTCAGGCACTCGGCCAGGTATTTGATCAGATCCGCGATGCCGAGCTTTTTCAGCGGCAGCGGGCGGTAGAAGCAGATCGCGTCCGACTCGAAGATCTCGGCGGTCTTGCGGTTCAGATCGGTCTTTTTCCCGGTGACGGGGTCGCGGAACCAGTAGCCGATAAAGGGCTTGGGCAGCAGGGCGACGGCCATCCCGTCCTCCTTGCGGTAGGCCAGCATCGGGCCGAAGGCGTCCTTATACCAGCCCTCCTCCAGCTTCACGCTGCGGTACATCAGGCCGTGGGGACGCAGGCAGAACTCGAGCTGCTCGTCCAGTCCCTTGACGTTGTCCGGGATCTCCACCGGCTTGTAGTGATAAAACTTCAGGATATCGTCGATGGCCGCCTTGGTGACGATGCGTTCGTCGCTCAGGGCGCCGGCGCGCTGTCTGCCCAGCACGACCGAGGCCATGCGAAACAGGGAGTCCTCCATGATTTCCTGATCCGAGAGCTTGCGCTGGCGGATCTGTTCGTCAAACCATCCCATACTTCACACCTCCTCAGTCGCTGGCGATGAGCTCGTTGTAGAAGCCGCCGTTGGCCATGAGCTCATCGTGGGTGCCGCGCTCCACCACGACGCCGTGGTCCAGGACGATGATCTCGTCGCAGTCGCGGATCGTGGAGAGGCGGTGCGCAATGACAATGCAGGTGATGCCGCGGTCCTTCACGGCCTTCACCAGCTCGTACTCGGTCCTTGCGTCCAGCGCCGAGGTCGCCTCGTCCATGATGATGATGGACGGGTCCTGGGCCAGCACGCGGGCGATCTCCAGACGCTGCCTCTGGCCGCCGGAGAGGTCCTTGCCGCCCTCGGTGAGCTTCCCGTAGAAGCCGCCCTCGCGGGCCATGATGTCGTCATAGATCTGGGCGTCGCGCGCGGCGAGGATCATCTCGAAGTCCTCGATCGACTCGTCCCACATCTTGATGTTGGCGGCGATGGTGTCCTCGAACAGCACGATGTCCTGGTCGACGACGGCCACCGAGCCGGTGAACACGCCGCGGTCAATCTCACCGATGTGCCTGCCGTCGAACAGGATCTCGCCGCTCCAGGGCTGATAGAGCCCGGAGATCAGCTTGGAGAGCGTCGACTTGCCGCAGCCGGAGGTGCCGACGAAGGCAACCCTGCTGCCGGGCCTGACGTGCATCGAGAAGTTCTGGATGACCGGCTTGCCGAGCCGGGAATAGCCGAAGGTGACGTCCCTGAGCTCCACCTCGCCGGAGAGCTTGGAGTAGTCCGCGTCCTCGGCGGTCGGGGCGTCGGAGAA
>JAUNNC010000032.1:12674-16563 GCA_030531585.1 Eubacteriales bacterium | reverse complement strand
GTCGGACGGATACTGCATCACGTCCTCGACGCGCTCCATCTCGGAGCGCATCTCCTGGATGGTCTGCCCGGCGGAGATCAGCGTCATCGCGGGCGACATGAAGGCACTCAGATATCCCTGGAAGAACACGATCGTACCGAGGGTGAACTCCCCGCGCATGGCGAGCCACACGCCCAGGATCAGCACCAGGGAGTTTGCGATCATGGAGAGCGTCGACGGGATCAGGCCGAGCAGCTGGTTCAGCCTCGCAAAGCGCACCTCCTGCGTGTTGACCGAGGCCTGATACCCGGCCCACTTCTGGAAGTAGCCGTTCTCGGCGCCGCTGGCCTTGATGGTCTCGACCATCTGGATGCCCGAGACCGTCGCCGCGGCGAGCTTGCCCGCGTCGCGCATCTGCACGCGGGTGATGTTCACGCGCTTGGCGGAGATGAGCCGAGAGACAAAGAGGTTCAGCACGATCGTGACAAGGCCGATCACCGTCAGAAGCGGACTGCAGCGCAGCATCACGACGAGGTAGAAGATCATCATCGCCGTGTTGAGCAGCAGCGGCGTGAGCGTGTTGACGAGCACCGAGGCGATGTTGGCGTTGGTGCCCTTGCGCTGCTGGATGTCGCCCGCCAGACGCTGGGAGAAGAACTCCATCGGCATGCGCAGGATCTTCCACATATAGTCGCTGCTGCCGACGATGGCCATTTTGCCGTTGATCTTCAGCGCGTAGACGCTCTGGATCCAGGCCACGGCCACCTCTGCGAGGCCCACGGCGCTCAGCAGGATCACAAAGGGCACGAGCAGCTCCCGGTTCTCGCCGGTCAGCAGGTGGTCCATGAAGAAGCGGGTGAACGCGGGTTTGACGATCCCGAACAGATAGCCGATCGCCGTGGACAGCAGCACGAAGGCGACCGCTGCCCCCGCGCCCCTCAGCCGGCTCGCGGCGAAGGCGAGCGTGCTCTTCGGCTTCCCGCCGGGCTGGAAATCGGGGCCGGGCTTGATCTCGAGGCAGATCCCCGTAAAGGCGGAGTCGAACTCCTCGAGCGGGACCTTGACCTCGCCCCGGGCGGGGTCGTTGATGTACGCGTGGTTGCCCTTGAAGCCGTCGAGCACCACGAAGTGATTGAAGTTCCAGTGGATGATGCAGGGCTTGGCGATGTTGTCCCGGAGCGAAGCCACCTCGCAGCGGTAGCCCTGCGCCTCAAAGCCGTAGTTGCGCGCCGCGGCGAGCACGTTCCGCGCGTTCGAGCCGTCGCGGCTGACGCCGCAGTCGAGACGGTCCTGCTCGAGCGGGACCCATTTCCCGTAGTAAGCCATCACCATGGCAAGCGAGGCCGCGCCGCATTCCAGGGCTTCCATCTGCATGATGACCGGAACGCGGGCACACCCCTTTGTCACGGGGCTCGGTACTTTCTTTTCCGACATGCGCGCCCCCTCAGTTGAACAGCAGGCGGATCACCTGGGTCTGACGCAAAAGCACCTTCGCCGGGTAGCTCCCGTCGGCGAGCGTCGTCGAGGCGGAGGCGAAAGTCTGCCCCGCTTCGTCGATCCCGACGCCGGTGACCGTGCTCCGCGTCTCGCCGATGATGACGGTCAGCCCGCTCTCCACGTTCCCGGCGGCCTGCTGGTCGTCGAAGCTGATGCGCATATTGCCGTTTTCCACCTGGGCGGTACCGTAGGCGTAGCTGTCGATGTTGGACGTGGAGGCCCAGATCAGCATCCCGGCCAGCAGGAGGATCACCGCGGCCAGGATCATCCAGACCGAGGGGTTGGTCACATGGAGGTAGTCGCCGAGGGATTCCGGCGACGAGATCTTGTCCAGACTCTTCTTTCTGAAAATCGTGTCGTCCATGTCTTCTCCTTATTCGATCGTCAGGATATCCGAGAAGCCGGTGACTTCCAGGATCTCCATGATGCTCTCGCTCACGTGGCAGAGCTTCATGCTTCCCTGCCGGTTCATGGTCTTCTGCGCGCTCAGCAGCACGCGCAGTCCGGCAGAGGAGACATAGTCCAGCTCCTCGAAATCCATGACCAGCTCCGTGACGCCGCCGAGCTTTTCCTTGAGGCATTTCTCCAGATCCGGCGACGTGACGGTGTCCAGCCTGCCCTCCAGAGCGACAGTCAGCTTTCCCGCATCCTGCGTTGTTTTGATGTTCAGCATCTTTTCTCCTCCTGTATGGGTTCCGTATGTTTTCCGATTCAGGCTTCTCCGCGGCGGGATCCGGTTTGTCCCCAAACTGCTCCCACGGTACCGGATCGCGCGCTTGATGTGATTATGCAAACTATATTATTACACACTATTTGACAAATGTCCAGCAAAAAAACGCACGGTTTCGTTCCGAAACGGCACGGCAAACGCCCCCTTCCGCCGGAAGACGGAGGGGGGCGTTTGCTGTGGGAGCTTCGCTTACTTGAGCATGTTGTTGACGATGTCCTGCACCATCGCGGCGTCGTAGCCGGCCGCGGTCAGCGCGCGGATACGGGCCTGATCGTTGCCGTAGCGGCCGTCGATCACATCTCTGGCAACCGCGTCGTAGCCCTTGGCCAGACCGTTGACCAGATGCTGTACGGACCAGTAGTCATAGCCCGCCGCTGCGAGCCTTCTCTTGCGGTCCTCGCCGTCGCCGTATCTGCCGGCCATCACGTCATAGGCCGCCATCAGGTTTGCGGACATGCCGCCGGCAACGCTGCCGAGAGCCTCATCGCTCATTCTTTCGATCTTTTCGCTCATTCTATTTCCCTCCTGTCAGTGTTGTTTTTCTGTCTGCATCCACAAGATAACACACGAACCGTCACACAAACGTCACACGGATACGGTCCTTCGGGAAAAGCCGCCCGCCTGGGGCGGCTTTTCCCGGTCGGGTACAGCGGGAACTCAGATCTCGATCTTCGCACCCATGAGCTTCGCAAACTCCTTGACGATGGCCGTGTCGGCAGGCCAGGCGGGAGCCGTGACCAGGTTGCGGTCCACCACGGCGTCGGTGACGGGGACGGCCACATACTCGCCGCCCGCGAGCGTCACGTCGGGGCCGACAGCGGGATAGGCCGTGGCCTTGTAGCCCTTGAGCACGCCGGCGGCGGCCAGGACCTGCGGGCCGTGGCAGATGGCGGCGACGGGCTTGCCGAGCGCGAAGAACTCACGCACGATCTCGAGCACGCGCGCGTTGAGGCGGATGTACTCGGGGGCGCGGCCGCCGGTGATGAACAGGCCCTCGTAGTCCGGGACCTTCACGGCGTCAAAGTCGGCGGTCAGCGCGAAGTTGTGGCCGCGCAGCTCGGTATAGGTCTGCTCGCCCAGGAAGTCATGGACGGCGGTGGCGACGGTCTCGCCGGCCTTTTTGTCGGGGCAGACGGCGTCCACCTGATAGCCTAGCACGCCCAGCGCCTGGAAGGGTACCATGGTCTCGTAGTCCTCGGTAAAATCACCGCAGAGCAGAAGTACTTTCTTTGCCATTGATCGGTTCCTCCTTAATAAAATTGTATCCGATTGGGATAATCCTATTATAGCAGTATGAGCTCCGATACGCAATCAAAAACAACGGTTTTTTTATGCTTTATTGCCAGCGTTTTATCAATATGCTATAATCATTTCACAAAAATCTACGGAGAGGTGGTCCTCAATGGAAAACGCATGGACGCTGATGCGCGCACGGCACTCGGTTAGAAATTATGTAAACCGTCCGATCGAGGAGGAGAAGCTCGCCGCGCTCCGGCAGGCGATCGACGGGATCAACCGCGAGGCGGGGCTGCGCATCCAGCTCTTCACCGAGGAGCCGGAGGCCTTCAACGCCAACGCCCCGCACTACGGGCAGTTCAGCGGCTGCCGCAACTACTTTGCGATGGTCGGGCCGAAGGACGCCGACGAGGCGATCGGCTATTACGGGGAGAAGCTCGTCCTGCT
>JAUNNC010000032.1:0-12664 GCA_030531585.1 Eubacteriales bacterium | reverse complement strand
TCGCGCAGGAGCTGGGGCTGAACACCTGCTGGGTGGCGCTGACCTTCCGCAAGAACGCGGTCGCGGTTGAGACGGCGGCGGACGAGAAGCTGCACGTCGTGATCGCCCTCGGCTACGGCGAGACGCAGGGCGTGCCGCACAAGAGCAAGGACTTTTCCGCGGTGTCCAACCTGACGGCGGACTCCCCCGCCTGGTTCCGGGCCGGGATCGAGGCCGCGCTGCTGGCCCCCACGGCGATCAACCAGCAGAAGTTCAGCTTCACGTTGATCGGCCGCCGGGTCAGGGCGCGCACCAAGCTCACCTTCTACGGCCGTATGGATCTCGGCATCGCAAAGTACCACTTCGAGCTCGGTGCCGGAAAAGAGAACTTCGACTGGGCCTGAGCGCCTCATGCGGACGGCGCCGGGGTCCTGTCCTTCGGGATGGAGATCGTGAGGATCAGCGCGTCCTCGGTCTCCTCGCGCCGGAGCCCGGCGTCGATGCCGCCCTGCTTCATCACCGCGAGCGAGTGGTTGAGGCTGTTGAGGAACACCCGCACGTCCTTGAGGATCAGGCTGCGGCGCGGCTCCGTCTTTTCGCTCTTCCGCTCCGGCGCGGACCCGCTGAGCAGGTCTTCTATGTAGGCCTCCGCCGCGGCGACGGACAGGCCGTTGTCCGCGATGTACATCAGTGCCATGCGCTGGGCGTCGGGCCCGTTCAGGCGCAGCAGGGCGCGGCCGTGGCGCTCGCTGAGGCCGTGCTCGCGCAGCCCCTCGAGCACGTCGCGCGGCAGCTTTAAAAGCCGCAGCTTGTTGGCGACGGCGGACTGGGATTTGCCGATGCGCCGCGCGGCCTCCTCCTGGCTCAGGCCGAACATGCGGATGAGCCGGCTCAGGCCGACGGCCTCCTCGATGAAATCCAGATCCTTCCGCTGCAGGTTCTCCACCAGGGCGATGAGGCTGGCGTCCTCCATGTTCACATCCACCAGGATGCAGGGGACCTCGGTGAGCCCGGCGAGTCGGGCCGCGCGCAGCCGCCGTTCCCCGGCGACGAGCTCGTACTTCCCGCCGCGGCAGCGCACGGTCAGCGGATTGAGGATGCCGTAGCTGCGGATGCTCCGGCTGAGCTCTTCGAGGGCCTGATCGTCAAACTGACTGCGCGGCTGTACGGGGTTCGGAGAGACCTCCTCCACCGGCAGCCAGACGATGCCTCCCCGCCGGACGGGCGGGCGGGCGCGTAATGCTTGCATTGCTATGCCTCCTTAGAATGATCGGATACAATTAGCATACCCCCCGCGCCGTGCAAAAGTGCGCGAACCGGCTCCCCTTGCAGGGGAGGCCTTGCAAACGGACAGCCCCGGATTTCTCCGGGGCTGTCCCTGTTCTGTGTGTTCTATTCCGCTTTCCCTTTCGCGTTGAGCAGGACGATGGCCGCGAGGACCGCGAGGATGCCGAGGAAGGCGGGGAGGCTCAGTCTCTCGCGGTAGACCAGCGCGCCCAACACGGTGGCGACCACGGGCTCGACGGTCGCGAGGATCGCGGCACGGCTGGCCTCCGTGGTCTGCAGGCCCTTGGTATAGGCGAGGTACGGGACCACGGCGGTGACGACCGCGGCCACGGGGATGAACCAGAGCATCGAGGCGTCCCGCACGGCCGCCAGCGACGCCAAAAGCGTCTGCCGGTCGCACAGCAGGAAGCTGCCCGCGGCGGCGATGAGGAAGGTGTAGAACGTGACGGTCATCGGTCGGTAGCGCCGCAGGGCGACAGTGCCGAGGATGCTGTAGAGCGCATAGCCGAAGCCCGCGCCGAGGCCGAAGAGCAGCCCGCTCCCGGCGCTCTGCCCGCGGCTCAGGCCTGACACCAGCACGCAGCCCGCAAAGGCCAGGACCAGCGCCAGCAGCTTGCGCCCCGTGATCTTCTCACGGAAGAACAGGGCCGACATCAGCATGACCCAGATCGGCGAGGTGTAGAGCAGGATGGCCGCCGTCGACAGCGGCAGCAGCTCGATCGCACGGAAATAGCAGTAGGTGAAAAACAACACGCTCACGAGCCCCAGCCCCAGAAACAGCGGCAGGTCCCGCGCCTCGATGCGAAGCCCCTCCCTGTCGCGCGCGAGCAGGATCAGCGCAAACACCGCCGCGCCCAGCCCCAGGCGCAGAAAAACCAGATGCAGCGAGGAAAATCCGAAGGCGTTCAGCGGCCGCGTAAAAAGACCCATGCTGCCCCAGAACACGCCCGCGAGCAGGATCAGGATCCCGCCCGGAAGGCCCGTATTTCTCTTGTTCTCCATGGCGGCACCGCCTCCTTTTTCATGCGCATGATTCTACCACATCCGCCCGCCCCGATGCAAGCCAAAGCGCCGATCTCCCTTTTTTACGCCTTATCGGCGTAATATGGAGAAAAAACTTGCAATATTGAAAGAGTTATCTTATAGTATGAGTATCTTCCATTTGGGAACGGAGAGGAGTAAACAACATGATCGATGCGATCGACAATGTAGTCAATGCAATCAGCGGGGTTCTGTACAAGCCCTACATCGTGCCCCTCATCCTCATGCTGGCGGGCATTTATTTTACGGTCAGACTCGGGCTGGTCCAGTTCCGGATGTTCGGCGAGTCTGTGCGTGTCGTCAGAGAAAAGCCGACCAACCTCGACGCGACCTCATCCTTCGGCGCGCTGATGGTCTCGACGGCCTCCCGCGTCGGCACCGGCAACATTATGGGCGTGTCCACGGCCCTGTGCCTCGGCGGCCCCGGCGCGATCTTCTGGATGTGGATCACCGCCATCCTCGGCGGCGCCTCCGCATTCGTGGAATCCACGCTCGCTCAGATCTACAAAAAGCGCAATTCCGACGGCAGCAGCTACGGCGGCCCCTCCTACTACATGCAGGACGGTCTCGGCCAGCGCTGGCTCGGCGTCGTCTTCGCCGTCGTGCTGATCCTCACCTATGTGGTCGGCTACAACATGCTCGCGGCCTACAACACCCAGAGCACCTTCGCGGGCTTCGGCTTCTACAGCAGCACCACCCCCGTGCTCATCGGCGCCGCGCTCGCGGTCCTCTTCGGCGCCTGCGTGCTCGGCGGCGGCAAGCGGCTGACCAAGGTCACCGAGGTGCTGGTCCCCGTGATGGGCGTGCTGTACGTGCTGGTCTCCCTGTTCGTGGTCATCACCCATATCGGCGACTTCGGCAAGGTCTTCGGCATGATCTTCCGCGGCGCCTTCGACTTCAAGGCCATCTTCGGCGGCTTCGCCGGCTCCTGCATCATGTGGGGCATCAAGCGCGGCCTGTACTCCAACGAGGCCGGCATGGGCTCCGCGCCCAACGCGGCCGCCGCGGCGGACGTCAAGCACCCGGCCAAGCAGGGCCTAGTGCAGATGCTGTCCGTGTTCATCGACACGCTGCTGATCTGCTCGGCCACGGCCTTCCTGTGCCTCTTCTCCGGTGTGGAGCCCACGGCCGACGCGGCCGGCGCGGCCTACGTCCAGGCCTGCACCGCCTCCGCGCTCGGCAGCTTCGGCCCGGTGTTCATCGCGGTCGCGGTATGCCTGTTCGCATTCACGACGCTGCTCGGCAACTACTACTACACCGAGGGCTGCCTGCGCTTCATCATGAAGAAGGAGCCCAGCAAGACCTTCATGCTGGTCTTCCGCCTGATCGCCACCGCGCTGGTCTTCCTCGGCGCCGTGATCTCCGCGGGCCTGGCGTGGGATACCGCCGACCTGCTGCAGGCGCTGATGGTGATCATCAACGTGCCCGTCATTGTGATCCTCGCCAAGCCCGCCATCGCCGCGCTGCGCGACTACGAGTGGCAGGTCCGCAAGGGAAAGGACCCGGTCTACCGCGCCGCCGCCAACGGCGTCAAGGGCACCGATTTCTGGAACGACTGAGCTTCAATTCCATAACGCACCGGGCCGCCCGTTTGGGCGGCCCGGTTTTTTCTATATCTTTTGCAGCATCTCACGCTTTTCCTTGCTGTAGAGGAGCACCGTGTCGCCCGCCAGCAGCTTTGTCGAGCCCCGCGGGACCAGCATCGTGCCCCCGCGGCGGACCATGACGATGTAGGTCTGGCGCGAGAGGTCCAGATCCCGGATGGCGCAGCCGTTCCACTCGTGGTCGCGGCCCAGGACGATCTCCCGCAGGTTGATGAACGACTCGCCCTTCGGCGTCTCGGCGCAGACGACGACCTTGTCGCCGGGCTTGAGCACCACGTCCCCCCGGGGGACCACCAGCTCGCCCTCACGCCGCACCGCCGCGATCAGCAGTCCCCGCGGCAGCAGCAGATCCTTGATGCACTTCCCCGCCCAGGGGTCGCGGGCGGACAGCTCCACCGCGACGAAATCCAGATCCCGCTCCGTGGCGTAGTCCCCGAAGCGCTTGAGGCGGGAGTACTGCTCCACGAAGCCGGCGGAAATGATGCCGGTGGGGATGGCCACCATCAAAACGCCCAGGAAGGTGATGACGATGCTCACGGCCTTGCCCATCGGCGTGATGGGATAGATGTCGCCGTAGCCCACGGTCAGAAGCGTCGAGACCGACCACCAGATGCCCGAGAAGGCGTTGGCGAACACCTCCGGCTGGGCCTCATGCTCCAGCGAATACATGCAGAGGCTGGAGGCCAGCATCAGCACCGCGATGATGAACACCGAGGAGAGAAGCTGCTGCTTTTTGCCGGCGATGACCTCGGTAATGACGTTCAGGGAGTCGTAATAGGCGTTGATGCGAAACAGCCGGAAGATCCGCACGACGCGGAACAGCCGGAACACCACCGCGCCCGCCGGGAAAAAGAAGGGCAGATAGTAGGGCAGGAAGCTCAGCAGGTCCACGATCCCCGCAAAGGAGAAGACATAGCGCAGCAGGGACTGCCCCTCCGGCAGATCGGGGTAGAGGTTGTTGGCCGTAAAGAGCCGCAGCGCATAGTCCACGGCGAAGAAGAACACCGTGACGGCCTCGACCGCATGGAACAGGGGCCCGTATTCGGCCTCGAGGCTCGCAAAGGTGCTGCAGACCGCCGCCGTGATGTTGAGGATCAGGGCCACGCTGCTGAGCACATCGTAGCCGCGGCTGATCGGGTCGTCCAGCACGCCGATGGAGACCATGCGGAAGATCCGTTTTCGCAGCAGCGCAAGACTGCTCCGTTCCTTATTCTTCATTTCCCATCGTCTCCGTCATGGCAACCCGCCGCGCTCATTTCGCCGACGTCCCCTGCCCCGCGCCGTCTGCGGGCAGGATCAGGTAATCCCGCGCCGTCTGGCGGAAGTCAAACATGTTCGGCGCATGACAGTCGGCAATGGTCGCGATGGCGGTGATGTCCGTCGGCTCGTCCAGCCAGACCTGCACATACACGGCGCCGAGCTCCGGATACGGGAAGGCGCCGGCCTCGATCCACTCCTCGCCGTTATTCACCCAGATCGTGCGCGGGCCGAAGACGATTTCCTTCCACGTGGTGTTCTCCGCGATCATCTGGTACTCGAAGGTGAAGCCCACGCAGTCTTTGACCGGCTCGGCGAGCTCCGTATAGCGCTGCTGCGCGCCGGGGAAGTAGCTCTTCGACCACGAGAGGCCGACCTCGTCCACCTTCTCGAAGTCGCCGCTGCGCTCCTGCCCGACGACATGCTGCTCTCCGGGGAAGTCCTCCAGCAGCCGGATGCTCTGGATCCAGCCCGCGCAGCTCTTGTAGTTGATGTTGCGGTAGAGGATGCAGGACATGTCGTTCTCCTCCGCCACGACCGTGACCTGCGTGCCCTCATACAGCATGGGCTGGCAGGGCACGCCGCTCTGGAGCTGCGAGATGCTCTCCACCCACAGGCTCGGCGCGTACCAGGCCTTGCGGCAGTAGAGCGTCTTCCACTCCTCCAGATAGCTCTCCTCTTTCGGGAAAACGATGTTTTTGCCGTAGTCGGTCGCCATGATCGCCTCATAGCCCCGCTCGGCCGCTGTCTGTTCTTTTGCGAAGGCCGTCAGGGGAAGGGCCGAAACCAGCAGCAGGCACACGATCAGCGACAGCAGACGTTTTGTTTTCACTTCGTTTCCTCCTTATGCGATGTCGGACAGCTTCAGGTGCTTCACCCGGCGCAGGGCGATGGCATTGATGACCCAGGAGAAGGCGACGGTGATCAGCCCGCCCAGAACAAAGGAGCGCCAGTCGGGGTCCCGGACGAACTGGACATAGGGCTGCTCCATCATGCAGAGGATCTTGCGGCCCAGAACGCCGCCGAGCACGAGGCCCAGCGCCGTGCCGACCACGGTCGTGATGATGAGATCCCAGGCCGCGTAGCGCACACACTCCTTCGTCGTGAAGCCGTTGATGCGCATGATGGTCAGCTCCCGTGTCTTCTCCTGAATATAGGTCTTGGAGAGATTGAGGATGATGAAGTAGGCCATCAGCCCCGCGATGAGGAGCATGGCGACAATGACCAGCGAGACCATCGACGACAGCTCGTTGAAGCGCGTCTTCTCCGCGGCGGCGTCCTTCATCGTCACGAAACCCGGGAGGGAGGACGCCAGGGACTTCAGCTCTGTCAAACTCATGTCCCCGGTCTTGACCAGGAAGCAGTTTTTGGCCAGCTCCGTGCCGAAGACCTGCCGGTAGGCGGCGGGAGAGAACGCCAGCACATGCCCGATGTGGTTGTCGAACACGCCGGAGATCTTTACCTTCATGAGATCCATGCCGTTGTCGTACACGGTGAAGCCGTCCCCCGGATTCAGGCCATAGCTCTCGTGCATGCGTTTGGTGATCAGCACCCCGTTGTCGGGAAGCGTGAGGGGCGCGCCGGTATCGGCGTCCAGAAGGGCATAGAAGTCTCCGAGCTCCTCCGCTTCTCCGCACAGCAGGGTCCCGGCGGTCATGGCGTCCAAAGGACGAAAGACCACGTCCTCCTTCCGGACGCAGACGGCGGGCAGGCCGCGCTCCTTCAGGAACTCCGCAAAGCGCTCCTGCGCGTCGGGCACCTCCGCGCTGTCAAAATACAGCTCCGCATCGTAGCGGGTGATGGCCTCGGGCCCGAACTGCACGTCGTTGACACTGCTGATGCCGAACTTGATATAGAAGCCGACCACCAGCAGGATACAGCAGCCCGCGATGCCGACGATGGTCACCAGCACCCGCTTGAGGTCGGTGCGCATGTTCAGAAGGATCAGACGGCGGTAGAGGCCCCCCGTCTCCGTTCCCCTGCTCTTCCACGTTTTGGGGACCTTGTTCAGGCCCTGCATGAGCCGGATTGCCGGAGAGCGCAGCAGATTGCTGCAGGCGAACCAGACGGCCAGCACGGACAGCAGCAGGCCGCCCAGGGCCACGATCAGGGTCGGCGTCCCCAGAAAGACCGGGGCCGGCGCCCCGAAGCTGAGGAACTTCCCCTGGGAATTGAGCACCAGCTTCTGCAGGATAAAGTAGGACGCCGCGACGCCGAGACCGATGCCGAGCATGGTCCCGCCGGTGCCGAAGATCAGGTACTTGCCCAGGATCTCCCGGTTGAACAGGCCCATAGCCTTGGTGGCGCCCACCAGCTTGCTCTGCTCCTCCACCATGCGGCCCACGGTGGCGTAGATCACCAGCGCGCCGATGATGATGAAGATCAGGGAGAAGGAGCTGCTCATGGAGCCGATGTTCTGACTGTTGGTCTCCGCGAAGACATAACCCGCGTTCCCCCGGTTGTCCAGCGCCACCCAGCGGCAGAGTCCGATCTCGTCGATCTTCTGCCTGGCCTCCTCCATCTGGCGGAGACCGTCTTCATATTCCGCAAGGCCCTCGGCGTACTCCGCCTCGCCCTTGTCCAGCTCCTTCTTGCCCTGGTCGTAGCGCGTGATGCCGTCCATGTACTCCTCGCCAAGATAATACCAGTTCAGGCTGGAGCTGGAGAACACGCCCTCCGCCATCTTGAATTTGTAGAGCCCATTGGTATATCCGGACTTGTCATAGATCCAGGACATGACCCATTCCTTGCCCTGGCCGAGCATGCTCAGGAACTGCTGGTAGGTCACGCCGATATCCGGGGGCCACTTGCTCTCGGGGACATGCTCGCGGATCCAGGCGATATCATAGTCCAGATAGTGTGAGATCACGTCGAGCTGAAGCTTTGCCCGCCGGAGCTCCTCCGCGGCATATTTCAGTTCAAGACTCGCCTCATAGAGCGCCTGTCCGCCCCTGTCGAGCTTGTCCTTTCCCTCGGCCAGGATCTCCGCCGCTTCGGCGAGCTGTTCCCAGCCGTTGTCGAGCTTCTCGCGCCCGCTCCGAAGCTGCTCCGCCGCAGAATCCAGTTTTTCCTGTCCCTCGCTGAGCTTGTCGTTGTAGACGCTGCGGAGCTTCTCCCTCCTGAGCGGAGCGCGGACCTCGCCGAGCTTTTCCAGCGCCCGCTCCACCGGGTCGACAGCAGCCCAGTATTCGTCGCTGTAGCGGTCGGAGGGCGCATCCTTGACCCGGATCCGGGCTTTCATAAAGGTCCCATCCAGCGCTTCCAGATTGAAGCACTCCTCCTTTACCAGGATGTAGGGCGTATACTGGACCTGTCTGGAAATGTGGTCCGGATGGTGGAACAAGCCGGTGATCACGAATTCCTTCGTGCTCAGGGGCTCCACCTCAGCGACGGAGGCGCAGGAAGCCCGGATTTTCTGCCCGACAGCAAAGCCCTCCTTCTCCGCGAGCCACACCTCCACAAGGCACTCCCCCGCCGTCTCGGGCAGGCGGCCCTCGAGCAGGTCGATCGCCGCCATCTCCCCTGTCAGGGCGAGGATGTTCACCGACTCTTTCTCCTCCGTCGCCTGCGCCGAGGCGGGGATCACCAGGACGGGCTCTGCCAGCTCAACGCCTTCCGTGGCGCGGATCGCCGCGAGATCCTCCTCATCCATCAGAAGCGTGGATATGATCTCCAGATCCCACATCCGGTGCTCCTCATAGTAATCCGATGCGCTGCGGGCGGAGGCCTCCGCCGCATAGGAGATGCCCAGATAGGTCGTGACCGCCAGCATGGCGATGACCACGACGGACAAAAATGAGACGCTCTGGGTGCTGATATTCTTGAAAGCGTCCTTCAGCTGTGTCTTCTTCATGGGCAGTCACCAGACGAGATCCGTCGCGTGGAGCGGATTGAGGTTGACCTTGATGCTGGAGACCAGCCCGTTCTTGAGCTTGACAACCCGGTTGGCCATCTTGGCGATCTCGGGGTTGTGGGTGATCATCACAATGGTGGTCCCCTGCTGCTTCATGATCTCCTCGAACACCGAGAGGACTTCGATGCTGGTCTGGTAGTCCAGGGCGGCCGTCGGCTCGTCGGCAAAGATGACGTGCGGGTTCTTCACGATCGCGCGGGCGATGGCGACGCGCTGCTGCTGGCCGCCCGAGAGCATCGCGGGATAATTGCCTGCGCGGCTCTCCAGCCCCACTTTTTCGATGGCCGCCGCCGCCGTCATGGGAGCGGGAGCGATGTCTGCGATGAACTGGACGTTCTCCTGGGCCGTCAGGTTCGGAAGCAGGTTGTAGGACTGGAAGACGAAGCCCATATGCTCGCGCCGGAAGCGGGTCAGGTCCGCGTCCGAGGGGTGGGAGAAGTCCTTCCCCTCGATCATGAGCTGACCGTCCGTCAGTGTGTCCATGCCGGCGATGATGTTCACCATCGTGGATTTGCCGCAGCCGGACTCGCCCAGCACCACGACAAACTCGTTTTTGTAGATATCCAGATTGATCCCCTTCAAGACCCGGGCGACGCTGTCGCCGGAGGGGAATTCCTTGATAAGATTGCGGACGGAGATCAGGATTTCCTTCTCCTCCCCCAGGTTGAAGCTCAGGCCCTTGTCCTCGATCGCAATGGCCGTGAGGGACGCCATCGTCTCGCACAGCTCGAGGTCGTCGGCGTCGTAGAGGCTGCCGTCGGTGCGGTTGATGATCTGGATGCAGCCGATGGTCTCGAAGCTGTTCTTGATCGGCACGCAGATCATGCTCTTCGTGACAAAGCCCGATTCCTCGTCCACGCTGCGGGAGAAGCGCTCGTCCTTCGAGGTGTCCTCCACGATGACGGACTTGCCCTCCTTGACGACCGAGCCTGCGATGCCCTGTCCGTTCTCGATCGTGATGCCGCTGATGTCCACGGGGCCCTGGTTGAAGAAGGGGAAGAGACGGTCGCTCCTTTTGTCCAGCACCCAGATCGACCCCGCCTCGCAGTTCAGCGTTTTGATGATGATCTCCAGACAGGACGAGAGAGCGTTGTCCAGGACCTCCTCCTCGTGGAGCGCCTGTGTGATCTGCCAGATCGTCTGGTTGAAGCGTGTTTTCTTGTCAGTCATTTTCTTTCTCCTCCGCCAAGGTTCTTTTTCCGAAGCCGATGACCTCATGGATCAGAATGTCCTCCTTGATCCCTTTGGGCCGGACCTTCCTGCGCCCGTCCGGGTTCTCGTGGACCAGCTCGCCCGCGGCCTTGAGGCACTCGCTCGAGATCAGGATCTGTCCCCCCTCGGTGAAGCCCTCGATCCGGGACGCGAGGTTCACGTTCCGCCCGATCATGTCGTACTTTCTCCGGGTCTCCGAGCCGATGTTCCCGAGGATCGCCGTGCCGCTGTGGATGCCGATACCCATTTGGAGCTCCGGGTAGCCGCGCTCCCGGTTCCACGCGTTCACCGCATCCATGCGGCGCTGCATGGCGACCGCGCAGGCGACGGCGTCGCGCGCCGAATCCTTGTTGATTCTGGGTGCGCCGAAGACCACCACGATGGCGTCCCCGACAAAATCCAGGATGTTCCCCTGCCAGGCGTTGATGATCTCGATCATCTCGGATATGTAGTGGTTGAGCATATCGATGAACTTCAGCGGTTCCATCTGCTCGGACAGCTCCGTCGAGCGCCGCAGATCGGTGAACATCATGGTGACGTGTCGGCGTTCTCCCCCGATGACGACCTTTCCCTCGTGACGTACGATGTCCTCCAGCACCTCGTCCGTCATATAGGGTCCGAAGATCTCGCGGACGGCATTGAGCACGAGCCTATCCACCGTGGCAAGCTTCTGCTTCTGTTCCGCGTTCTCTTTCTCCGCCTTCTCGAGCTGCTTTTTCAGCCGTGCAATCTCCTTCTCGGCCATCTGCAGCTGTTTTTCCAGTTCCTCGCTCATATACGAATCACGTCTCCTTCCCTGGCAAAACGGATGTCGCTGCGTCCCAACGCCGCTTCTCTTCTCAAAAGCTCCTCGTCGTTGCTCTCAGGCGCGTGGTGGACCAGCAGCATGCGCTTTACGCCGCAGCGCTTCATCAGCTCGATCCCCATCTTCGCCGTGGAGTGTCCGAAGCCTTTTCTCTTTTCGTACTCCTCATCCGTATACTGCCCGTCATACAGGAGCAGATCCGTCCCGTGAGCGAAGGCTGCAAGCCTTGCAAAGGACTGTATGTTCGGTTCAAAATCCGTGGCGTAAACCAGAGACTTTCCTCCGCAGCGCACCTTGAAGATCACGCAGTCTCCGGGATGGCTGCCCTTGATGCCCTCCACCGTCAGGCAGCCGTGCCGCAGCGGGAAATGCAGCGCGTCGATGCGGACATCGCCCCGGTACTGCTTCAGACTGACCGGCCAGTAGGGCGGAGCGTACAGTCCGTCGAGCATGTCCTGCGCTTCCTGTTGGTTCTTCGCCGGGAGCAGCACGTCTGTCCGCGCCCCGGGCATTACGAGCCGGGGATACATCCCGAGGCCCAGCAGATGATCCAGATGCAGGTGGCTGATCAGGATCAGCGGCGGATTCGGGAAATCCGTCGGCGCGGAGAGCAGGCCGCTGCCCGCGTCAAGAAAGAGACTGTCCTCCCCGGCCTGCACCAGGTAACAGGAGGTCGAACCGCCGAAAACCATGCAGTCCTTCCGGCAGATCGCCATGGACCCCCGTGTGCCCAGGACCGTAAGCCGCAGCTCGTCCGCCGCGGTTTCCTGCACGTGAAAGGGACCGGAATCGTTCATGTCGTTCCTCGTCATGCGCTCACCCGTTCTTTTCGTATTCTTCGGTCAGGGTACAGCCGTTCATCCCTGATATCGTCCCGTCTGCATATAATAATTCATTCTAATTATAACGAATCAGATAGGATTCCGCAATATGCAATCTGTATCGAAGCGAAGAAATATCCGAAGATGTCCGGATACAGCGTTTTTCCGGCACTCCATTCACTCCCGCGCCCTTCGAGTCCCGCGGGGAGTTTCGCAAAATGACAGGTCCCGCCGAAACCAAACCGGAGGCCCTTCGTCAGGCCTCCGGTTTGGAAAGGAAGAATAACACCATCGGTCGACCTGACGCCGCCTGCGGCGGCTGGTGACCTTATGGTGTTATTCTGACGTGGTGACCCGTACGGGACTCGAACCCATGTTACCGCCGTGAAAGGGCGGTGTCTTAACCACTTGACCAACGGGCCATATAAAAGGCGCAGCGCGTTGCGCTGCGCCTTATTTGGTAGCGGCACCTGGATTCGAACCGGGGACACTTCGGGTATGAACCGAATGCTCTGGCCAACTGAGCTATGCCGCCATCTGTACCTAGAACAGCAAAAGAAATATACCAGAATGTGTGCCGCTTGTCAACACCCATTTTCCCGTTTTTTGCAGTTGTCAAAGAAAAACCGCATTGACGCAAAAGTTCCTCTTGAAATCCCGGACACAGTATGATATAGTATGGAAGCCTCTGGAGGGTTAGCTCAGCTGGTTAGAGCGTCCGCCTCACACGCGGAAGGTCGACGGT
>JAUNNC010000195.1 GCA_030531585.1 Eubacteriales bacterium | reverse complement strand
GGAGTAAGGGCTGAAGAAGACTACTTCGTTGATAGGCCGGCGGTGTAAGCACAGCGATGTGTTCAGCCTACCGGTACTAATAGCCCGAGGGCTTGACCTACATTATGCAGGCAGCCTTGCCTTCCCTCTGTTCAGTTTTCAGGGTACAAGATTTGTTCCCTGATTCTCGCAGCAAAACGACGCAAGGAGTTTTGATGCGAAAAGGAGGAGGAAACGAAATGGAGCGGATGTTCACCGCGAGGTGAACGGAGCGAAATGCAGTTTTCTCCGACACAGTTGGTGTTTTTAACGGTGAGGGTCCACCTGTTCCCATTCCGAACACAGAAGTTAAGCTCACCAGTGCCGAAAATACTTGTCTGGCGACGGACTGGAAAGATAGGTCAACGCCAACACAAAGCCCCGAGAGTGATCTCGGGGCTTTGGCTTTTGCAGCATAATAAAATGACCGGCCCCGTCAAACGACGGGGCCGGTCGTTCCGTTATTCGGAGGCCGGGGCGCCGGCCTTCGGGAAGAGCTCCCGGTACATGCCGAGGAAGATCCCGGCGAGCATCAGAAAGACCTTCGTACTGGAATCGTAGGCCGGGAAGAGCTCGGACTCCATCATGCTGAAGATGAACATGCCCGTCAACGGGATCGTCAGAAAGGCGATCGAAAACGGGACCGCGTCGGCGCGGCTGAAAAACACGCGGACCATGCGGACGATGATCAGCAGCGCCCAGGCCACAAGCGCCAGAAAGCCGGGCAGCCCCGTCAGCATCAGGACCTGAAGGAAAGAATTGTGCATGTTCGGCTGCTTCGGGAGGCGGTATACACCGAACAGATAATTGTTCGTGGTATCCATCAGCGTTTTGCCCGACTGGCCGCGCAGAAGGAGCGCGGGGTTCTTCCGGGCGCAGTAGAACACGCTCTCCCAGATCAGCGTGCGCCAGGAGAGGGTGAGGACCTGGTTGTAGCCGCGCGGCGGGTCGAGGTAGATGTCGCCGGATTGTGCGAGCTCCTCTTGGGTGCTGCGGGCGAGCTCAAGCACGGGAGCCGGCTGCTCCGGGGCGGCGATGCCGAAATACTCCGGATCGGGCTTGTGCTCCCAGGCCTCGTAGCGCTGCGCAAAACGAGGCGCAAGCTCCGCGCTCAGCGTCTCACGGTGATGCAGAAGGAAGTCCAGGCTCTTGTAGCTCGCCAGGATCGCCAGAATGGAGACGGCGGCGAGGAGCAGTGCGCGCAGAACCGCGCTGCGCATCCGAAGGCGGCGCAGCCCCAGCAGCAGCACGAACATCCCATAACACAGCGACAGCGCGATCCAGATGGTGTGCGAGAAGCACAGCGCGATCGCCGTATGCAGCACGAGCATGCCCAGCACCAGCAGGATACGCAGCCCCGTTTTCCGCGTGCGGGCGGCCTGATAGCCCAGCAGGCCCCAGGACAGGAACAGGCGGGCCGCGCCGACCAGACGGAAGGACGAGAGCAGGTTGAGAAGAGGGAGGGGGTTGCCCGATGAGCGGATCGTGATCCAGACGTTCTCGGGCGGGACATGGATGTAGGTGTTGGTGACCGCAACGAACAGCCCCAGCAGGGAGAACAGGACGAAGAAGCCCGCGTATACGGCGGTGAGGACGTTGAGCAGCCGCCTGCGGCCCTCCGGAGAGAGGACGACGCCCAGGCTGAAGAACAGGAAGGAGAGCATGTTGAGGTACACCTGCTCGCGGTCGATGAAGAGATAGACGTCCCCGTTGAGCCAGCGGCTGACGAGCAGCCAGAGCAGATAGAACAGATATAGCCGGACGCAGGCTTCGGACGTCAGGCCCCAGCGGGCGAGGAACACGCCGAAGAGCACGGCAGACAGAACGATGCCGTAGGCGTCGAACAGATCGGCGGCGCGCAGGGGGGCGATCAGACTCAGCAGGGCAAAGCACAGCAGCGCGAATACGCCGGCCGCGTAAAGCCACTGCCGGGCGGCGTCGCTCCTCAAACGCTGCGGCAGGGCGCCGGGAAAGGAGTTCATGGCATGCAGTCCTCTCATCGCTTTTCGTGCGTCAATGGCGCTTTGCGTAGGCGAACATCCAGATGACGATGATCACGAGCGCGACGACGATGACAACGCCGAGCACCGCGTTGAAGCCGCTGCTGACCACGCTGACGGCGCCGGAGACGAGCCGGACCAGCAGCACGATCAGCGCGATGACGACCGCCGCGGCGATCAGGGCATAGACGAGCTTTTTGTTGTTCATAGAAGCCTCCACACTCAAATCTCGGGTCCCAGACGAGACAGTACAGACTGGAAATAATCGGGCAGCGGCGCCTCGAACTGCAGGCGTTCTCCGCTGCGCGGATGGGTGAGGGTCAGCCGGCGCGCGTGCAGACACTGGCCCTCCAGCCCCCGGTCGGGGCATTTCGCCCCGTAGAGCCCGTCGCCGAGCAGGGGGTGGCCGATGCTGGCCATGTGCACGCGGATCTGGTGGGTGCGCCCGGTCTCCAGACGGCACGCGACCAGACAGTAGCCGCGGTAGCGGGCCAGCACCCGCCAGTGGGTGACGGCGGGGCGGCCGTTCTTCTCGTTGACGGCCATGCGTTTGCGGTCGCTCGGACAGCGGCCGACGGGGCGGTCGACGGTCCCCTCGTCGTCGCGGAAGGAGCCGCAGCACACGGCCGCGTACTCACGGAACAGGCTGTGGTCGCCGAGCTGGGCCGAGAGCCCCCGATGGGCCAGGTCCGTCTTGGCGGCGGCCAGCAGGCCCGAGGTGTCCTTGTCGATGCGGTGTACGATGCCGGGGCGGCGGCAGCCGCCGATACCGGAGAGCGACTCGCCGCAGTGGAAGAGCAGCGCGTTGACCAGCGTCCCGTCGGGATGGCCCGGCGCGGGGTGGACGACCATGCCGCGCGCCTTGTTGACGACGAGCAGGTCGGCGTCCTCGTAGACGATGTCGAGCGGGAGCTCCTGCGGCAGGAGCGGGAGCTCCTCCGTCTCGGGCAGCACGAGCTCGATCAGCGCGCCGACCTCGCTGCGGGCGCTCTTTTTGACCGGCCTCCCGTCGAGCGTGACGGCCCCGGCCTCGATGCATTTCTGGATGAGGCTGCGGGAGAGCGCGGGGAAAGTGCGCGCGAGGAGAGCGTCGATCCGTTCTCCGCTCTCCTCCGCTTGCAATTGTATCCTGTTTTCGTCCATCACCGGAACTCGGCCAGAATATCGTCGAGATCGAAGTCGTCCTCGGCGCTCTTCGCCTGCGGCGCGGGTGCGGGCTTCTGCACGGGCGCGGGCGCGCTCACGGGCTTCGGCTCGGGCTT
>JAUNNC010000194.1 GCA_030531585.1 Eubacteriales bacterium | reverse complement strand
TGGCACCCACGGGAGGATTCGAACCTCTGGCCTGCCGCTTAGGAGGCGGCCGCTCTATCCTGCTGAGCTACGTGGGCATCTCTGAAAGCCTGCTTATTCTACCCCACAAAGGCCGCCGTGTCAACCAATACTTGTTTTCTAATTGAGGGATCGCTATGCTGAAACTGAGCCGGATCAAAAAAAACTATCTCGTCGGGGAGACCCCGGTGCACGCGCTCAAGGGCGTGGATCTGGAATTTCGCGAGAGCGAGTTCGTGGCGATACTCGGCCACTCCGGCTGCGGCAAGACGACGCTGCTGAACATCATCGGCGGACTCGACCACTACAGCTCGGGCGATCTGATCATCAACAACAAGTCCACCCGGCGCTTTACCGACGCGGACTGGGACTCCTACCGCAACCACTCGGTCGGCTTCGTCTTCCAGTCCTACAACCTGATCCCGCATCAGAACGTCCTGTCCAACGTCGAGCTCGCGCTGACGCTCTCGGGCGTCGGCCCCGCCGAGCGGCGCAGACGCGCGACCGAGGCGCTGGAGAAGGTCGGGCTCGGAGACCAGCTCCACAAAAAGCCGAGCCAGATGTCCGGCGGCCAGATGCAGCGCGTCGCCATCGCACGCGCGCTGGTCAACGACCCCGATATCCTGCTGGCCGACGAGCCCACCGGCGCGCTCGACACCGAGACCTCTGTGCAGATTATGGAGATCCTGAAGGAGATCTCGAAGGACCGCCTCATCATCATGGTTACGCACAACCCCGATATCGCCAACGCCTACGCCAGCCGCATCATCCGGCTCAAGGACGGGCTCATCACCGACGACAGCGATCCCTACGACTCCGGCACCGGCGACACGGCGCAGGAGCACCGCGTTTCACGCTCGGAGAAGACCTCGATGAGCTTTCTGACCGCGCTGGCCCTGTCCACCAACAATCTGCTGACCAAGAAAACGCGCACCGTCCTCACCGCCTTCGCCGGGAGCATCGGCATCATCGGCATTGCCCTGATCATGTCGCTGTCCAACGGCATTCAGAACTACATCGACAAGGTGCAGGAGGACACCCTGTCCAGCTACCCCATCACGATCGAGGCCGAGAGCGTGGACATGACCAACCTCATGACCTCGCTCATGGGCGTGCAGGCCGAGGCGGAGGAGAATCAGCACGAGAAGGACGCCGTCTACTCGAGCACCATCCTCTACGACATGATGAACTCCATGGTCTCCGCCGAGAAACAGACCAACAACCTCAAGCCCTTCAAGCGGCATCTGGAGACCGACGCGGAGATGGCCTCGCACATCAGCTCCGTGCAGTACTCCTACGATCTCGATATGAACATCTACGCCCGGGATTCGGACGACAACATCGTCAAGACCGATATCACGGAGCTGCTGCAGAACGCGATGAGCGCGACCTTCGGCGGCGACTACAGCAACTACTTTGCGACCTTCGGCTCGGCCTACACGATGATGAACGCCTGGCAGGAGATGCTGGCCGGGGAGAACGGGGACCTGGTGAGCCCGCTGCTCAAGGACCAGTACGATCTGATCTACGGCAAGTGGCCGGAGAAATACGACGAGGTCGTGCTGGTCGTCGACCGCAACAACGAGGTCTCGGACCTCGTGCTGTACGCGCTGGGGCTCAAGTCCAGCGGCAATCTCTCCGAGGACATGGAGACCTTCATGAACCAGGAGAACCTGCACAGCGAGCTGGAGAGCTGGAGCTACGAGGACGTGTGCAGCATGAGCTTCCGCTATATCTACCCGGCGGACGAGTACCAGTACGACGACGAGAAGGAGGAGTTCGTCTTTGTGGCGGACGAGGACCTCGGCCTGCGCACGCTCTACAAGAGCGGCCTGCCCATCCGCATCGTCGGCATCATCCGCCAGAACGCCGACGCGGTCGCCGGCATGATGAGCACCGGCGCCGTCGGCTACACCCACGCGCTGGTGGAGTACGTCGTCACCCAGGCGCACGAAAAGGAGCTTGTCGAAAAACAGCTCGCGGACAGAGAGCACGACGTCTTCAACGGCCTGCCCTTCCTCGACGAAAACGACGAGGCCATGACCAAGGCCCGCAAGATCGAGGCGGCGAAGGACTATATCGCCGACGCCGACGAGAAGCAGCTCGCCGAGCTGTACGTCGAGTTCATGAGCGTGCCCGAGGAGGACTACGTCAACGAGAAAATCGACGAGCAGATGGAGGACACCACCCGCAAGGACATCGAGGACATGGTGCTGGAATACTATCCGGGCTATTCCTCCTTCCTCGAAAAGATGGACGACGACACGCTCTTCGACTACGTGCGGCAGATGATGGCCGAGCAGATCAAGGAGCAGTACGGCATCCAGATGCGCAATCTCTACGCGCGCCTGTCGGACAGCAGTCTCGCGAAGGACTTCGGGCTGTTGAGTCTGGAGGACGACGACTACATCTGGCTCTATGAAAACGCCATGCCTCCCGTCTACTCCGAGAGCACGCTCAAGGCCAATCTCAAAAAGCTCGGCTATGTGGATCTCGAGAGCCCGAGCAAGATCAACATCTACGCCTCCACCTTCGAGGACAAGGACGCCATCGCCGACGCGATCACCGCCTACAACGACAGCGTGCCCGAGGACGACCAGATCGAGTACACCGACATCGTGGCCCTGCTGATGAAGTCCGTCTCCTCGATCATCAACGTCATCAGCTATGTGCTGATCGCCTTTGTGGCGATCTCGCTGGTGGTCTCGTCGATCATGATCGGCATCATTACCTACATCAGCGTGCTCGAGCGCACCAAGGAGATCGGCATCCTGCGCGCCATCGGCGCATCCAAGCGGGACGTGTCGCGCGTGTTCAACGCCGAGACCTTCATCATCGGCCTGTTCGCCGGGGGCATCGGCATCGGTCTGACCCTGCTGCTGAACATCCCCATCAACATCATCGTCCACGACCTGACCGGCATCCAGTCGCTCAACGCGTCGCTGCCTCTGCTCGGCGGCGTCGGCCTCGTCGGTGTGAGCGTGGTGCTGACCTTTCTCGCGGGTCTGATCCCCTCAGGGCTCGCCGCGAAAAAGGACCCCGTCGAGGCGCTGCGGACCGAATAGGCGTCCTGCGACACGCCGCCCTTTCCGGCCGGGAAGGGCGGCGTTTTCGGCGCGCGCGGACGCCCGAAAACGTATGGACAGATGCGGCGGAAATGTCTATACGATTCACGGGCGGGCCTTATGGATTCTCTACAAAAGCGGGGAAAGCAGATTGTGGAACATCCACAGTTTCTCCCCGCAAAGCGGTCGAAATGTTGACATTCCCTTTATAA
>JAUNNC010000193.1 GCA_030531585.1 Eubacteriales bacterium | reverse complement strand
GTGGGCGCGCCGGTGTCGATGAGCCGTTTGGTGATCGTGAACACGCCCTGTTCATCCAGCTCCCGGATGATGTTTTCCTTCGTGAAGGAGGCCACGAACGGCTCCAGATCTTCTTTGTAGATGCGCGCCACGGATTCCCGCTTGGCGGAGTCGAAGAACTGCTCTCCGTGGCGCACCATGGCGAGCTCCTCGCCGCCGACGGTGGACCTGTACTCCGTAAAGCGGTCCGTATCCAGATCCACGACATAGATGTTGTAGTAGTCCGCCGCGAGCGCGCGGGCGATATCGGCGAAGGTCGCGCTCTCATCCCGTTCCGAGATGGAGAGGACGGCGACGGCGACGGCCACGCTCCCGGTGACCGGATTGATGCCGACCCGGCGGGCGAAGGAGTGGACGACGGAGCCGTCCGGCATCTTCTCGTCGTAGAACGAACGAACGCCGAGCTCGCAGCAGGTGTTGACCACGTTGTACATGAACGCGGTGTCGTATTTGCTGAAGCTGGTCCCGAGGCTCGACAGGTCGATGTTAAAGAAGCGCTTGAAGAAATCCCGGTAGGACTGGTTGCAGCGCATGAAGCGGCACGAGTCGCCCCGGACCTCGATGATACCCATCGGCAGCGTGCTGAAGGAGTGGCGGAATGCGCCGCTGTCGTCCGCGGTCATCACGCCCAGATCGTAGAGGTTGACCCGGCCGACCGCCTCGTAATAATCGGTCTCCTGGGGGTTTTCGTATTCGATCGGGAGCATACCGCCCCGCTTTTTATCCATGATCTCCGAGAGCGGGAGAGGCTTGCAGAAATAGTAGCCCTGCAGCTTGGAGCAGCCGATCTCCTGCAGGAAGTGTACCTGCGCCTCGGTCTCCACGCCCTCGCAGAGCGTATCCACGCCCAGCGCCGTGGCCATCTCCATGAGCTTCGTGAGGATGATCTTCCCGTCATCGCCCTCGTCGAGCTTGCGCATGAAGCTCATATCAAACTTGAGCAGATCAAAGCGGATGCTCTGCAGCACGTCCAGAGAGGAGTAGCCGCTGCCGAAGTCGTCCATCCACACGGGGAAACCGAGCTCCTGGAAGCGCGCGACCTGTTCCTTCATGAAATCGAAGTCGCTGCCAATGATGCTCTCCGTGATCTCGATGGAGATCATGCTGCGTCTGACGCCGGCAGCGTCGACACGCTTGCGGATTTCCTCCACCATGTCGCAGGAGTCAAAGTCGGAGCGCGAGAGATTGACGGAGCAGGGGATCACGTTTTCTTCGCTCTTCTGCAGGAGCTGCATCTTTTCCAGTACCCGGTCGATCACATACAGATCCAGCTTATAGATCTGCCCCGAGCCCTCCAGCGCCGGGATGAAATCGGCGGGGGAGAGGAAGCCTCTTTCCGGGTCGATCCAGCGGGACAGAGCCTCGCTGTCGCAGACCATGCCGTTTCCGGCCCGGATGATCGGCTGATAGTATACCTGGATCCAGTTTTCCGCGAGCGCCTGATCCAGATGACTCACGACATAGCGCGTCTGCTCGACCTGCTCGCGCATGCCGCTCTCGTAGTAGGTGAGGTTGGAGATATAGGAGCCCCGAAGCAGGTCGCAGGCGTATTTCGCCCGGTCACAGGCGGCGCTGACGTCCACAGGCTCCAGACTGTTCCGGTAGATGCCGACGCGGACCGGCAGCGTCTTCCCGTCGTTCATGGACCTGCAGTCCTCGAAGAGATCCCGCAGCGTGTCCTCCAGCCCGTCCTCGTCGGTCACGGCGGCGAAATGGTCCTGCCCGATGCGGCACAGATGGCCGCCACCGTAATGACACTCCAGAAGCTCGGCAAAGGCGCAGATCAGCCGGTTGCCCTCGTCAAAGCCGTACTGCCGGTTGAAATGCTTCATGCCGATGAGGTTGAAATACAGCATGGCCGGCTGCTTTCCCTCTGACAGCATCCGGGTTCTGTCCGTCTCCGCCAGCGAGAAGAAGGCGCGCAGATTCGGCAGGCCGGTCAGATCGTCCGTGTAGACGCGGCGGTTGAGGTCGTCGATATACTCCTTCTGTTTGTCCCGCATCTGGCGGAAGGCCTCGGTCAGCTCCCCGACCTCGTCGCGGCCCTTGTAGTCCAGCTCCGCGTCATAGTCGGCGGCGGCCAGCCTTCGGGAAGCGGCGGTCAGACGGCGCAGCGGACGGGTGAGCAGCCGCATGGCGAACATCAGCACGACCGCGTAGACGACGATGGCGGCAAGCGTGACGATCAGGACGAAGCGGATCAGGCGCAGCCAGGACGAGTTGATCTCCCGCATCGGCGCAGTGATGACCAGCTTCATGCCGTTGCGCAGGGTGGTGAAGCACATCTGCCGCTTGACGCCGCCGGAGCTGTAGCGGATCAGCGTATCGCCGCTGGTATCGTCGTGAAGCAGCTCGCGGGAGACCGAGACCTTTGTCAGCTCCGGCAGGGTGCCCATCGGCAGCGTGGGATGATAGTACACACGCCCGTCCACGTCGCACAGGCTGGCAAAGCCGGTCTTGTAAACCCGGATCGGCTCGACCTGTGAAATCAGGGTGTCCAGCGGAATGTCCATGCCCAGCACGCCGATCAGCGTGCCCGCGTTGTAGATGGGCACAAGATAGGAGCAGGTCCACATCTCGCCCAGAAAGTTCGCCGTATAGGGGCCGACCCAGGAGGGACGGCCGCGCTCGATCGGCGTGTAGTACCAGGTCGTGTGCTCAATGTCGTTCGGATCGAGGGTGCGCGCGTCCAGAGGCTCCTGGGCGACAAAGCCCGCCTTTCCGATGCGGGAATAGAAGAAGCCATGCTCCGTCTCGCTGATCTCCGGGCTGATGCAGTAGTAATAGGTGTTGATGCCGTGCGTGTGGCTGGCGACGTTCTCGAAGATCTTCTGGATCAGGGCGCAGTGCTCCGCCAGGTAGGCGTCGAGCCGGGCGGTCTGCTCCGGCGTCCGTTTCGCCTGCCCAGCCTGGCTGCCCACGGCGCCGCACTCCACCAGCACGACGCTGTCCAGCGAGTCGATCGCCTCGTTGGCCGCCATGCCGACGGATTGCTCGATGCTCACGAAATACTCGTCGAGCGTGTTCTGCGTGTCCTGCCCGATCAACTGCATCATCTCCACCGACTGGCGGTCGGATTCCGCCTTGACGGAGGAGTAGCACAAGCAGAAGATCGTCAGCAGGATCGCGAGGATCACGCCGACGGTAATCGCTGTAATTTTGAAACGGATCGAATGCATCTTGATTGCTCCCCAATCGAATGGCGATCAGCTGACGGACATCTCGCGGTACTTGTTCTTGACCGAGCCGTTCCACGAGGAACAGATCCCGTCAAGCCGCGTTGAGCATACATAATAGTACTGTCTGGAGAACAGCGGGATCCACGCCGCGTCCTCCTGGACGATGATTTCTTCCAGCTCG
>JAUNNC010000192.1 GCA_030531585.1 Eubacteriales bacterium | reverse complement strand
TCATGGCCTCGGCGCTGGACCGGGAGCTGGTGCGCATGCAGTGCTACGAGGGGCTTGACGAGAGCAAATCCCTTTACGAGTGGAACTACCAGAAGCAGCTGCTGTCCATCCAGGTGAACATGGGCCGCCGGGACGAGGACGAGCTGACCCGCTCGCTTTTCAGCGACGAGTATCTGCTCGAGCGGCCGCTGTTGAAGTCCATCCGCTCCAGCGAGCCGGTGGTGCTGCTCATCGACGAGATCGACAAGTCCGACGAGGAGTTCGAGGCCTTTTTGCTCGAGCTGCTCAGCGATATGCAGGTCTCCATCCCCGAGATCGGCACCGTCAAGGCCACCACGGTGCCCTTCGTGGTGCTGACCTCCAACCGGGCGCGCCCGATCTCGGACGCGCTGCGGCGCCGCTGCGCGTATCTCTATATCGAGTACCCGGACATGGACAAGGAGCTGGCCATACTGCGCGCGCGGCTGCCCCACATCGACGACCGGCTGGCGGTGCAGGTGGTGTCCGCGGTGCAGAAGTTCCGCTCCAGCGAGGCGGTGCTCAAAAAGCCCTCCATCGCCGAGACGCTGGACTGGGCCCAGGCGCTGGACGCCCTGGGCGTGCGGGAGCTCACACCGGAGATCATGCGCGGCACCGTGGGCTTCGTGCTCAAGAACAACGAGGACACCGACCTGCTCGATGAGATCCTCGGCGAGAAGTGCGATGATCCGGACTGCAGCGGCGACCATGAGAACTGCGAGCACGCCGTCGAGCATCACCATCATCACCACCATGGTTGATACAGAGGTATATCTCGAAAAGCTCGCGCTGTTCGGACGGATCCTCCGCCAGGAGGGGCTGGACATCACCCCCAACGAGACCGCCGACGCGGTGCGGATCCTGCTGGAGCTGGGCTTTGCCGACCGCACGGTGGTCAAGACGGCCCTGCGCACGGTGTACGCCAAATCCCGGGACGAGCAGCTGCGCTTTGACAGGATCTTCGACAGCTTCTTCCTCAGTGAGGACGCCGTCCGTGCCCTGGACAAAAAACACACCGAGCAGGAGCGCGCCCACGCCCAGGCCGTCGAGCAGGCCGCCCGGGAGCTTCAGGGCGAAACGGAGTCCCTTTTTTATAACGACGCCCAGCGGGAGGCGTACGCCTCGCTCTCACCGGAGGAAAAGCAGCGGCTGCAAAATATGAAGGACCGGTTCATGGGGGAGGGCTCCCGCAACCCGGAGCTCTACGCCAACATGATCCACTCGGTGTTCGCCCGCTCGCTGATGGAGCAGCAGATGATGCTCGAGGACGCGGCCACGGGCAGCAACTACGCCCTGGACCCGGAGATCGGCCTGCTGTTCCGGGACATCTCCCAGTTCGAGGACCGGGAGATCCCCAAGGCGGTCTACTACATCCAGGACATCGCCAAGCGCATCAACGGCGAGCTGACCCAGCGACGCCGGCGCCACGGCCACACAAGTGCGCTGGACTTTCGGCGCACGATCCGCAAGGGGCTCGAGACTGGCGGCAGCTTTTATCGCCTGGCCTACCGCAGGCGCCGGGCGCGGAAAAAGCAGCTGGTGGTGCTGTGCGACGTTTCCGGCTCGATGGTGCAGTTTTCCGAATTCGTGCTGCGGTTCATCCAGGCGCTCAACCAGGCCTCGGACAGCTCACGGGTGTTCATTTTCTCCGAGGAGCTCCGCGAAGCCGACGCCTTCCATCTGCAGAATATGGACCTGTTCCGGGATTACGTGCGCGCCTCCGGCGTCTACGGCCGGGGCACGGACCTGGGCGCGGCGCTCCGAAAGCTCAACGACGAAAAGCCCGCGGTGTTCTCACCGGCGACGATGCTGCTGATCGTCTCGGACGCCAAGACCGTGAACATGCCCCTGGCCGAGCAGGAGCTGCTGCGCGCCCGCAGCCGTGCCGGGCGGGTGTTCTGGCTCAACCCGATCCCGGAGCGGAAGTGGAAGTATCTCAACTCCGTCCAGACCATGTCGGCCCTGTGCACGATGATCTCCTGCAGCACGCTCCAGGATCTCGGCGCTGCCTGCCGACGGCTGGCATTCTCCTGAAAGGGGATACGACATGAACGTCGATCCCGTACGCTATGCCGGCCGGCCCGGTGAGAGGCGATCGGCGCAGGAAGAGGCCATCTACGACAAGCTCGAGGAGCTCGGCATCGCCTTTGACCGGGCCGACCACGACCACGCCGACACCATGGAGGACTGCCTGGCCATCGAGGCCGTGCTCGGCGGGAAGATCTGCAAGAACCTCTTTTTGTGCAATCGGCAGGGCACGGATTTCTACCTTTTGATGATGCCCGGCGACAAGCCCTTCAAGACCAAGTACCTCTCCGCGCAGCTGGGCTGCGCCCGGCTGTCCTTTGCCGGCGCGGAGCCCATGGACGCCCTGCTGCGCACCATCCCCGGCTCCGTCTCGGCGCTGGAGCTGCTCTTTGACACCCAGGGAAAGGTACAGCTGGTCATCGACCGGGATCTGCTCTCCGACGAGACTGTCAGCGGCCACCCGGGGTTTTCCACCTCCACGGTGCGGCTCTCCCGGGACGATATGCTCCGGTATGTCCGCGCCGTCGGCCATGCGCCGGTGATCGTGGACCTGCCGACAGAATGACGCGGCGTCGGGCAATATGAAAAGCAGCCGGCCGGGGAACCTTCCCCGACCGGCAATTATTTATCTATGTTCGTGCGGAACCGGAACGGGACGCGTCCCCTCCGGGATCAGCCGGAGCGATCACCGGATATCGTAAACGCTTCGGACACGGATCTCTCCGGGCTCGCCGCGCAGGATCTTTATCCGCCGCTCACCGGCGTTCATGTCAAAATAGTTGTCCTCGAGCACCGCGTCCGCGCCGCAGGAGATCTCCACGCTGCGCGCATAGGCCGCCGCGCGCACCAGGAGCTCGCCGCCCTCCAGACAGACGGAGAGCTTCGGATCAACAAAGCGGAAGTGCTTGGGCGCGCAGAAGAGCACGCTCCCGCCGCCCACCGGTCGGCCTTCGCCGTCGAGCAGCTCATAGGCGTAATAGCAGCCGTAGGTGTCCTCGGCGGAGAAGTCCTGTTCCTCCAGCCAGAGGGCGCTCATGGCGGGGACCGTCACCGGACGGCTGCCCTCGCAGATCACCGAGGCGTCCGGCCGGCGCAGACTCCAGCGCACGGTGCCGCTGAACGGGGCGATGGTCTCGTTGCTGACGTTGAGACGGGCGGATTTCTTCAGCGCAAAGGGCTCGGCGTTCACGTTGGTGTCCTGGGAGAGTATGCCCTCCTCATGGCAGGAGATCAGCACCGGCGCGAAGAAGCGCTTCTCATAGTAGTGCAGCGCCTTCCAGCGGCCGTGGTAGTCGATGGAGGACCAGCTGACCACCGGCCAGCAGTCGTTCAGCTGCCACACCACCGCGCCCATG
>JAUNNC010000031.1:14820-19147 GCA_030531585.1 Eubacteriales bacterium | reverse complement strand
TCATGATCTCGGCGACGGTGCCGGCATAGGTCATGTTGGCGAAGATGCCGTAGATATGGAAGGGCAGCAGGGGGATCAGGACATTGGCCACAACGCCTTCGACGATCTTCTGGAATTCGCGGAAGATGTTCCGGAGGTTCTCCGCCCTGGTCACGGCAATGCCGATGCCCATGATGAACGAGATGATCAGCGCGGTCATGACGCCCATGAGGGGGGGCATCTCAACGGTGAAGAGGCCGGAGAGCATGGTGTCCTCCGCGTTCTGGGCGTTGTCCATGACGATGGAACCGATTTTGAGGAAGGACGGGAAAATGGCGCTGTCCACCAGATAGGCGAAGGTGCCGGAGATCAGGGTGGAGAGATAGGCAATGCCGGCGGTGAGAGCGAGGGTCTTGCCCGCGCCGGCACCGAGGTCGGCAATGCCGGGAGCCACGAAGCCGATGATGATCAGGGGAATGCAGAAGCCGAGGAAGTTGCCGAAAATGCTGTTGAAGGTGGCGCCGATGCGGATGATGACCGGGAGATTGGCCCGGCGTGCCAGCGTTCCGACAAGAAGACCGAGAACGATGGCGATGATGAGCTTGGGGAGCAATCCGAGTTTTTTCCGTGGAGCAGACATGAAATTTTTCGCCTTCCGCATTATTTTAAGCGGGAGGCACCTCCTTTTTTTATGTTCTGCCGTGGTAATATCAGTATAGTACGAAGTGCGATTTTTATCAACAGCGCCGACGGCGCAGGTGCAACACTTCTGTATCGACCCGGAGTGAGACCGTCGAAAAGCAGAGAAAACACGTCATGAAACCGATGGACATTTCCGGGGGAATGTGGCATAATGACCATATCATATCACCGTTGAAAAAAGCTCTTGTGACTTGCGGCGGAATACGGTATAGTTGACAGGAAAGAGAGGCCGCGCACAGTTTGGCCCCACGAGGAAGGAATGGCATGAAAAAAGCACTGATCACTGGCGTCACCGGACAGGACGGTTCCTATCTGTCCGAGCTTCTGCTTGAAAAGGGGTACGAGGTCCACGGGATCATCCGGCGCAGCAGCGTGGATTTCCGGGATCGGATCGAGCATCTGGAGGGGCATCCGCGCTTTTTCCTCCATTACGCCGATCTGGCTGACTCCATGAGTCTGGTGAAGGTGGTCGGGAAAATCCGCCCGGACGAGATCTACAATCTCGCCGCGCAGAGCCATGTGCAGGTCAGCTTTGACGTGCCGGAGTTTACCGCGGATGTCGACGCGGTCGGCGTGCTGCGCGTGCTGGAGGCGGTCCGCTTCTGCGGCCTGACCGAAACCTGCCGCATCTATCAGGCCTCGACCTCCGAGCTCTTCGGGAAGGTGGAGGAGATCCCCCAGTCGGAGACTACGCCCTTCCATCCGTACAGCCCCTATGCGGTCGCCAAGCTGTACGGCTTCTGGATCACGAGGGAATACCGCGAGGCCTATCACATGTTCTGCTGCTCGGGCATCCTCTTCAACCATGAGTCCGAACGACGCGGCGAGACCTTCGTCACCCGCAAGATCACGCTGGCGGCAGCCCGGATCGCCCACGGTCTGCAGGACAGGCTGGTTCTGGGGAATCTCTCCAGTCTGCGCGACTGGGGATATGCAAAGGACTATGTCGTGTGCATGTGGCTGATCCTGCAGAATGAGAAGCCGGACGACTTTGTGATCGCTACCGGCGAGCAGCACTCCGTGCGGGAGTTCGCGACGCTGGCGTTCCGCTATGCGGGGATTGAACTGGAATGGCAGGGGGAGGGCGTGGACGAGAAGGGGATTGACAGGGCGACCGGCCGTATTCTCGTGGAGGTCTCGCCCGACTATTACCGCCCGACCGACGTCGTGAATCTTCTGGGCGACCCGTCCAAGGCGAAGCGGGAGCTCGGCTGGGATCCGAAGGCGACCTCGTTCGAGGAGATCGTGCGCCGCATGGTCGAGCACGATATGGAGAAAGCGGCGGCGGAACGCGCCGCCCAGGCCGGGCGGAAAATCTGAGAGGAGTAAAGACGGCATGCTGCATGTGGAAGCGACAAGTCTGAAAGGCGTTTATCTGGTCAAGCCCTCCGTACATGAGGACAGGCGCGGCAACTTCTATGAAACCTACAATGAGAAGGAATACAGAGACGCCGGCCTGACGGCCGTGTTCATCCAGGACGACGTTTCGACCTCCGTCAAGGGGGTGCTCAAGGGCATGCACGGCGACCCCGGTACATACAAGCTGGTACAGTGTACCTACGGCAGCGTCTACGCGGTGATCCTCAACTGCGACGAGAGCTCGCCGGATTTCGGGAAGTGGGAGTCCTTCATTCTTTCGGCCGAGAACCGGCATCAGCTCTATATCCCGCCGATGTACGGCAACGGTTACTATGTGCTGTCGGAGCTGGCGGTGTATACCTACAAGCAGTCCACCTATTACGGCGACTACAAGCAGTTTTCCTATAAGTACAACGACCCGCGCTTCGGGATCGAGTGGCCCGCGGAGCCGGACATCACCTCGGAAAGGGACGGCTGATATGGAACTGGTCCGGGTGCTGCATACGGATTTTGAATTTGCCGATGACCGGGGCAGACTCACACAGCTCGTCCACGAGGGCTTTCAACAGATCAATGTCCTGACGACAAAGGGCGGCGTCACACGGGGCGGTCACTTTCACCGTGTCTCCCGCGAGGCCTTTTATGTGATCTCCGGTTGCGTTGAGGTCACGCTGAGGACCGAAGACCGCACGGAATCGGCCGCCTTTCATGCGGGCGATTTCTTTGCGGTCGAGCCCTTTGTCTCCCACAGCATGTTTTTTCCCGAGGACTGCGTGATGGTGCAGATGTACGATCGGCCCGTCGAACAGCCTGGAGGCGGGAAAGATATCTACAAGGAAGCGCTCCTGCTTGCGGAGCGGAACAGAGGTGAAACGACATGAATATGATCCTGTTGTCGGGCGGCTCGGGCAAGAGGCTCTGGCCGCTTTCCAACGATACGCGCTCCAAGCAGTTTATCAAGATCTTTCGTCAGGGGGACGGCTACGAATCCATGGTCCAGCGGGTCTATCGCCAGATCCTCACGGCGATCCCGGACGCGAAGGTAACGATCGCGACGAGCAAATCTCAGGTCTCTGCGATCCACAACCAGCTGGGCTTCGACGTCGGCATCAGCATCGAGCCCTGCAGGCGCGACACCTTCCCGGCCATCGCGCTGGCGACAGCCTATCTGCACGATATCCTGCATGTGGACGAAGAAGAGGCCGTTGTCGTGTGCCCCGTCGACCCCTATGTGGACGAAAGCTACTTTATCTGTCTCAAGCGCCTGTGGGAGCGCGCGCAGCAGGGAAACAGCAGCCTTGTGCTGATGGGAATCGAACCGACCTACCCCTCCGCAAAGTACGGTTATATCATCCCGGAGAACGGTGGGGATGGAAAAGAGCGCTATACCTTCCGTGAAAAGCCCACCGAGGAGGTCGCAAAGGAATACATCGCGCAGGGGGCGCTCTGGAACGGCGGCGTATTTGCTTACAAGCTGCGCTACGTGCTGGAAAAGAGCCGGGAGCTGCTGGGCACGGCGGACTATGACGAGCTCTACGCCCGCTATGACACGCTGCGGCGCATCAGCTTCGACTACGCCGTGGCCGAGCGGGAGAAGAGCATCGAGGTGCTGCGCTACGCCGGGATGTGGAAGGACCTCGGCACCTGGAATACGCTGACCGAAGCGATGGAGGAGCAGACCATCGGAGAGGTCATGCTCAGCGACAGCTGTTATAACGTTCACGCGGTCAATGAACTGGGCGTCCCGATCCTCGTGATGGGCTGCAGGGATCTGGTGGTCGCCGCCTCGCCCTCGGGCATTCTGGTGTCCGACAAGGGACAGAGCTCCTACATCAAGCCCCTCGTCGACGCGATCGACCAGCAGGTTATGTTCGCGGAAAAGAGCTGGGGCTCCTTCCTCGTCCTCGACGTCGAGGAGAACAGCATGACCGTCAAGGTCACGCTCAAACCGGGGCACAGGATGAACTATCACAGCCACGAAAAGCGCGACGAGGTCTGGACCGTGATCGCCGGAAAGGGCCGCACCATCGTCGACGGTATGGAGCAGCCGATCCGCGCGGGCGACGTCGTCACCATGGAGGCCGGATGCCGGCATACGGTCGTTGCGGACACAGAACTGCAGATGATCGAGGTGCAGCTCGGCACGGAGATCAATGTGGCGGACAAGCGCAAATATGAGTTTCCCGAATAAGGGGGCCGGTCATGGGTGTTAATCTGCCTTTTCTTCTGGCGCCGGCCGCTAAAGATTACCTGTGGGGCGGGAGCCGGCTCAATGACGACTTTGCCA
>JAUNNC010000031.1:0-14810 GCA_030531585.1 Eubacteriales bacterium | reverse complement strand
CTGAGCCCGCTGGCGGAGACCTGGGAGTGCGCGACCCACCCCGACGGGCAGTCCCGTGCTGCCGCAACGGGTGAGAAGCTCGGAGACCTGCTCGCGGCGCATCCGGACTATCTGGGGACGCACCCGCTCGCCACCACCGGCGGGAAAGCGGAGCTGCCGATCCTGATCAAGCTCATCGACGCCTGCAGCGATCTGTCCGTTCAGGTACACCCGGACGACGAGTTCGCCCGCGCGCAGGAGAACAGTCTCGGCAAGACCGAGATGTGGTACGTTCTGGCCGCCAAAAAAAACGCCGAGATCGTCTACGGCTTCTCCCGGGATATGGAGCCCGGCGAGGTCCGTACGGCGCTGCGGAACGGGACCATCGGCAACTGCCTGAATCACATTCCCGTCCACAAGGACGACCTTTTTTATGTCGAGGCCGGAACGGTACACGCGATCGGCGCGGGCGTGCTGCTGGCCGAGATCCAGGAAAACTCCAACATCACGTACCGGCTTTACGATTACGACCGTGAAGACCGGAACGGAAAGAAACGGGAGCTCCATATCGAAAAGGCGCTGCAGGCGGCAAGGCTCAGTTCGTCGAACAAGCCCAGACAGCCGCTGCGGACGCTGCGCTACCGCAAGGGCTGCGCCAGCGAGCTGCTGTGTCGATGCAAATACTTCCAGGTGGAACGCCTGCTGTTGAATACGGAGATCCACCGTGCCCTCACCGGCTATCAGACCGGGGCGAACAGCTTTCATGCCCTGCTGTGTACCGAGGGCTGCGGCGTGTTGTTCGGCGAGGGCTTCATGCTGAACTTCTTCAAGGGCGACTGCATCTTCGTCCCGGCGGACAGCATCCCGCTCAAGCTGCACGGGAGAGCGCAGCTTCTGGATGTGAGCTGCTGAGCTCGGAAAGGGACCGTGTTTATGGATTACAGAGAAGAGTACAGGAGATGGCTCGAACGTGTCGGCGATGAAGAGCTGCGCCGGGAGCTTCTGGATATGGACGAAGCGGCGCGGCGGGACGCCTTCTGCCGGGATCTCAGCTTCGGGACCGGCGGACTGCGCGGTACGCTCGGCGCCGGAACGAACCGCATGAATATCCATGTGGTCGCCAGAGCGTCCCAGGGCCTTGCCAATTGGCTCGGGAGCGGGGCGAGCGTCGTGATCGGCTATGACAGCAGACTCAAGTCCGATGTGTTTGCAAGGACCGCCGCCGCGGTCTTTGCGGCAAACGGACTGCGGGTGCTGCTCTTTCCGGAGCTCTTGCCGGTGCCGACTGTCTCCTTCGCGGTGCGGCGGCTGAAAGCCTCCGCCGGCGTGATGATCACGGCCAGTCACAACCCCTGCCGCTACAACGGGTACAAGGTCTACGGAAGCGACGGCTGCCAGATCACCTCGAAAGCTGCTGCGGAGATCCTGGCGGAGATCCGGAAACTGGATCTGTTTGAGGACGTCTGCTCCGCAGACTTTGAAAGCGCTCTGGCGGAGGGCGGGATCTCCTTCATCGGAGAAGACGTGCTGACCGCGTTTCTGGAAGAGGTCAAAAGTCAGAGCGTTCTGTTCGGGGACGCGGTGGACCGGGACGTCGCCATTGTATACAGTCCGCTGAACGGGACGGGGCTCAAGCCCGTGACGAGGGTGCTGGCCGAGTCCGGCTTCACCAACGTCACCGTGGTGGCAGAGCAGGAACAGCCGGACGGACACTTTCCGACCTGCCCCTATCCGAACCCGGAGGTCCGAGAGGCGATGGCGCTCGGACTGGAATATTGCAGGAGGCTCGACGCCGATCTGCTGCTGGCCACGGACCCGGACTGTGACCGCTGCGGCATCGCCGTGCGCGACGGAGAAGAGTACCGACTCCTCAGCGGCAACGAGACCGGGCTTCTGCTGCTCGACTTCATCTGCAGCCAGCGGACAAAGCACGGCACTATGCCCGCTCGCCCCGTTTTTGTCAAGACCATCGTGACGACGGACCTCGCCGAAAAGGTCGCGGCCGGATACGGCGTGGAGACGGTGAACGTGCTGACCGGCTTCAAGTATATCGGAGAAGTGATCGGGAAGATGGAATCGGAGGGGAGAGCGGGGGATTTCGTCTGCGGCTTTGAGGAATCCTACGGCTACCTGACCGGGACCTACGTCCGGGACAAGGACGGCGTGGACGCCGCCCTGATGATCTGCGAAATGTTCGCATATTACAGGACGCGCGGCATGTCCCTGCCTGAGCGGCTGAGAGAGCTCTATGCGCAATACGGCTATTGCCTGAATACGCTCCATTCCTACGCCTTCGAAGGGCCCGAGGGGATGGATACCATGGCGGAGATCATGGCCCGCTTCCGCCGGGGCCTTCCTGTGCTCGGCGGGGAAGCGGTCGAAACGGTCCGGGATTACGCGGCCGGTCTCGACGGGCTCCCGCCTGCCGACGTGCTGAAGCTGGAGACCGCAGACGTCTCCGCGGTGATCCGCCCCTCCGGGACCGAGCCCAAGCTGAAGCTCTACCTCTGCGTCACCGCGCCGGACCGGGCCGCTGCGGAAGGGACAGAGCTGCAGGTCTCGCAGGAAATTGAATCCATTCTTGACGAAGAGCTCTGAAACCGTATGGTTTCAGAGCTCTTCTGTGCGGCAGACGCTATTGATTGTTTCTTGCGCGTATGGTAAAATAGCATCCAGAAAGAGAAAAGAAGGGAACGCTTGTCGATGAATATTCTGTTCGTAGTGGCACATCCGGATGACGAGGTCCTGGGGGCCGGCGCAACGATCCACAGACTGGTGTCGGAGGGTCACCGTGTGGCGATCGCCACCATGGTCAGCCGGGCTGAGGCCAGGGCGCAGCTCTCCCCGACGCTGCTGGAGGATCAGGCGCGCGCCCACGCCATCGTGGGAGTGCAGCGCTCGTTCTCCGGCAACTTTCCCAATATTCAGATGAACACGATCCCGCACCTTGAGCTGGTGCAGTTTATCGAATCGGCGATCCAGGAATGGGGGGCAGAGTGCATCGTCACGCATCACCCCTCCGACACGAACAACGACCATGTCATGACCAGCTTCGCCGCCCAGGCGGCATCCCGGTTGTTTCAGCGGCGGGAAGGGGTTCCGCCGCTCAGGCGCTTCCTGTATATGGAGGTGCCCTCCAGCACCGAATGGTCCTTTGATTCCTCCGCCTGCAGGTTCTCGCCGAACCTGTTTGTCGAGATCGGAGAGGAAGGGCTGGAGGTCAAGCTCCGCGCGATCGAGGCATATGCCGGGGTGATGCGCCCCTATCCGCACCCGAGATCGAGCGAGGCGATCAAGGGCCTGGCCGCATACCGCGGGGTACAGGCCGGCTGCAATTACGCCGAGGCGTTTGAACAGGTCTTCTCCAGATTGTGAGGCAGACGCAGATGAGAACCAATTTTGCTTATCGCTTTCTCAAACGCCTGTTTGATCTTCTCGCCTCGGGGACGGCGCTGGTGCTTTTGCTTCCCCTTTGGATCGTCGCCATCCTGGGGATCGAGATTTCCGATCCCGGCCCGGTGTTCTATCTGGCCGACCGCGTCGGAAAGGACGACCGGCATTTCAAGATGTTCAAGTTCCGCTCCATGCGCGTGGACAACAGCGAGGATGAGCGCAGCCTGCGCCCGAACTATAACCGCATCTTTCCCTGGGGCGGCTTCATGCGCGACACCAAGATCGACGAGCTGCCGCAGCTCGTGAACGTTTTTCTCAGCGACATGAGCGTGATCGGACCAAGACCCGCGAGCGCGGATCAGGTCTCGGTCACAAGAGGCGGAAAATACGCTGTAGTGAGCAGCGTCCAACCCGGGCTCAGCGGACCGTCCGCCCTGTATGATTATATCTACGGCGACGACATCACCGACGAGGAGGCCTACGAGAAGCTGGTGCTGCCCACACGGCTGAATCTGGATCTCTACTACTTGAAGGCACGGAGCATCGGCTACGATCTGAAAATGATCTGGTGGACCCTGCTGGCGATCCTCGCGCACGGGAAGCGGGAGAAGATTTTGGAGGAGCTGCGCGCGTCGGCGGCGTCGGTGGAGGACGAGACATGAGCGAGAAACTGCGGGTCGTCGTGATGACCCAGAACGACCGGTTCTTTATCCCCAAAAACATCGAGAAAGCAGCCCGGGTCTGCGACATGCTGGAGATCGTGGAGGTCAACTCCAAGTATTCGCTCGATAATCAAAAGGCCAATTATCTCAAATGGTTCGGCCCCATCCAGTGCGCGAAGATGGGCTTTGTCACCATCGGAAGGGAAGCGGAGAAGTATCTGGACCGCCTGTGCGGCTACCGGCTTTTTCACGGGCACTGCTCGGTCCGCGACGTTGCGAAGGCCAACGGCATTCCGTACCGCCAGATCACCAAAAGCAACGACCCCGATTTCGTGCGGCATATCCGAGAGCTGGATACCGACCTGATCATCTCTTACTCGGCGCCGCAGATCATCAAGGAGGAACTGCTCAACACGCCGAAGTACGGGATCATCAATGTCCACGGCGCACTGCTGCCGGACTTCCGCGGTACGCTACCTTCCTTCTGGTATCTCTACTGCGATGAAAAGACCGGCGGCGCGACGGTCCATTATATGAGCAGGGAGATCGACGACGGCGATATCATCTATCTGGGGAGCGTCGACATCTCGGACTGCCGCAGCATGTTCCGGCTAATCCGAAAGACAAAGGAGCTCGGCGGCGATCTCATGGTGAAGGCGATCCGGGAGATCCAGGACGGGACCGTGAAGAGAAGAAAGAACGAGACAGACAAGGGACGCTACTTCACCTGGCCCACGGTTGAGCAGGCCAGAGAGTTCCGCGCAAAGGGAAAGCGCCTGATCTGATCCGGCAAAGAAGCATACAGAGCCAAAGCCCCGGCGGTGCAATCCGCCGGGGCTTTTGGATCACAGGAAGGGGAGAGGATCAGCATTCTGTAATGATCCATAAGAAATTGTTATGAAAAAGCAAGGCTTTACAGCAATAGAGAGGACGAAAAAAGAAAACACCGATGCACCATAAGTACTTGTTATGGATATATCGAAAGGTTTAATTTGCTTTTTTCTCACAGATTTATAGAATATAACTATATAATGGAAAGAACAGTGAAAACAAGTCCTCTTTTTTTGTTGAATCTGCCCATAATGACGAAATAGAGGCACAGGATTTCATGCAACAGATAAGAGACAGTATGGCATAATATTACCATCGGTCTGTGTTATGGATATAAGGGAGCTGCGCTGGACATCAACGGAGGTGAGATCGGAATGAACGCTGCCCGGGAAAACGCTCTTTTTGAGCACAGCAATGTCACCCAGGCGATCCTGCGTATGGCTATCCCCACGGTGATCGGTCAGGTCATTCTGGTCATCTACAACATGGCGGACACCTTTTTCATCGCACAGACCGGCAACGACGCCATGATCACCGCTGTGACGATCTGCATGCCGGCCTTCATGTTTCTCTCTGCCATCTCCAATCTTTTCGGCGTCGGCGGCGCGAGCGTGATCTCCCGGATGCTGGGACTGCGGGCGGGACACAAGGTCGGTCTCGCCTCCGCGTTTGCGTTCTGGGGCTGCCTTCTGACGGCCGTATTATACTCGCTGCTCGCCTGGCTCGGGCGCGACGTGTTCATCGACCTGCTCGGCGGCACGAACTCCGAGGCGCATCAGGCGGCGCGGGACTATCTGTTCTATACCGTGATCTGCGGCGGAGCGGTGACGGCGTCGGGCGTGCTGCTCTCCCATCTGATCCGGGCCGAGGGGCGCGCGCTGCATGCCAGCATCGGTATCGCGCTGGGCGGGGTCCTGAATATCGTGCTGGACCCGCTGTTTATCTTCGTGCTGCTCCCGCCGGGAAAGGAAGCGATGGGCGCCGCGGTCGCGACCACGCTCTCCAACCTGATCTCCCTGCTGTACTTTATCGTGATCCTGGTGTATAATAGAAAAAAATCGTTCCTGTCCTTCCGGCCGACAAAGGAATGTCTTAGCCAGCGGATCCCGGCCTCTGTCTTTACCGCCGGCATCCCGGCCTGTGTGATGACGCTGTTCGAGAACATCTCGTACGCGGTGCTCGACAAGCTGATGAGCTTCAACGGCATCGAGATGCAGGCCGGCATCGGCGTGGCAAAAAAGGTCAACATGCTTGCACACTGCACGGTGCGCGGGATCGCGCAGGGATCTCTGCCGCTGATCGGCTACAACTTCGCCGCGGGCAAGTTCACCCGTATGCGCAGCGCTGTCCGCGTCTCGCACAATCTCGCCGTAGCGACCGCGTCGGTCTGCATGGCGGTGAGTTTGATCTGGGCAAAGCCGCTGATCGGGATCTTTATCAGAAACGGCTCCGCCTCGCTGGACTTCGGTTCGCTGTTCCTGCGCGTGCTCTGCGTCGGCGGCCCCTTCTCCGCCAGCGCGTATACCTACATCTCCTTCTTTCAGGCGACGGGCGAGGGGAGAAAGTCCTTCCTGCTGGCCCTCCTGCGCAAGGGGATCGTGGACATTCCGCTCATGTTCCTGCTGCGCATGCTGCTGCCGGCTGTGGGCGTCGTCATGGCGACGCCGCTCGCCGACGCGTTTTGCTGCGTTGCGGCAAATGTGATGTTCGCCTCATATAATCGGCACCTGAAGGGCAGCGTCCTGGACAACAGGCATGAGGAGATTCTCGGCGTCCGGGTCTGATCCATCTGAAAAGGAGAGCGTTCCATGGTTGACAATCGTCTGTATTCTCTGTTGAAAGTCGTCGAGCTTGGCAGCTACACCAAGGCCGCCGAACAGCTCTCACTGTCGCAGCCCGCCGTCAGTCAGCATATCCGCCAGCTCGAGGAGTCATTGAACGTCAAGATCTTTGAGCATGCCCACAACAGGTTTCATCTGACGGGCGAGGGCGAGATCGTCGTCAAGTATGCCCGGCAGATGATCGCGCTGGAAAACAATCTGATGCAGGCTCTCAAGAACGAGCGAGGGCGGACCCGCTCGCTCACGATCGGCATTACGCACACGGCCGAGAGCAGCGCCATCATCGAGGCGCTGGTCTCCTGTACGAACCGCTATGAGGGGCTGAATCTGCGCATCCTGACCAATACGGCCGATCAGCTCTACGCAATGCTGAAAAACTATGAGCTGGACTTTGCCTTCATCGAGGGACGCAGCACGGACCCTGATCTGGGCTATCTGATGCTGGATACGGACTGCCTTGTGATGGCGGCTGCGCCGGATCATCCGCTCGCCCAGAGAAGTATGATCACCATCGATCAGCTCAAAAAGGAGAAGCTCCTCCTCCGTCTTCCGAACTCCAATACCCGGAACCTCTTCGAGGCCACGCTGAGAAGCCAGAGCCTGGCGATCGAGGATTTCAACATCACACTGGAGATCGACTCTGTCGCAACGATCAAGGACCTGGTGCGGCGCGGCTTCGGGGTCTCGGTCCTGGCGAAAAGCGCCTGCCTCGACGAGATGCGCAAGAAGAAGCTCTGCCTTCTGACGATTGAAAACCTGAGCATGGTGCGCGAGACGAACATCGTCTATCGCCGGAGCTTCGAGCACGTCGAACTGCTGCAGGGCATCGTGGAGATGTACAACGAAATGCAGCGCCGCTGAGCGACAGCGACAGAAAAAGTCCTCCCGCGGAATACTCCGCAGGAGGACTGGTTTTTTGTTCAAGAGGGGCAGGTCGCATGACCGAGGGCCTGGCCCATAACGACCGGCGTTTCGACCCCGTTTGCGGTGGCGGTGAACAGCGTCTCGTCAACATGGACGCGGTCCTTTTCCAGAAGCACGACGACGGTGCTGCCGCCGAACAGAAAACGCCCTTTTTCGCCCCCGCGGCAGATTGGTCCGGCCCCCTGATGATTGTCGATCCTTCCGACCAGAAGCGCGCCGACTTCTACCTGCGCGACGGTCCCGAAGTGCACGGTGTCCATGATCGTATACTCGCGGCTGTTGCGAACAAAAACCGGGACGGTCTCGAGTGCGATGGGACGCACCGTGTGCAGGACGCCGGGAAGGAAAACGTTGGGGCCTTTTTGCCCGTCATCCAGATAGCAGTAACGGTGGTAGTTGTCGACGCACAGGCGAAAGACCAGACACACGCCGTCCCGATAACGCCGCGCAGCGGCGTCCATGCCCAGAAGATCGGAGACGGAATAGCGGCTCTGCTTGATCGGAAACACCGTTCCGTCCGTAATTGGATAGGCGCTGAGCAGTCCGTCACAGGGGGCAAACAGGACGTTGGGATCTTCCGGCAGCGGACGCGTTTCCGGCCGGATGCGGCGGCAGAAGAAATCGTTGAAGCAGGCCCAGTCCTCCTCCGCGTAGTCCGTAAGGTCGATCCCGTTCCTGCGGATAAAGGGACCGATCAGGGGACGGGAAACAGGGGAGGAGAGGATGCTGCCGATTGCCTGTGAGAGGCCGCGGCAGATCAAGAGTTTCAGGAGCACGCGCCCGGGGACGGTCCGATAGAGGAACACGAGCGACGCGCTCTCCTTTTCGGGGCGCACGCTCATTTGATCAACAGCTTCCACAGCAGCATCAGCAAAAATTCGACCGCGCCGACCGCAACAAGCGTCATGACCCCGCGCATACCGGGCTTTCGGATTTGAATGGGCGTGATAAACAGTACCCCCACCAGCAGGGCCGTGGCGAGATAGGCGACCGTGATATCCGCCTTCGTGATATACTGGAGCATCAGGACCAGCGGGAAGATCAGAGCCGAGGCCGTCACAGGCAAGCCGAGATAGGTCTTGCGTACGCCGCCCTCGGTCTCCTGGCGCTCCTCCTCGGTCACGTTGTAGTAGGCGAGGCGGATCATGGCGGCCAGCACATAGAGCACCAGCACCGCGTGTAGCAGGATACGCTCCGACGCCAGCTTCCAGGGAACGGGCGCGCCCTCAAGGATCCGGGTCAGGAACGGGGAGACGCGGATCAGCGCGGTGCCGATGCAGGCGGGAAGCACACCGAAGGCCACCAGGTCGGACAGAGAGTCGATCTGGATGCCGAAGTTCATCTCCTGCCGGGTCCGGCCCTGCTTGGTCCGGGCGACCTTCCCGTCAAAGGCGTCGCAGAAGCCGCAGAACAACAGGAAGAAGCAGCCGTAGTAGGGATGTCCGCCTCCGCTGAGGCTGACCACAATCCCGGTCACGGCGGAAAGCAGGGAGAAATAGGTCAAAATGACGGTATAGTCATAATAACCGATCATGTTTTTTTCCCCTTTCTGTCTCGATCGGTTTTCATTCTGCCCTATCATAACACATCTCTGTTAAATTGACAACAAAGGATCACGCTTTTTTCAAAAAAAGGCAGGAGAGCGCCGTCAGAGCGCTTGACGATCATGAGTCATTGATTTCCTCCGGGCAGTATGGTATAAAAGGCATAGAACGAAAATGGAGCGGAGAGGGAAGCATGAACGACAGCGAGCGGGAGAGAGCGATCTGCGCGGTGATCTGTCAGAGCGGCGGACTGCGCGCACGGGAGATCGCAAAACAGCTCGATCTCGACCATCAGACCGTCAATCAAATCCTGTACGGCTCGCCGCTGCTGCATGAGCTTTGCTGGCAGGATCGGGATTACCGCTGGCACGGGATCGTTCGGCAGGAACGACCGCATGTCGGCCTGCAGGAATTCGCCGGCTGGTACGGCAGTGCGCGGGACTTCACGGCGCTGTCCGAGCAGGAATGGATGGCTGCGATGACGGAGGGCTGTACCAACGTGGGGCGGAGCCTCAGCGATGCCCGAGGCCTGCTTCACTCCTTCCGGGACTGCCGGGAGCAGATGCTGCGGCTGCTTGCCGATCTGGCCGACATGCTCGGAGACGCCTGTCTGGACTGGGAGCTCGCCTTCGAGCTGCGGCTCAAGCGCTCGCGCCATGTGCGGATCTACGCGGATGTGCTGGTCATCACGGAAAACCGTGTCTTTTCCCTGGAATTCAAGATGAAAAAAGCGATCGAGCCGGAGGAGGTCCTCCAGGCGGCCAAGTACTGCCCGTATCTCGAGATCGTCTTCGGCCCGTCCTATGAGATCATTCCCGTTCTGGTGCTCACCGCGGCGCGGGAGTTTTTCTCCTTCGAGCCGATCGGGGACCGCGACATGGTCCTGCCGGTCTGCTCGGGCGATATGCTGTTCAATGTGTTTGACGAGTATTTACACTTTCTGCAATAGTCCAAACCACAAGGAGGCAACACACATGAAGACCCTGTTTCATAACGGTGTGATCTATGACGGCAGCGGCGAGAAGCCGTATCGGGGCGACGTGCTGATCGAAGACGACCGCATCCTTGCCGTCGGGCCGGAAATCAAGGAGCTGGCCGACCGAGTCGTCGACGTCGGCGGCCTTGCGGTCTGCCCCGGACTGATCGACGCCCACTCGCACAACGACTTTTTCTATGACCGCGAGGACGCCGAAACGTTTTATAAGCCCTTTCTGGAACAGGGTATCACGACCCAGATCACCGGCAACTGCAGCTTCTCGCCCTTTGGGGTCGATCCCGATACGCCTTACCGGGACAAGATCGGCGGCGGTCTGTTCGACGCAAAAGCGCCGTGCAGCTTTACTGAGTTCAAGGAGCGCGCGAAGGGCAGGCTCTACGTCAACCTCGTGCCGCTGATCGGGCAGGGCTCGGTGCGTGCGGGGATCGCGGGTTACGATCCCGCGCCGCTCAACCCCGGCCAGATCGAGCAGGAGCTCACCCATGTGCGCGAGGCCATGGAGGGCGGAGCCTTCGGCGGCTCCTTCGGCTTCATGTACGAGCCCAGCCGCTACGCGAAGGAGGACGAGATCCTCGCCTTTGCCAAAGAGGTCGCCAAGTACGACGGGATCATCACCATCCATCCCCGCGCCTGCTCCATCGTCAGCGCCGATTACCCGCTGCTGACGAAGAAGTCCCATCTGGAGCTGGGACTCGACGAGGCGGTGGACATCATGCACAAGTCCGGCTGCCGCCTTGAATACAGCCACCTGATCTTCACCGGACAGCGCAGCTGGAAGCTGGTGGACAAAATGCTCGCAACCTTCTGGCACGAGCGCAAACAGGGCTGCCCCATCGCCTACGACAACTATGCCTTCCACTACGGCGCCTCGGTCATCACCGTGGTGTTCCCGGAGTGGTATGCGCAGCTCAGCCCCGAGGAGGCAAAAAAGCCCGTCAACCGCTTCAAGCTCCAGCTCACGATCCTCATGTACCGCAAGGTGCTCGGCATCGACTGGGACGATATGGTCGTGGCCTACATCTCGGACGAGCATCCGGAGTACGAAGGGAAGACCATCCCGCAGCTGGCCGCGGCGGAGGGCCTGAGCAATCTGGACATGTATCTCAAGCTTGTCGATCTCTCCGGCCGGGCGGGCAGCATCTACCTCGGCAAGTACTACAGCGCGGAGATCGTGCGCCGTCTGATGGAGGATGAGCTGTCGGTCTTCATGACCGACGCCTGGGTGGAGGAGAAGGGCCTGCAGAACATCGCAGCCTTCCAGACCTTCCCGCAGTTCTTCCTGCTGGCAAAGCGCTACGGCATCCCGACCGAGACGGTCGTGCGCAAAATGACCGGCGCGACAGCCGACCGCTTCCAGATCCCGGAGCGCGGCTACCTCAGGCCGGGCTTCAAGGCCGATCTCACGGTGCTGGATCTCGATAAGCTCCGCGTCGACGAGAAGAAGCCGGATTTCAAACCCGAGGGGATCGTACACGTCTATGTCAACGGGCAGGCAGCGGTCGAAAACGGCGTCTATGTGGGGGCCCGCTCCGGCGAGGTCGTACTGAAAAAGAGATAACACAGAAGGCAACAACACCGCCGGGGCAAGAGCCCCGGCGGTGTATGTTTGTGGATTGGATTTACTGCTCCGCGGGCTCGAAGTCCTCGCGGCCGTGCTTGCAGATCGGGCAGGTGTAGTCGGCGGGCAGCTCACCCTCGCAGGGCTCGAAGTGGCCGCAGATCTTGCAGATATAGCCCTTCTGCTTGGGCGTGGTGTCGGGCAGGACATGCTCGAAGTCCTCCTTGCCGTGCTTGCACAGCGGGCAGGTGAAGTCGTCGGGCAGCTCGGCGCCCTCGTGCACATAGCCGCAGACCTTGCAGACCCAGCACTCCTTCTGCTCGGGCGCGGGGTTCTTCTTCGGCTTGATGTGCGCGTGGTAGTAGCCGTAGGTGCAGGACGGCGCGCTCGAGAGGACCTTGGCCTCGACCACGTTGGCGACATACAGGACCTGCGTGTCCAGATCCTTCACGTCAATGACCTCGCAGGAGAGGACGGCGTTGGTATAGGTCGGGATGTAACGGATGCCGTTGGACATGCGGACGTCGTAGTCGAGGTCTGCAAACTTGTCCACGTCGCGGCCGCTCTGGAAGCCGAAGCGCTGGAAGAGGCTGTACGGCGCGTCCTCGGTGAGGATGGAGATGTTGAAGCGTCCGGCCTTGCCGACCATGTCGCAGGTGTAGTTCTTCTTGATGCAGGAGATGGTGATCTTCTTGGGATCGCCGGCCGCGACCTGCCCGGCGGTGTTGATGATGCAGCCGTAGTCTTTGCCGTCGACGCGGGTGGTCAGGACCTCCACGCCGTAGGAGAACTTGGAAAAGACCTTGTTATCCACGGCCTCGGGGGTGAAGACGGCGGGCTCTGCCGGAGCGGCGGCGGGAGCCTCGACGACGGCGGGCTTCGGGTTGATCTCCTCCGCGATCAGATCGGCCAGCTCCGCCAACTGCGCAAGCTGATCCTCGGCCAGGGCGGATTTGAGCGTGATGTTCTCGCCGATAAATTCGATCCCCTTGAGCGGAGCGAGAAGATCGCGCATGATCTTGCCGCTGGTGGGCGCCCAGGAGCCGTTCTCGATGACGGCGACCTTGCGCTTCTGGAGGTTGTGGGCGGCGATGTCGTGCAGCAGCTCTTCCATGGTCACGAAGACACCGGCGTTGTAGGTCGTGGCGGCAAAAACCAGATGGCTGCAGCGGAAGGCGTCGGAGACGATGTAGCTGGCGGGGGTCACGGAGGTGTCGTACATGCGCACGCGCACGCCGCGCTCGGCGAGCATGCAGGCGAGGATGTTGGCGGCGTTCTCGGTATGGCCGTAGACGGAGGCGTAAGCCAGCGTCACGCTCTTTTCCTCGGGCGTATAGCTGGACCACATGAGATACTTCTCGAGGAAGTCACCGAAGTGGCTGCGCCAGACAAAGCCGTGCAGTGGGCAGACCATGGCGATGTCCAGCTTGGCGGCCTTTTTCAGCGCGGCCTGGACCTGCGGGCCGTACTTGCCGACGATGTTGGTGTAGTAGCGCCGCGCCTCGTCCAGATCTTCGACGAAGAAATCGGTCTCGTCGTTGAACAGACGGCCGTTGAGCGCGCCGAAGGTGCCGAAGGCGTCGGCGGAGAAGAAGATCTTGTCGGTCTGGTCGTAGCTCATCATGACCTCGGGCCAGTGGACCATGGGCGCCATGACGAAGGTGAAGGTATGCTTGCCGGTGCTGAGCGTGTCGCCCTCCTTCACGAGGATGGTTCGTGCGGAGAGATCGCAGCCCAAAAACTGCTTCATCATCGTCTGGACCTTGGCGTTGCAGACGATCTTACACTCGGGATAGCGGCTGAGCAGGAGCTCCTGTGTGGCGGCATGGTCGGGCTCCATGTGCTGCACCACGAGGTAATCCAGCTTGCGCCCGTTCAGGGTGTGGGCGACGTTTTCCAGAAAGACGCTGTACACGGCCTTGTCGACCGTGTCGAAGAGGACGGTCTTCTCATCGAGAAGCAGATAGGAGTTATACGAGACGCCATCGGGCACGCCGTAGACACCTTCAAAGCAGACCAGACGCCGGTCGTCCGCGCCTACCCAGAACAGGTCGTCGGTGATTTTTCTTGTGCAGTACATAAATGCTCCCTTCTGCCTTGCGGCAAAGAAATTGTGTCGCGTAACAATACTATTATAAAAGTGAAACGTGAAACTTGCAAGAACATTCTTTCGCGGCTATTGAATACGGCAAGCGTTTTTGCTAGACTGAATATGCGAAGGAGGAGGAGGAAATGACCAAACCGAATCACAGGACAGGAAAGAAGAAGCTGCCCGAAGCGCTCGCGCGAGTTTCCCATATGGAGGCACTGTTTGACAAGCTGACGCTGGCGCTTCGCAATACCCCGGAACGCATCGAAAAAGACGCGGAGCTTCGTGCGGCGGCCGGGGAGCTGGCGGCGTATCAGGCTTCCGGAGACTGGCTGCGGGACTATGAGCTGGACGAGCAGGGGATGCTCCCCGCGGATCTCAAGCGCGGTGTGCTGTCGCAGGATACTCTGTACGAGCTGCTGTGCAGCCCGGAGATCGAGGCCGTTCTTGCCGAGATGTGAGGCGCTTTGCCGCAGTCTGCGGAAAACACCTGAGAGAAAAGCCAAATCTGTACGAACGGCAGATTTGGCTTTTTGCATTGACTGTTCGTCTTGGGACGCAAAGAACCCGGACAGCCGTTTTCTTCGGCTGCCCGGGTGGAGATGTACCAACGACCCGTTGCGCGTTAAGCGTCCAGACTGTTGATGCCGACGATCAGCTTTTCGCCGCCCGGCTCCTTCACCAGTGTGGCCCGCAGGCTGACGGGACGGTAACGGCCGTTGAAAAGAAGGCGGTAGTGAATGACAAACAGACCATGCAGGCGGATCTCACGCAGCATGTTCTCTTTCGTGGCGGCTTGCATGTAGTTCTCCAGATCCTCCGGCTCGACGACCGCGGGGCTGTTCCGCTCGAGCTGGCCGAAGAAATCCTCGCCCTCCTTGGCGATCCCGTAATCCGCGTATTCCTTGGCGGCGCTGAATTCCGTGAAGTGACCGGTCTCGGGGTCGATCGAGTAGATTACGATAAAGTTACACGAGAGCGCAACCAACCGC
>JAUNNC010000191.1 GCA_030531585.1 Eubacteriales bacterium | reverse complement strand
CATTTTTCCGGCAATCTCCCCGGCCAGCTTGCCCGAGATATAGGGGTCCTCTCCGACGTAGAAGCGCCGGGTTGAGGATGGGGAATCTGAGCCAAACGTCGCCACCGGGATGCCCATGGCAGACACTGTAGCGATGCAATCGTCAAGCGCTGCACCGCCACAGTCGATCAGCATGCCGTCTACGCCGGAAAAGTCCACGTTTCGCAGCACCTCGATCGCAGAGGAAGGCGCCAGCGACGGCGTGCGAATCGTCGTCAGCACCAAGCCGCGGCTCTTGAGGTTTTCCGCCGCCGCGGTGAAACCACGCGTGAAGTTACCCGTAAAGTACTCCGGCACTGTATGGTATACTGCCAGTACGTTGTAGATACGATTGTTTTGAAGTGCCTTTGCGACATCGTTGGTCTGGTAACCCAACTCCTGTACCGCTGACAGCACGCGCTGCCGGGTTTCACCGCGTATGCGATCTTTGTCCTTCAAAGCGCGCTCGACGGTGGCGGTTGACACGCCTGCAAGCCTTGCGACGTCTTTGATCGTAGGCTTTCTGCGCGAAGCTGTGCCGTTTTTGGTTGTCATGAGGGTGGAATTATCAGTTTCATTTGCGCTTGTCACGTTTTTTCTCCCAATTCTTTTCAGTCCTATAATTAATTATTCTAACATAGAACATGGTTGCGTTCAAGTCCTATTTGCGGCATATCGGGGCATCGCGCGGAGATTTGGGCATCCGTGAAGCGGCGCGGGTGTTCGTCTCGGGGAGGTGTGGGCTGGAAAGCCCGACCCTATTACATCATCAGCACATCGTGGATATACCGGCGGGAGATCATGGCCGACTTGTAATTACACACCTTCGGGTTGTCCAGTTCTACGCAAAGCACTCCGTCGTATCCCCCATCGCGAATCACTTTGACGATGCCCTTGAAGTCCACTGTGCCGGTGCCCAGTGCGCAGAAGCGCTTCATCGGCCACTCGGGGTGCACCGTTTCATCCGGATCTACGTCCTTCAGATGGACGTAACCCAGTCTGGGCAGGTATTTGGCAAACGCCTTCACCGGGTCCATCCCCGCCAGCGTGGTGTGGGCTGTGTCCAGGCAGAGGGAGACCAGTTCAGGGTCGGTATTCTTCATCAGCAGGTCGATCTGCTCCTCCGTGTAAACCGGCGTGCAGGCATGGGGATGGAACACCGCCACGCAGCCGTTGTCCCGGCACAGCCTGCCAATGCGGTTGCTCAGTTCAGCGTAGGCTTTGATCTGCGCCTCGTCGGTGGGCCGATCCAAGGGCGCCTCCTTCCACATCACGCCCTGCATGTTGAGGTAAGTCGCGCCGATCGCCTTCATGAACGCCACGTAACGCTCGGCGTTGGCATAGTCCGCTTCCGGATCGACTGAGAAATGCTCGTAGAGGTTGACCATCTCAAGGCCATACTTGTCCAGCAGTTCCTTCACAGGTACGGGGTCATTGTCAAAGTACTTCATGATGAAGGCGAAATTCTCCACTGAGTCATACCCGAGATCGGAGACTTCCTTCAAAAACTGTTCGAATTCCCAGCGATAATTGTCCTCGTGGTTGACGAGCCATGTCCATCCGGTGTATGCGATTCTCATGTTGCACCCTCCTCGTTCGTCTTATCAGTCCGCCGTGGCATAAGCGCGGGCCTTGCAGCCTTTGCGTTATCGATGACATTTTTCCTTTGAGCGCAGTATATCATAACGTTCCGGTTTCGTCAAGACATGTACACAATATTGGTCATTTACGCCAATTGACAGGGCAAAATGTTGTCGCATCATCTGACGGAATCCGATTTGCCTGACGCTCAACTAAGCTGATGTTCAGCTTGTAATTTGAAAAAATGCTTGGAAATGAGAATCACTGCCGCCCAGGAGGTCGACACGGTGGATGCGCTGAACAAAGCCCTCATCTGCAAGCATGCTGTCACTGACGTCTCCCAGGAGGCATTCGATCAGAATGCTGCAGCCTACGATGAGCGGTTCAGAAAGTCTGACGTGAAACTGGAACCGACTCAAAGCGGAAAAGCAGGACAAGCTGATGCGGGCATGCAGTGTGGAGAAAATATGTTGAGAACCTGCATGGACAGAATGTGCGTGACAAAAGCTGGACCATCGACGTTTGGAATGAAAAGGCATGGCGCCTGCTGGTCATACTGGTGACGGTCCACGCCGATGGCAGCGCTGAGTTCCTTTTCAGGGGAGGAAACCGCATTACGGTCAGGGCGGAGTGACGCTATGACCGTATCATGTGAAAAATGGCTTGTTTAAGACTCTTGCTGCAAACTGTTATGATGCCCTTTCCTACGCCTGTTTTTTGATCAACGCCTTCCGGATTGTCTCCATCATCTTCGGGATATCGATCGGTTTTGCGATATGGCCCTGCATGCCTGCCTGCTCTGCCGCCTGTTCATCCTCCTTGAATGCGTTCGCCGTCATGGCCAGGATAGGGATTCCCGCCAGCGCGGGATTATCCAGCGCGCGTATTGCCCGCGTCGCCTCGTAGCCATCCATCACCGGCATCTGTATGTCCATCAGGATAGCGTCATAATAACCCGGTTGAGAGGATGAGACCATATCCAGCGCGATTTTTCCGTTCTCCGCCCGCTCCACTGTAAAGCCGGCCCGCGAAAGAAGCATGCTGGCGATCTCCATATTGATCGCATTGTCCTCCACCAGGAGAAGGCGCTTTCCAGTGAAAACCACTTCGGCTTCCATCTCTGTGTCAGGGTTTCCATCCCCGTCGTCTGTTTCTTCCAGACTGCGGACATCATTCGCCTCGGCCAGTTTGAGTTTGATTCGGATAATGATCGTAGGTCCCGATCCGGGAGCTGTCAGGACATCAATGGTGCCGCCCATCAGGTCGATGATGCTCTTTGTGATCGACATTCCGAGCCCCGTGCCCTCCATGCCGCTGACCGTGGAAGTCCGCTCCCTTTCGAAGGCAATGAACATCTTTTCCGCAAACTCCTTGGACATGCCGATGCCGTTATCCTGCACGCGGATCTCGTAGGAACCATATCCGCCTTCTCCGCCACCCGTTTCCAGGAGGGAGAGTGTGATCGTCCCTTCATCCGGCGTGAACTTGTATGCGTTGCTGATGATGTTCAGGAGCACGCGGTTCAGGTTGTTCTTGTCACACCAGACATAGCGGTTCCTGATCTGTCTCGTGTGAACCTGGAAGTCTAGGCGCTTTTGTTTCATCTGTTCAGAAAACAGATCCCTGATTTCCTCAAAGACCGCGCAAAGATCCAACGGCGCATACTCCAGTTCGATCTTTCCGTTTTCGATGCGGCTCATCTCAAGGATGTCATTTATCAGTGCGAGCAGATGCTGACTGGAGCTGTCAATCTTGTCGAGATACCCGTAAATCTTCGCAGGCTCTGTTTCTTTTCGAGCAAGGTTGGTAAAACCAATGATGGCGTTCATCGGGGTGCGGATGTCG
>JAUNNC010000190.1 GCA_030531585.1 Eubacteriales bacterium | reverse complement strand
ACGAGGCCGCCACGGCGGATCTGGACGACGTGAACATGATCGACCCCTTCCACCTCGAAGCCTACGGCGCGACCACGGTCAACTACAACCGCGACGTGGAGATCTTCCCCGTGCTGGAGGCGATCTTCAAGTCCATCTACGGCGAGAGCCCGTACAAGAGCCCGACGGACATGGGCGTGAACATGGTCGGCTTCTGCATCTCGGACGACGAGGTCTGCCGCGCGGCGAGCAAACAGGAGATCATCCGCCGCTGGTACGCCGCCGCGGTCTCCGTGCGCAAGGGCCTGTCCGACCCGAGCGAGGTGCGCAAGATCGAGCTGATCATGAACTCCCTCGGCATCACCCCGGCCGACCGCCCGGTCGTCGCCGCGGCGCTGAAGAAGGCGGAGGACTCCGGCGGTCCCGCCGTCGCGCTCGAGCTCAACGACGGGCGCATCGTCACCGGCAAGACGACCTCGCTGCTGGGCGCGTCCTCGGCCTGTCTGATCAACGCCCTCAAGGCGCTGGCGGGCATCGACAAAAAGCTGCCGCTGATCGCCCCGGGCGTCATCAAGCCCATCCAGCACCTGAAGGTCGAGCACCTCGGCAACCACAACCCGCGCCTGCACACGGACGAGCTGCTGATCGCCCTGACGATCTGCGCGGTCACCAACCCCATGGCCGATCTCGCCATCGACCAGCTCTCCGGGCTCAAGGGCTGCGAGGCGCACTCCTCCGTCATCCTCTCCCATGTGGATGAGGAGCTGTTCAAGAAGCTCGGCGTCAACATCTCCTTCGAGCCGAGGTACCAGGCCAAGAAGCTCTTCCACAAATAAGGAGTCTCACATGAAAAAGATCTGGGACGGAGGCAGCCTGTGGCAGGTCCTCCTGATGCCGCTTGCGGTGTATGCGGTCGGCATGCTGCTGCTGTGGGCGGTATCCTTTATTCCGAACTCCGTGATTCTCGATCACGCGCTGGCCTCGGCGTATCAGCTGAACGACGAGGGCTGGCCGCGCAACTTCCAGGAGGTCGCGGGCCACGTCGAGTTTGACCGGGCGACGACCGTGGACTCCGTCAGCGTGATGACCGCCTACACGCTGGACCGGGAGCATCCGGAGAACCTCTGGCTGAAGAAGGTCAACGCCAACCCCAATATCCTGGGCTGGTACCGCCGCCTGGTGGACACCGTGGAGCATGGGGAGACCATCACGGTCTCCTATTCCCGGTATTGCATGGGCTTCCGCCTGCCGATCCGCCTGCTGCTGGTGGTGACGGCCTTCTACGGCATCCGGTTTCTTGCGGCCGCGGCGGAGTATATGCTGCTCGCGCTCGCGATGGCCACCACCGGCAGGCGCGGCTCGGGCTGGACAGCCGCCGCCCTCGCCGCGAGCCTGGGGCTGATCGAGCCCTGGGCGATCATCGGGTCGATGGGCTATTCGACCTGCATCATCCTGCTGCTGCTTCTGCTGATCTGGCTCAACTGCGCGAAGCTTGAGCTGTCGGACGGCAGGACCTTCCGGCTTTTCTGCCTGTTCGGCGCGCTGACGCAGTTCTTTGATTTCTACACGTTCCCGCTTCTCGTCTTCTCGCTCCCGCTGCTCGCGCTGATCCAGCGCTACCGGGGCCGGCACGTGCTGAAGCACGCCGCCCGCCTCTCCGCCGGCTGGCTTGTGAGCTGGGTCGTGACCTGGCTGATCAACATGGCCGCCGTCAGCCTGTTCACGGAGGACCGCGGGATCCGGGACGCGCTCACCTCCGCGGCGTACCGTCTGGGTGTCTCCGGCTACAGGGACACGGCGACGAGCTACTCGGTCGCGGAGGCGTTCCGCTCGGTATGGGCGTATCTCCGCCTGCCCTCGGCCGGGGTGCTGATCCCCGTCCTGCTGGCGCTCCTTGCCGGTCTGTATCTCTATGCGCGCCTGCGCTGGGGAAGGAACGGGAAGCTCGCCGCGTACCTCGCGGTCGGCAGCCTCGGCCCGGTCTGGATCGCGGTCACGGCGCAGCCGGTGATCATACACACCTCCATGCAGTACCGCAGCCTCTGCACCCTGTTTTTCGCACTGATGCTGTACACGCTGGAGGCGCTGGGCATCCTGAACGGGAAGAGCAGGCTGGCCGGGTGGTTCTGGAAGGAGTAGGCGCCTTCCGACCGGAACACACAAGAACTGGCTTCCTATTATAATTATAGACACAAGATCTTGATCCGGGAGGGCATCGGCTCTCCCGGATCGCCGCATCTGTAACCTTTCTGCAAAGATGCTTGTGAAACCCTGACAAAAAACCGGGGAAAAATTCTGCGAAAATCACAAAAATTCTCTTGACAGCGGGCCTTCGGCCTGCTATATTATTGGAGCGCGCGTGCGAAAGCATGTCCGCACTGCGAGGAAGCGGGAGATTGCTCGGCGACGAGGTAACTTCCGTGGAGTATGTCCGGTGCCGGTCTTTTCCGGTACGCAATCGGGCGGCTGAAACCCCTCCGGTACACGCGTATATCGCGCGGCCCGGGGCGCGAACCGGCCAAACAAGCCGGTTTGTTTTTCGGACGCGGCCTGATACGCACGGTTGTGTGTACAGGATTTGGGGGTTTCATCCGTACGCAGTCGGCGGACCCAATGCCGCCGAAACAAAAACGTACGAAAAAAGGAGAACACAAAACCATGGCAGCAAGCAAGAACATGATCCGCATCCGCCTCAAGGCCTACGATCACCAGCTCATCGACAAGGCAGCCGAGACCATCGTCGAGGCCGCCAAGCGCACCGACGCGAAAGTCTCCGGTCCCATCCCCCTGCCGACCAAGACCGAGATCGTCACCATCCTGCGCGCCGTCCACAAGTACAAGGACAGCCGTGAGCAGTTCGAGCGCCGCACCCACAAGCGCCTCATCGACATCATCGCCCCCACCCAGAAGACGGTCGAGGCCCTGATGAACCTCGAGGTTCCCGCCGGCGTCGAGATCGAGATCAAGCTCTGAGACAAACCCCCAACCCATTGTAAATGACCCATAGTCCGCAGCTTGCGAGTGCGGACGGGTTAAGTTGCCAGCCTCTGGGCGTCGGCCGTATGCGAGGCAACCAATAACCAACAGGAGGAATTATCCCAATGAAGAAAGCCATCATCGGCAAGAAGGTCGGCATGACGCAGATCTTCGACGAGGCCGGAAAGGTCATTCCGGTCACCGTCATCGAGGCCGGCCCGTGCGTGGTCGTGCAGAAGATGACCAAAGAAAAGGAAGGCTACGACGCCGTCCAGTTCGGTTACGAGGACGTGGCCGAGAAGAAGCTGTCGAAGCCCGAGGCCGGCCACCTGAAGAAGGCGGGCGTGGGCATGGTCAAGCACCTCAAGGAGTTCCGTCTTGAGGACAGCAGCAAGCTGGAGGTCGGCGACCTCGTCAAGGCCGACCTGTTCGCCGAGGGCGACAAGGTCGACGTGACCGGCACCAGCAAGGGCAAGGGTTACGCCGGCGTCATCAAGCG